>JAFNAG010000326.1 GCA_017860135.1 Acidobacteriota bacterium
AGAACGGTTTTCATCGGAACAGCTGAGCATCTTTCTCGGGAAGAACTACGTTTTGACCTTCCGGGAGCGGCCGGGGACGGTTTTTGATCCGGTGCGCGAGCGGATCCGCAATTCCACCGGCCGTCTGCGCAGCGCAGGGCCGGATCACCTGGCATATGCGCTGATCGACGCCGCGATCGACTGGTATTTCCCGATTCTGGAGGAGTATGGTGAGATGCTGGAGGCGCTCGAGGATGCCGTCGTCGCGCAGCCCGACCGGCGTTTTATCGGGCAGATCCACGAGATGCGCTATGGCTTGATCACGCTGCGCCGGGCCGTCTGGCCGCTGCGCGAGACGGTCAATGCACTGTATCGCGAGCCCCTTCCCCTGATTGCCGACGAAACGCGTATCTACCTGCGCGACTGCTACGATCACACCGTTCAGATCATCGACCTGCTGGAGAACTACCGCGACGTGGCTTCCGGATTGATGGAAGTCTACCTGTCGAGCTTGAGTAACCGCACCAACGAAATCATGAAGGTGCTCACCCTGTTCACGGCTGTTTTCATTCCTCTCACGCTCATTTCGGGAATATACGGCATGAATTTTGACTCCTCCAAATCACCGTGGAATATGCCGGAACTCGAATGGGCCTGGGGCTACCCTTTCGCACTGGGCTTGATGGCGCTGACCGCCGCGTTTTTGCTCCTCTACTTCCGCCGAAGAGGGTGGCTCGGCTCGAGGAAGGAAGAATCAGACGATACCGGCGCCAGGCACTGAACTGAAAAGACCTTCATTCAGAGTATTTTTGAAGTCTTCGCGGATCAGCTCCTTAGAAACTGTTGTTGTATTTCGACCACAGGAATTCGCCGAGTTTCCAGTAGTCCTCCACGGCCTGGTTGGCAATGTCATGGCAGTACTTCGTGAGATATGCCTCCGCCTTTGCCGGGTCTGCCTTGTAAAGGCGAAGTGCCTCCTCCTCGATCTCTCTTTGCTTCGCGAAAGCGCGGTCTTCGATCGGCAGCCACACCTTCTTCAAATCCTCCTTCATCTCCTGGTAGCGGATGTAGGCCAGCTTGCTCGCCTGCCGGAAGGACCACCAGGCGCAATCGCGCCGGTATTTTTCCCTGCCGTCGACGATGAATGAATCGGGAACCTGGCGGATTCCGATGTAAAACGGCATGTGGGGAGTGGTAGCCGGATTATCGTACCCCAGCCAAACCAGCCCTCCGATCGGACTCGGCAGCCAGGACCGTGACTGGGTGATCTGGAGGTAAGTCGCGGTCGGCGAACAGATCGTCCTTTCCCTCTGGATGCGCATCAGGTCCCGCATATCGCTGCTCATGAAGGGATTGGCGAGCGGGCTCTTGACCGCCTGGCCCTTCTGGTTGACCACGACGAGATTCCGGGTCATGTCAAAGGGCGTGCTCTCATAGGAATCGCGAAAGATTGCCAGCAGATCCTGGACCGTTACCTTCTTCTCCGGCTTGACTGAAAAAGGATAGTTTTCCGCATTCGGGTCGAGCCTGAGGGAAGGGGCAAGAAGGCTCAACACTCGCCATTCACGGCGGCGGCAATAGAGGCTGTTCCTGTCGGCGTAGGCGTAGCAGAACTCGAAGGGCCGGCCGCTCTTCGGATTCCACCAACCCATCTCCTGTGCCAGCGAATGCACGTTTTCCGAAGCCATGTAATCATCCTTGTTCTGCAGGTCGAGCTGCCGGATTCTGTGCGCATTCGCCGACACTCCGATCTGATCATCCGGAATGCGCACGGCAGCCCAGACGGCGCCGATCTTCCCTTTCCCGGGGCCCAGAATCTCGAAATGCCAGACTTCGTTGGGATCGGCGAAGGTAAAACACTCGCCCGCGTCGTTGTACCCGTATTTCCTGGTGAGCTCGTCGGCGACACCGATCGCTTCCCTCGCGGTTTTGGCTCTCTCCAGCACTAACCGGTACAGTTCCGGGGCATCGATGATTCCTGCAGAACTCTGCAGCTCGCGCCTGCCGCCGGTGGTCGTTTCACCGATCGCGAGCTGATATTCGTTCATAATCGGATACGCGGCATTGAGGTATTTGTAGGTCTCCGGAACCTGCGGGATTTCTCCCGTGGGGATGCGGTCGGAATCATCCGGCCCTTTGGTCAATTTCGGATTGAGCCAGACCTGGGCCATTTCACCCGTCTTGTGCTGCCGGCGCGGGACGATGTTCATCCAGGTCCGGTCGGTGTTGCTGTCACACGAGTGGGATGTCATCGTCGAGCCGTCGGCTGAAGCCAGCCTGCCGACCAGGATGCTTGTGCAGCTTTCCGGTTCCGGCCCCGGCTGCAGCGGCCTCCCGGCAAAAGACAACGAAGCCAGCAGAAGAATTACAATCGCAATGGGAACACCGCTTCTCATCAGGCGTCCCGGTACCAGTTGCCCCTTCATAATATGTCCTCCTGAAAAAAATTAGCTGCCGTCAAGCGTCCTGCGTCTTTCGTGCGACGCATGGATCGAGAGTAGAAAGAGTATCACCGCGAATGCCAGATAGGCGGCCGTGAACTGATAGGGAATAGCCCGCTGAAGCGGACTTGCCAGGTGCCATGGCAGGTACATGTTCCCCTCGGGGAGGGCCGAATGTATTACGCCGAAGAACGTCCCGGCCGCAAGGATGACGAGATAGAGAGATGCGACTTTCAGGCGCTTGTCGATCATCAGTGCCAGGAAGGCTCCCCAGAGCATTGCGGTGAGGATGAAACCGTTTCCCGCGGCAATCGTGACCAGCACTTCCGGCAACTCCCTGCCGGGAGTACTCATGAGTTGCAGGAAGCGGTCGGCCGGAACGATCGCAGCGTTGCTGTATTTGATCGCGAGCAGCCGTGCCATAGTGGGGAAGTAGGCGAGGGCAACGGCCGGCGCATGCGCGCGCGGGCAGGCGAGGAAAGCCTGCGCCATGATCTCCAGCGCCACGAAAATCAGAATGGGGGCGAGGACAGCGCGCGGTATCAGTTCGACGATGAACGATACGTATCCCAGGATGCCCCCCAGTCCTATGAAAAGGCCCGTCAACAGCGTGTAACCTGCCCGAGAGCCCATACCCTTGTATGCCGGCTGCCCGATATAAGGTGTGGACTGGGCCACTCCGCCGCACAAGCCGGCCACCAGCGTCGCCAGAGCTTCGGTCAACAGGATGTCCCTGGTCCGGAAATCGTCGCCGGCGACGCGCGCGCTTTCAGTGACATTGATGCCTCCGACCACGGTAAGCAGAGCAAATGGTATGGAGATCGGAAGGTATTGCAGGGCTGCGGAGAATCCGTGCAGGAAGCCGAGAGTAGGCATGGGGAGACCGAAATGCAGCACCGCAGCCGGCGGCGCGTACGAAGAGCCGACCATCCCGGATGGCCCCAGCAGATGATACAGGGCGGTGCCGAGCGCGATGGCTGCCAGCACACCGGGGATGTTCCACGGGAGCCGGGCCTTCGCGACGAGGCTGTAGAGGATCAGGCCCATCGACACCATGCCGACGAGCGGGAGCCCGAAAATATCGATCAGCGGGGTAAAGCCGATGAGAGCGAGCCCGATGCCGGCAAGCGACCCCAGCAATCCGGCCTGCGGCACCACCTTCTGAATCCAGCCGCCGCAGAACGATAGCCCCAGCTTGATCAATCCCATCATTACCATGGTGGCCATGCCGATGTGCCAGGTCATCATGGCGGCCTCCCGCACTTCCATGCCGGCGGCCTTGAGAGAGGTGAATGCCGGCCCCAGAACCACAAGCGCCAGGCCGATGGTGGACGGGGTGTCCAGCCCTAATGGCATTGCCGTCACCCTCTGATTTCCGGTGCGCCGGGAAAGCCGAAATGCCATCCAGGAGTAGACCAGGTCTCCGAACAGCACGCCAAACGCGGTTCCGGGGAACATGCGCGTGTAGACAATGTCGGCCGGGAAGCCGAACGCAAAGACGAGGGCGCCGGCAAGAAACGACAGCACGGTGATGTTGTCAAACATCAGCCCGAAGAAGCCGTTGATGTCGCCGAGGGCGAACCACTGGTACCTGCGCGCTCCGCTCGCCATGCCGTTCTCCTCGCCGTAGGCTTCGGCAATAGGGCCATCCGGCCCCGCCGCTTCCGCTTCTGTTCTTCGTCCGAGCCGTTTTCAACGCTCGGGATAACATAATCCATCGCGCGTCGACGCAGCTTTTTCAGCGTGCTAAAACTGACGGATTTCAGCAAAGCAATTCAAGTCGATGAATATCCGCGTTTTCTCTCTGCGCCTGCGAGGCACCAATACGAATCGCTGCCCGTCGGGGGAGACGTCGTAGTTGGCGAAAGCAGGAATATCGCCGGCTTCAAAGTCACCGGGGACGAGGATGCGCGGCGGTCCGGCATTGAATTCCGACTGGCTTGAAAACGCGACTCCCATCAGCCCTTTCCAGGATCGGAAAAGGAGCTCCCCGTCGCCTGGCCCCCACACCGGCCCACGCCCTTCTGCCGTTGATATCTGCACTTTTTCTCCGGGACCCGGGAACGGACGCACATAGACCTGGTCGGGACCCGAATCATCCGAGGTATAGGCGAGCCAGGTGCCGTCCCTGGAGAAGACGCCCCCCCATTCTGCGTGAACACTTTTCAGAAACGGTTCCGCGCTCCGGCCCTCGCCGAAAGACAGGGACCAGATGTCCGGGCCGGTGGCGGGAGAGTACTCGGTGTAAACCAGGGAACGGCCGTCGTGGGACCAGGAGCTGGGGATCTGCGGGAGATCGCTTTTCTGGATCAGCTCTTCCTGTCTGCTGCCGTCCACAGGGGCCCAGTAGAGATTCCATGGTCCGCTGCGGTCTGATGCGAATGTCACACGGAGATTGTCCGGAGTCCAAACGGGATAGGAATTGTTCCCCTCGACGGTCAAGCGCGAAAAACTGCCCGTCGCGATCTCCACCGTCCAGATGTCCGATTTTCCTTCGAGTGAGTGGATCACGACGGCCAGCCGGCGCCCGTCCGGCGAGATTCTGGGATAAGAGAACGCGCCACGGGTCACGGTGAGTTTTTCAAATCCCCCCTGGCGATCCGCCCAGGCGAGGGTGCGCAGATCCGCATCCTCACTGGCATGGGAAAATGCGAGCACCCCGGTACGCGAGAATGCGAAGTGTCCGGCCCCCGAGGTCTGGTCGGCCTCGATCCCCTGCTTCAGCAGGAACGGTTTTCCCCTCACCTCGAGCCGGCCCGGATCGAAACTCACAGCCATGAGATCCGCTCCGCGCAGGAACAGCAGATGGCCGGTGCTGGAGTAGCGGGCTTCGGACGCGCCCTCGAGCAGCATTTTCTTCTGCCTGTTCCGCAACGACAGGGCTGCCAGGCGCATCTTGCCATCGGCTCCGGGGGCACAAACGGTGAAGATCACCGCCTTGCCGTCCGGCAGAATCTCAGGCCAGCGGTGAGAAGACTCCCCCTTTCCAAGTTCCGTGAGCTGCTCCGGCTTGCCTGCGCCCGGCACAATGCGCCAGAGGCCGGAGAAGATATCGGGGGCATAAATAATGGAGCCGTCAGATCCCCAGGAGGCTCCCATCGCGGATCTGGCTTCTCCCAACACAACGGGATCCCCCCCGGACACAGCCAGCTTCTTCAGTTTTGCGTTCCGGATGTCAAAGTACCCGATCCATGTGCCGTCGGGCGCGAAGAACGGGCTGCAGCCATTTTTGGTGCCGGGCACGGGCCGGGCGTTCAT
>JAFNAG010000327.1 GCA_017860135.1 Acidobacteriota bacterium
GCGGCTTCGGCCTTTCCAGGCTGGCATCCTGGGCGCCCATGTCGCCAGGGCTCGCGCCCTGGCCTTTGCTGCTCGACCCTTTCAGGGTCGGAGCCTGGGGGTTTCTCCAAGTGAGAAGATGTGTGCCTTTTCCCAGGGCTTGCGCCCTGGGCTGTCCTGCGCGACCCTTTCAGGGTCATCTGCGTCCAGTATCCGCATCTCACCCTGGTAGGCCAGCGAAACATCTGATAAACGGCACGGATCGAGGGCGGCTGCTGACTGCCGTCCCTCTGCGCCCCATCATGGTTTCACAGCGCGGCCGATGGCCGCAACCAGGCAAAGCGACGACTCCTGGAAACGGCACAATCGGTATCGGAATCGGAATCGCTATCGCTATCGGGATCGATTTCGGCATCATCGCGCTGCCGGCATCAATACTAAGGCGTCTGATCATGCACTGTTTTCGATAGCGACTGCGACCCCGATGCCGATGCCGACCCCGTTTTTCCATGGTGCTGAAAAGTCCTTTCCTCATTGGCAAGAACTTTTATGTTAGTAGTACAGCGACCCGGCAGGCAGTGCACTCCCACAGTGTCACGTGTGGGCAACAGGCAGCGCAAAGCGGGACAAACCCGCGTACCCCTGGTATCGGAATCGGTATCGGGGTCGCAATCGCGATCGGGATCGATGATCACTTCGCCGCAGACATCAACGCGGCGACCTGAAGGTCACCGCAGGATTCGATGCCGACAGCGATACCTACAGCGATACCGATACCGGCTTCTCTGGTGGGCTTGCCCAGCCTCTGAGCCACATTCTCCGTAATTGTTCAGCCAGCCCGAAGAAAACTGCCACGAATTCTACGAATTATCACCAAAGCCGCATCGTATGGCTTGCATCAAGGGAGATAGTTCTTCGTGAGAATTCGTGAAACTCGTGGCTTGATTTGCAAACCCTTAACTGCTCCGAGACAGCCAAATAGTTACCATTCTCCTGACACCCGGGAGGCGCAAGCGGTATAATGCCGGGCCTATGACAATCCCGAGAGTTTCGTCACGGTTGAAAGGAATGAGTGGCGAGGGGGCCCTTGCCGTATTCGCGCGGGCCCGGGATCTCGAGCGCCAAGGCCGTTCGATCATCCACCTCGAACTCGGCGAACCCGATTTCCACCCCGCGGCACCGGTGGTAGAAGCCGGATGCGGCGCCATCCGTGCCGGGCGCGACCGCTACGTTACATCCCGTGGCCTGCCCGCGCTGCGCGAAGCGATCGCCGAATACCTCGGGCGCACGCGGCGCCTCCGCATCTCGGCGGACCAGGTGCTCATCACTCCGGGCTGCAAGCCGGCGCTCTCGCTGGCCATGATGGCACTGATCGAACCGGGGGATGAAGTCCTGGTCCCGGACCCGGGATTTCCCACCTACGCTTCGATGACGCGCGGGCTCGGCGCTGTGCCGGTTCCCTTCCGGCTTCTGGAGCGAAACCGCCTGCAGCCCGACCCGGACGAAATCGAGTCACTGGTCACCCGGCGCAGCCGTGTGCTGCTTTTCAATTCCCCGGGCAATCCCACGGGAACCGTGTACGACAGCGCCGCCCTGCAGCGCATCGCCGGGATCGCCGTGGAGCACGACCTGACTCTGATTAGCGATGAAATCTACGCGCGCATCGTTTTTTCGGGCGCTTACGATTCGATTTCCCTCATGCCGGGAATGGCCGGCCGCACGGTGATCGTCGACGGGTTCAGCAAGAGCTTCGCCATGACCGGCTGGCGCCTGGGGTTCGCCGTGGCGCCGCCCGCACTCATCGACGCGCTCGACCTGCTCGTGATCAACATGTTCACTTCCGTCGCCGAGTTCACTCAGCTGGCCGCGATCGAGGCGCTGCGCGACCGCACTCACGCCGTTGACGCCATGGTGGAGGAATACAGGCGGCGCCGGGATCTCTTTGTCGGCGGACTCAACCGTATTCCGGGATTTCGCTGCGCGCTCCCGGAGGGCGCATTTTACGCTTGGGTCAACGTCGGCGATACCGGACTCCGGGCGGACGAACTGTGCCGTTTGCTCCTCGAGGAGGCCGGCGTGGCGGCGATCCCCGGCGCCGCATTCGGCGCCTCCGGTGAGGACTTTGTCCGCTTCTCGCTGGTAAGCGCCTCCCCCCTCCTGGAAGAGGCGCTCGCGCGCATGCAGGCCCTCGCATCGCGCTGGCATACCCGATAAAGACGCAGCCCTGCAAAGGCCGCCACAGATCCCACAGCGCGGCCGATAGCCGCAACCATGTAATGCGAGCACTCCGGGAAATGGCACAATCGGTATCGCAATCGCTATCGCTATCGGAATCGACATCGGCATCCTTGCGCTGCCGGCATCAACGCGGAGGCGTCCGGTCATGCACTGTTTTCGATTGCGATACCGATGCCGATACCGACCCCGTTTTTCCATGGTTCTGAAACATCCTTTTTTTTTGGCAAGGACTTTTGTGTTAGTAGTACAGATGGATGCGTCCGTGGAATCAGTGAAATCCATCGCAGCCTTTAATGGGGCTTGACAGGAGACATTTTTTATTTAACAATGTATCCGGATGGAATGATGAATAAGGTGGATTCCCTGCCCGGTTCGCTGCTCTCCCGCATGTCGACGCTTGCCGACGCCACGCGGCTGCGGCTGCTGCGCCTGCTCGAGCGCCGGGAACTGGGCGTGGTCGACCTGTGCGATGTGCTGCAGCTGCCCCAGTCCACCATCAGCCGGCATCTCAAAGTCCTCGCCGGCCGGGGCTGGGTCCGCTCCAGCCGCCGGGCAACGACGCATCTCTACCGCATGACACTGGACCAGTTGGACCCGGGTGCGCGCCGGTTATGGCTCCTGGCGCGCGACCAGATCGGGGGGTGGGCGACGATCGGGCAGGACGAACTGAGGCTGGCCCGGCGCCTGCGCCGCCGCCAGGACAGGGCGCAGGCGTTTTTTGCCGGCGCGGCGGCAGAGTGGGAAAAGCTGCGGCGCGAACTCTACGGCGATGATTTCGTGCGTGCGGCGATGCTCTCGCTGCTCCCCTCGCACTATGTGGTGGCGGATCTCGGATGCGGGACGGGACAGGCCGCCGCGGAACTGGCCGGCGCCGTACGCCGGGTGATCGCCGTCGACAATTCCCCCGCCATGCTGCGCGCGGCGCGCAAACGCACCGCAGGCCGCAGAAACGTAGAAATCCGCCGCAGCGACCTGTCCGCCCTGTCGCTCGAAAGCGGCAGCTGCGATGCGGCGATCCTGCTGCTGGCTCTCACCTATGTCGCGGACCCGGAGGCTGCCGTGAAAGAGGCAGGCCGCATCCTCAGAACCGGAGGCAAACTCGTCATCGTCGACCTGCTGCCGCACGACCGGGAGGACTTCCAGCGCCGCATGGGGCAGCAGAGTGCGGGTTTTGCGCTCGACGAGGCGCGCCGGATGCTGCTGGACGCGGGCTTCGACGCGGCCGGCGCAACCCCGCTTCCCCCCGCGGCCGGCGCCCGGGGGCCGGCATTGTTTCTCGCCACAGGTCTTCGAAAGCGCTTGCGGAACAAAGTGAGTCGATAACAACGGATGAAAGAAAAGGAGCGTTCATGAAGCAGAAAACGAAGTCACTCTCCAGGACGGCCACCAGGCAAGGCGGTCGGGACTACAGGGTCGCCGACCTGTCCCTGGCCGAATGGGGCCGCAAGGAAATCCTGCTCGCCGAGCAGGAGATGCCGGGGCTGATGGCGATCCGCGAGGAATACCGGAAGTCGCAGCCGCTGCAAGGCCAGCGCATCACCGGATCGTTGCACATGACGGTGCAGACCGCCGTGCTGATCGAGACGCTCGCGTCGCTGGGAGCGCAGGTCCGATGGGCGAGCTGCAACATTTTTTCCACCCAGGATCATGCGGCGGCCGCCGTCGCCGTAGGCCCGGACGGCACTCCCGATCGCCCCGGCGGCGTGCCGGTATTCGCCTGGAAGGGCGAAACGCTCGAGCAATACTGGTGGTGCACGCAGAAGGCTCTCGATTTCGGCGACTGGACCGGGCCCACCCAGGTGGTCGACGACGGCGGCGACGCCACCCTGCTGATTCACAAAGGGTATGAATTCGAAGAGGCAGGCGGCGTCCCCGATCCCTCGACGGCGGATAGTGAGGAGTTCGCCGTCATCCTCAAGCTGCTTGCCGCAACCTACCGGAAGAACAACCGCTGCTGGCACGGGGTCGCCGAACATTGCCATGGCGTCTCGGAGGAGACGACAACCGGTGTCCATCGACTTTACGAAATGGCGAAGCGCGGCACGCTGCTCTTCCCGGCCATCAACGTCAACGACAGCGTTACCAAGAGCAAGTTCGACAACCTCTACGGCTGCCGCCACTCTCTGGTGGACGGCATCATGCGCGCCACCGACGTCATGCTGAGCGGCAAGGTCGCGGTCGTCTGCGGGTACGGCGACGTCGGCAAAGGCTGCTGCCAGAGCCTCAAGGGTCAGGCGTGCCGTGTCGTGGTCACGGAAGTCGATCCCATATGCGCGCTTCAGGCGGCCATGGAGGGCTACCAGGTCGTCACCATCGAGGACGTGGTTTCCACGGCCGATATCTTCATCACCGCCACAGGCAATCGCGACGTCATTACCGTGGAACATATGAAGAGGATGAAGGACAAGGCGATCATCGGCAATATCGGACACTTCGATCACGAAATCGACATGGCAGGCCTCGCCAGACTCAAGGCCGCAGGCAAGGTGATCAAGACCAATATCAAGCCCCAGTATGACATGTGGACTTTTCCCGACGGCCACAGCGTGCTGATCCTGGCAGAAGGCCGCCTGCTCAATCTGGGCTGCGCCACGGGGCACCCCAGCTTCGTGATGAGCAACAGCTTCACGAACCAGACGATCGCCCAGGTTGACCTGGCGTTGCGCCACTCATCGTACGAAAAGAAAGTGTACGTGCTCCCCAAGCACCTGGACGAAAAAGTCGCCCGCCTGCACCTGGACAAGCTCGGCGCAAAGCTCACGACGCTCAGCAGGAAACAGGCCGACTACATCGGCGTTCCGGTTGAGGGCCCCTATAAGAGCGAGCATTACCGCTACTGACGCCCTGCAGGACAGGCAAAAGTCGCCACAGATTGCACAGATGTCACAGCGCGATCGTTATGTACTGCTCACATGAAAGTCCTTGCCAAAAAGGAAAGATTTTTCCAGGACCATGGAAATACGGGGTCGGCATCGGGATCGCAATCGCAGTCGCAATCGCTATCGAAAACAGTGCGTGATCGGGCGCCTCTGTATTGATGCCGGCAGCGCGATGATGCCGACTTCGATCTCGATAGCGATTGTGATACCAATTCCGATTGTGCCATTTCCAGGAGTGGTCGCTTAGCCTGGTTGCGGCCATCGGCTGCTCTGTGAAATCCGTGCAATCTGTGGCTGTTATGGATTTTATAGCCTTATTAGCACGTCGCGGTATGCCGCCCCACCCAATCTCTGCTTGAAAACTCATGATTTGTGGGTATCGACAGGTCAAGGCCGGCCCACTAGCGTTTATCACAGGGACCGCGACCCGCAGCTCCGCGAACCGAACCAGGTCCGGGAAACGGCGGGGTGAAGGCAAGGGTGGAAGGCGACTAGTTCGAGCTGGGGATGAGATGAAGTCGATGCGTGCTCTATATAGTGACTGTATCTTCGGCC
>JAFNAG010000098.1 GCA_017860135.1 Acidobacteriota bacterium
TTGATGCCGCCCCGAGCAGCCAGCGGCAGAAGCCGCCGATGCGTGGAACGAGGTCGGTATCGCCGGCGCGTTGTTCGATTTGCGCCACGATGGCGCTGCCGACGACGGCCGCTTCCGCGACTTCCCAAATGGCGCGCACCTGATCCGGCCTGGAGATGCCGAATCCGACGGCGACGGGAAGACGGGTCCGGTCCCGGACGCGGGCCAACGTGGGAAGAACAGTGTCGGAAAGGGAGTCTTGCGCGCCCGTTACGCCCGTGCGCGACACCACGTAAACAAAGCCGCGACAGCATCCGACGATCCGGTTGATCCTGGTTGTGTCGCTGGTCGGCGCCACCAGGAAAATCGCGTCGATTTCGTTGCGCTCCATGCACGCGCAGTACCCGTCCGCCTCTTCGGGAGTCATGTCGGTCACCAGGATGCCGTCCGCACCTGCGTTGCGCGCGTCAAGCGCCAGCCGATCCAGGCCGTACTGGAGGATGGGATTGAAGTAGCTGAAGAGTACCAGCGGAATGCCGGTCTGGCGACGTATGGCCCTGACCGCGGCGAGATAGTCGGAAAACCTGTAGCCGTGTCGCAGCGCTCTCTCGGAAGAACGCTGAATCACAGGACCGTCCGCGAGCGGGTCCGAAAAGGGAATGCCGAGCTCCACGATGTGGGATCCGGCGCGTTCGAGTTCGATTGCCAGCCCGACCGTGGTTTCGAGGTCGGGGTCGCCGGCTGTTATAAACGGGATGAACGCCTTTTCCTGCCGCTGCGCCAGCCGTTCAAAAGTCTTCGATATCGCTCGATCCATCATCCCCCTCGCATTCCCGGGAACCACGAAATGCACAAAACTCGCGAGAGGTTTCGCGCCTTAGGTATTTCGTGGTTCCCGTCTCTTGTGCCATGGCCGCCGAAAGAGCCGGAATTCCATTCTCCTCTCGCGTGCAGGCCGGGCTCATGCTCCGGGCGTATCGCCGAGGATCTCGGAAACCTGATTCACGTCCTTGTCGCCGCGGCCGGAAAGGTTGACGATGATCAGAGCGCGGGGTTCGAGGCTGGGCGCCATTTCCACGAGTTGCGCCACGGCATGGGCGCTTTCCAGCGCCGGGATGATACCCTCGAGCCGGCTCAGCAGCCGGAATGCCGCCAGCGCCTGATCGTCGGTGACGGAGGTGTATTCGACACGCCGCCGGTCGTGAAGGAACGAGTGTTCCGGGCCTACGGCCGCATAATCCAGGCCGGCGGATACCGAATGGGTTCCGGCAATCTGCCCGTCCTCATGCTGCAGGATGTAGCTCAGCGTGCCCTGCAGCACGCCAATCCTGCCGCCGGAAAATCGGGCCGCATGTTCGCCGAGGGCGCTGCCGCGCCCGCCCGCTTCCACCCCGATCATGCGCACCGCCCGATCGGCGAGGAAGGGGTGAAACAAGCCGATGGCATTGCTGCCGCCGCCGACGCAGGCCAGAAGAAGGTCCGGCAGTCGCGATTCCCGGTCCAGCACCTGCCCGCGCGTTTCGCGCCCGATGACGGACTGAAACTCGCGCACCATCCACGGGTAGGGATGGGCGCCGAGGGCGGAGCCGAGCAGGTAGTGGGTGTTGTGCACGTTCGTGACCCAGTCCCGCATCGCCTCGTTGATCGCGTCCTTCAACGTGCGGCTGCCCGCGTCCACGGGAACCACCTTCGCGCCGAGAAGGCGCATGCGGAACACATTGAGCGCCTGGCGGCGCATGTCCTCCGTGCCCATGTAGATCTCGCATTCCATCCCGAACAGGGCGGCAACCGTAGCCGTGGCAACGCCGTGCTGCCCGGCGCCGGTTTCGGCGATGACGCGCCGCTTTCCCATGCGCCTGGCGAGCAGGATCTGCCCGAGCGCGTTGTTGATCTTGTGAGCGCCTGTGTGGTTCATATCCTCGCGTTTGAGGTAAATGCGGCAGCGTCCCAGATGTTGTTCCAGCCGGCAGGCGCGCGTGAGCGGCGTCGGCCGGCCCGAATAGTTCCTGAGCAGCCCGTCCAGCTCCGCCTGAAACGACGGGTCCCGGCGCGCATCGCGGAAGGCATCTTCCAGTTCCAGCAGTGGGCGCATCAGGGTCTCAGGAACAAATCTGCCTCCATAGGGCCCGAAGTGACCCCGCTCGTCGGGCAGGCCGGGAGAATCATTCGCTGTTTGCATTCCACACCTCGTTCATGAACGCGGCAAGCTTTGCGGCGTCCTTCCTCCCCGGACGGCTTTCGACTCCGCTGCATACATCCACTCCGAACGGGCGCACGTCCCGGATCATTTCCGCCACGTTGGAGGGATGCAGCCCGCCTGCGACCAGGATTCTGAACTCCAGCGCCGCAGGGCGGACCAGGAGCCAGTCGAACGCCCTGCCCGTGCCGCCATAGCGCTGCTCATCGCGGACGTCGAAAAGAAACATCTGCGCCGGGAAATCCCGCAGGCTCTGCAAGTCGGGAGCCCGGCCGATCCTGAGAGCCTTAATGACCGGAAAGTCGGCCAGGCGCCGGCAATATTCGGCAGATTCGTCGCCGTGCAGCTGCAGCACCTGCACACCGGCAGCCCGGGCCTGCTGCGCGGCTTCATCCGGGTCGGGCACATTGACAAAGACGCCTACGGTCGTGACCAGAGGTGGAAGTCTGCGGGTGATTTCCCTTGCTGCAGCCGCATCGAGGCAGCGCGGGCTTCCCGGGAAAAAATTGAATCCGAGCGCATCGGCGCCCAGGTCAAGCGCCAGGACCGCGTCGTTGTAGCTTGTAATACCACAGATCTTGACTCTGACCCTCATATGACGGTTCCTGTCAAATCGTCCCGATACCGGCCAGCATTTCCTTCATTGCGGCGCCTGGGGAGGCGGCACGCATCAGCGGTTCCCCAACCAGGAAGCCGCGATAGCCGCTTTTTTTCAAGCGGCGGATATCCGCCGCAGTGCGGATGCCGCTTTCCGCGATTGCCACGACTTCGGCGGGAATGCGGGCGGCCAGCCGCTCGCTCACGTCCAGGGAAACGGCGAGTGTCTTGAGATCCCGGTTGTTGACGCCGATCAGCGTAGACCCCGCCGCCAGGGCACAATCGAGCTCCGCCTCGGTGTGGACCTCCACCAGCGGGTCCATTCCCAGATCCTCGGCGCAGCGATGCAACTCCCGCAACGCCGGCGGATCCAGCAGCGCGGCAATCAGCAGGACGGCGTCGGCGCCCGCGTATCGGGACTCCAGGATTTGATAGGAATCCATGATGAAATCTTTGCGCAGCAGAGGGAGGTCGGACTCCCAGCGCAGCTGGGCGACCGTCTCGAGGGTCCCCTGGAAAAAGGCCGGTTCGGTCACAACCGAAATGCCTGCGGCCCCCGCCCCTTGATATTCCGCCGCGATCTTCGATGCATCCAGGCCCGGCCGCAGCAGGCCTGCCGACGGGGAGGCTTTTTTGATCTCTGCGATGATTCCCGGCCGCTTTTGCAGTCTCTTCTTCAAGGAGCGGACCGTCGGGGCACGGTGAATCGCCATGCGGATCGACTCGGCCGGCAGTTTCTGCTTCGCGCTGATCACCTCGGGAAGCCGGGCCTCGACGATCTTCTGCAGGAACGTATCCCGGATGGCCTCTGGGAGCCGGTAATTTTCAGCATCGATGCTCATGCGGTTTCTCCGTTCCATTCTCTGGCTCTCGATCCTGCATGGATCTTCTGTTGCGCTCCACAAGGGACAGGAAATTCCTCAGCAAGAGCATTCCCTCCTTCGTGAGGATGGATTCAGGGTGGAACTGTACTCCCTCCATCGTGAAGTTCCGATGCCGCAAACCCATGATGACTCCATCCGCGGTGCGCGCCGAGATCTCCAGGCACTCCGGAAGGCCTTCCTCGGCAACCATCAGGGAGTGGTAGCGGGTGGCGCAGAATGGATCAGGGAGGCCCGCAAATATTGTCCTGCCGTCGTGAAACACGTCGCTGGTCTTCCCATGCATGATGCACGGCGCCGGGACGACACGGGCGCCGAATGCTGCGCCCAGCGCCTGATGACCCAGGCAGACGCCCAGCACGGCGCCCCGCCCGGCAAAGGCACGGATTGCCTGCACGATGATTCCCGAATTTTCCGGCCGTCCCGGGCCCGGGGAGACGACAATCGCGGCGGGTGCGAGGGCTTCAATCTCCTCGAGTGTCACGGCATCGTTGCGCACAATCCGCAAGTCCTGACCCAGTTCCCCCAGGTATTGGACCAAGTTGAAGGTGAAGGAATCGTAATTGTCGATGACCAGAATCATTTCCCTTCCACCGCCTAGCGCAGGCCCTGATGCGCGAATTCCACCGCACGCAGAAGGGCCCGTGCCTTGTTCTTCGACTCCTCGAGCTCGCGCTCGGGCCGGGAGTCGGCAACGATGCCGCCCCCGGCCTGGACATACGCCGTGCCGTCTTTGACAACGAGGGTGCGCAAAGCGATGCAGGTGTCCAGATTGCCGGAGAAATCCGCATACCCCACGGCGCCGCCGTAGACTCCCCGGCGGCACGGTTCCAGCTCCTCGATGATCTCCATTGCACGCACCTTCGGCGCCCCGGAGACCGTCCCCGCCGGGAGGCAGGCTTCCAGCGCATGGAAACAATCCATGCCGTCCCGCAGGTCCCCCTCGACACTGCTGACGAGATGCATTACGTGGCTGTATTTCTCGATGCGCATCAGGTCTGTGACCCGCACGGTGCCGAACCTGCAGACGCGGCCGAGATCATTGCGCCCCAGATCCACGAGCATGACGTGCTCGGCCCGCTCCTTTTCATCGGCGAGCAGTTCCCGGGCGAGACGGTCGTCCTCTTCGGCATTGGCGCCTCTGGGGCGCGTGCCCGCGATCGGCCCGTACTCCACGTGCCTCCCCTGGACTTTCACCAGCATCTCGGGGGAAGCGCCGACCAGGCAGAGTTTGTCCATGCGGAGGAATATCATGTAGGGAGACGGATTGATGAATCGGAGGGCGCGGTAGATATCAAAAGGATCGCATGCGATCTTCATGGACCAGCGCTGGGACAGAACCACCTGGAAGATGTCTCCCGCCGTGATGTACGCCTTCGCCTTCCCGACATTGGCGCAGTATTGGCTTTCCGTGACATTGGACACCGGCTCGGGCAGTCCGGCACTGGCAGGAGGGGAAGGAAGCGAGATCGGCGCGGAAAGACGCTTCTCGATCTGTTCGATGCGCACCACGGCATCGTGATACCGCGCCTCCAGGTTGTTCGAATCGCGAGGATTGAGGATGTTTGCGATGATGTGGATGCGGTGCCGCAGGTGGTCGAAGGCAAGAATCGTGGAAAAATACATGACGCAATAGTCATCGAGCCCGAGATCGTCCACGGCAACGGCAGGAAGCCTCTCGGACTCGCGCACGAGATCATAGCTGAAATAGCCTACTCCCCCGCCCAGAAACGGAGGCAGGTCGGGCATCTGCACGGAGCGGTACCGCCGGGAGATTTCCCGCATTTTTTCATAGGGGCCCGACTGCTCGGCACGGATCTCACCCATCTCTTCCACCACCAGGGAAGTCCCTTTGCCCCGGATGACCAGAAAGGGATCCCATCCGATAAAAGAATACCGGGCCAGGCGCTCCCCGCCTTCCACGCTCTCCAGAAGAAAGACTCGGTTTCGTCCTTGAGCGACCCGCAGGAATGCCGATGCAGGAGTCAGCAGGTCCCCGAGAATGTCCTTATGAACCGGAATGACGCTTCCCTGCCGTGCGAGATCTTTGATTTCCGACAACGCCGGTTGTATCATGCCATCAATTCCCCCTGCAGCTTTCCAGGATACGTCTCGAAGGCGCACCGCATACGATCCAAAAAAAAACCGTGAACGATTCGGGTCGTCCACGGCTTCCTCTCACATCTTTCCCGGCATCAGATCGTTTCAGGAGACTGGCAGTGAACAGACCGGGCGGCCATCCGCCGCCCTGCGCCAGCACCAGATGTTGCCTGCCTGTAACGTCTTATCCATACCAAACCCCGATACGGTATAAGTACCACAGCAACCCGTTTCCAGCAATGCATTTCCCAAAATCGCGGAAACATGCCGTTGCTCCAGCAAAACTCGTAGGATCCGCCAGTCCTGAAGGGAATGCCCGCCAGCTCCTGAGGTGTGTCAAAACCGCAACAAGCCCGCTCGTGGGTTCATGCACAGCTCCGGCCAGGAAAATAATATACTGTTTAATTACAGGCAGTTGCAGTTATAGGCGCGCCATTCCAAGCATGCGGCATGCAAGTTGCATTATTTGTCGACTTGATCTGAATATCGAGCCAAAGTTGCAGGATTGCATCAGTCTTCTTCATCGACTGGAGAAACCGGCATAATGTTCCGATACCAGCGTACGTTGCACAATGCGATCGAGTTTGATGGGATAGGCCTGCACACAGGATACCCGGTCCATCTGCAATTGACTCCCGCTCCGGAAAACACTGGCATTGTCTTCCGCCGGACGGATCTGAAAAACTTCGAGATCGAGGCAACCCGCGCCCATGTGGCCCGGGTCAGCTATGCCACAACCCTGATGAAAAAAGGCGTGATGATCTCGACGGTTGAGCATCTGCTTTCGACTCTGTACGGATTCGGCATCGACAACCTGTTCCTCGATATCAACTCCATGGAAGTCCCGATCATGGACGGAAGCGGCAAGGGGTTCATGGACGGGATCGAAAACTGCGGCATCAGGAAGCAGAATGCGCTGCGCGAATATCTGCTTATCCAGGAGCCGATCGAAGTGCGCCATGGAGACAAGGTGGCGGGTGTCTACCCGGCGTCATTACCGACGGCCACGTACATCATCGACTTCGAGCACGGAGCGATCGGGCGCCAGCAGATCGATATGGAACTCACGCCGGAATGTTACCGGAACGAGATCGGGACGGCGCGCACGTTCGGGTTTGTGTCCGATGTCGAATATCTGAAGAAGTGCGGACTCATCCGGGGCGGCTCTCTCGAAAACGCCATCGTGCTGGACGACTCCGGCATCGTGAACCGGGAATTGCGCTTCCCGGACGAATTCGTCCGCCACAAGCTGCTGGACCTGCTGGGAGATATTTCCCTGATCGGCCATCCTATCATCGGGCATCTCTACGCCGAGAAGGCCGGCCACGCCATCCATGCGGCACTGGCAGACCGCATTGCACGCGGGATCAGGAAGCAACGTGTCTGCACGCTTCCCGAGTTCGAGTCGGCGCTGGCAGTGCCGAAGGCAGGTTGAGCTTCTCCCGCCCGGAACCGTGACGCGAACACGGTAATAGATTCCAGGTAACTGTCCAGCCGGCCCGGAACAGTTAAGGGTCTGCAAATAAAGCCACGAATTCTCACGGATTCTCACGGAGAATTTCTCCCTTGATGCGAGCCCTACCACGCGGCTTTCGTGATAATTCGTGGAATTCGTGGCAGTTTTCTTCGGGCCGGCCAAACAACTACGATTTCAGGGAGCACGGGAGTTTGTCAGTGAGAACGGGCTTTAGCCCGTGCGCTTAAAAATTCCTTTCCTGCACCCCCGTGCAGATGATAATGCGTATTCAAGCGCGCGGGCTCAAGCCCGCGCTCACATGGCTGAAGCCCGCGTTCCCAGGGTTACTTGGGAGGAATGGGCTTGGAGAAAAAGTCGTCCTGCAGGGCATTATTGTAGGTGATCTTGATGATAAACTGCTGGGAGTGCTGCCGGCCGTTGCGGAAAGTGTCGATACGCAGAGCGGTGTTGACCCCCTGGATTACGTGCCACTGGCTGAACTCCTGCGACTCGCGCGAGCGGATGCCTTTTGCGTCGGTCACCTGGTACTCGATGCTGGCCGGCAGCTTGCTCATCCGGTCAAAATAGACTGTGACCTCGTCATTGTCGGAATCGAGCAGCCGGACCGTTTCCAGCTTCACATCCCTCTCGGACACGCCGAGGTAAAAGAGCTTTACCGCAGGATCCTTATATCGGAAACGGAAGATGCTCTCGATGCTGTGCTTCACGGCTTTCTTGAAATCTTCCATCTCGGCGGGGTTCGCGTCACGCGTATCCTTCTGGCCCTCCAGAATCCAGCCGACGTTTTTCTCGAGGTTGAAGACGAATACGTCGCGTTCCTTTTTCTTGTTTCCGAGTTCGAAGCGGCTCTTGTCCGGAAGCTTGGTATAGTCATTGAACTTGATCAGGCCGGACGAATTCCCCTTCCGATCAAACATGAAATAGTTGCCTTCGGAAACCATGTCAGTGACATTCAGATACGCTTCGCCCCCCAGCACCCGGACGGCATCCTGGAACAGCTTCTGAATCCGCTCTTCATCCTGTCCCCGCACAGGCGTCCAACTCACGAGAAGCAGGCCGAGACCAAGCCAGATTAACCGATTCCTCATAGAAGTCCCCCGCAACCAGACGGCAGCGAATCAGCTGCCGATAAATTTCGCATACACGCGCCGGGCTTCCTCGACGTCCTGTGTGCCGCGCACGATCGCGCGGCCGTCGCGGAACAGTGCAATCTCGAACCTGCCGATCAGGGCCCTGAGCAGGAATTCATTGAAGTTGACGGTGCCCAGGGGCGCAAGTCGGCCTGCGATCGTCGGAAAATCGACGACGCTGGGAGCGTCGCGATGGACCTGGACCGCATCTCGCCCGCACAATGCGACGGTTTTCCCTTCGTGTTTTCCTTCCAGGAACTCGAATATCCTGCGGCCGCAGGCCGGGCAGTCGGAATCCCGCTGGAGTTGTGAGAGGTGGAACCCCCAGACCTGGTTCTCCCACAGATCGAAGCTCATGAGCTTGCCGTTGAGGCGGTCCAACTGGCCGGTCAGGATTTTGATCGCCTCCGCGGCCTCCAGAGCGGCCACCAGATGGACAATCGGCCCGATGACACCGGCCGTGTCGCAGGTGGGCGAGCTTCCGGGTGCGGGCAGCTGTTCCAGCACGCAGCGGAGGCAGGGGGTCCTGCGCGGGACGAAGGCGATGGACATCCCGTACGCGCCGACGCACGCCCCATACACCCATGGCACGTTCCACTTGAGACTGGCGTCGTTGAGCAGGTATCGTGTCTCGAAGTTGTCGGTGCCGTCCAGGATCAGGTCATGCCCGGGAACCATCGCCTCGATCGTCTTTGGATTGACGTCCACCACTTCGGCCGCCAGTTCCACTCCGCTGTTGATGTCGGAGAGGTGGCGGATTGCGGCCGTAGCTTTCGGGAATCCTGCCTGGCAGTCGGCTTCCGTGTACAGTGACTGGCGCTGCAGATTGGACTCGTCGATATAGTCCCGGTCGGCAATGGTAAGCCTGCCGACACCGGCGCGCGCCATGATTTCAGCCATCACGGAGCCCAACCCGCCGCACCCCACCAGAAGTACGCGGCTCTGCGACAGCATTTTCTGGCCTTCCGGACCGATTCCCGGGAACAGGACCTGCCTTGAATATCGCGCCTCCGAAATGGATCCTAACCCTCTATCTGACATCAGGTTCCCTCAAAAGCACCGCCTAATAAGACTACAGGCATTCCGCTGAAAATCAAACTGATTCTCATCAGAAAGCTCTTGCGACGGCTGCGCCGCCCGGTGCCATCAACAACTCGTGCGCGCCAGGGTTCGGAGACTGTTTTGGTGATTCGCCGCCCTTGGCTGGCACGGTTTGCCCGGATTGAAATCTCAGTTGCAGTCTTGCCACGGTATGCAGAGAAGGTCGAGATAAGATCCGGTTATCCGGATCAGCCTTCTCTCTGATATAATCAGCGCGCCAATGATCAGAGTGCGCATCATGCCCAGGCGTAGGAACAAGGCGGTCCCGAAAAAAAAGCGTTCCAGGTGGTGGTTCATCATCAAGCTCACTGCCGTCATGGTGAGCATTCCTGTAATCGTCGTCAGCATTTTTCTGATCCGCTATTACTTCGTTTTCAACCGGATGATTGAAGCGAAGCTCGGCCAGCGCTACGAGACCACGGAAACTGAAATCTATGCCGCCCCCAGAACGGTGTACCCGGACAAACCGATCTCCCCGCAGGAGTTTCTAACCAGGCTGCAGCGGCTCGGTTACGTGGAATACACCTCGCCGGAGGCCGGAAACCTGTCGAACTATCGGGTGGAATCCGGGGACCGCGTGCGCGTCCAAAATGACCTGACACTTCCAGAAGATGCCGGCAGAACAGTGGAACTCAGCTGGTCCCGGGACCGCATCCGCGAAATCGTGGACTTTTCGGGGGGGCGCCCCCTGGAGCGTCTGGCGCTCAAGCCCGAGCTCATCAGCAATGTCATCAACAAAAACCGCGAGAAACGCCGCTTCGTGGCGTATCGCGACATGCCCGGGGTTCTCGTCGACGCTGTTCTCGCTTCAGAAGACCGCCGGTTCTTCAGCCACAAGGGAATCGATCCGGTCCGCATCCTGAAGGCGCTTTGGATTGACTTTCGCGCCCGGGACAATGTGCAGGGCGCCAGCACGCTTACCCAGCAATTCGTGAAAAACTACTTCCTCACGCAGGAACGAACCTGGAGGCGGAAGCTGACCGATGCCTACATGTCGATCCTGCTCGAACAGAGGCTGTCGAAGGAAGAAATCCTCGAGCTGTACGCCAACGAAGTCTACCTGGGCCAGCACGGTTCATTCAGCATCGTGGGATTCGGCGAGGCCGCGGAGGCGTTTTTCGACAAGAACATCAATCACGTAACTCTGCCCGAGGCAGCGACAATGGCTGGCATCATCTCGGCGCCCAACCGCTACACCCCGTTGCGGTATCCGGAGCGGGCACAGGCGCGCCGGGACCTCGTCCTGGACCAGATGGCGGAATTTGAGATGATCTCCCGGCAGGATTGCGACAAAGCCAAATCCCAGCCCCTGGGAGTAAGGCCCTCCGGGGTCATGAACTACTCCGACGCGCCCTATTTTGTCGACTACGTGCAGGAAATCCTGGAGGAGCATGTGGGTGAGGCCATCCTGGGCCGCTCCAGGTACAAGGTGTATACCACGCTCGACATGGATCTTCAGCAGGCTGCCTTCGAGTCGGTCCGCGATGAAATCGTGAAGCTGGACGAGCACTTTGCGAAGAGCAAGCGCGAGATCCCTCCGGGCACATTGCAGGCAAGCCTGATTGCCGTGGATCCGAGGAACGGGCACGTGCTCGCGATGGTGGGCGGCAGAAACTACGGCACCAGCCAGTTCAACCGCATCACCCAGTCAAAACGCCAGCCGGGCAGCATCTTCAAACCGTTCGTCTACACGGCAGCGATGGAAACCGCTGGCAGCAGTGCGAGTCCGGTCACGGCCGCGACTACGATTCTGGATCAGCCGACGCAGTTTGAATTCGAGACTCTCTCCTACGAACCAAGGAACTTCAAGAACGAATACTTCGGCCAGGTCAGCCTGCGCTTCGCAATCACGAAGTCACTGAACAATGCGACCATAAAGTTCGCTGAAAAGGTCGGATATCCGAAGATTGCGGCCCTGGCACGCCGGCTCGGTCTGAATGAGTCAATTAAACCGTATCCGGCAATGGCCATCGGCGCCTTCGAAGTCACTCCGCTCGAGATGGTGCGCGCATACACGGCATTTGCCAACGGCGGCCTGCTCACCGACCTGGTCCCGATCCGCGCAGTCTTCAACGGCGAGGGGACGACCATCCTGACGCCGGAAGCGAAGTCGGATCGGGTTCTGTCGCCCCAGGTCTCGTTCATGATCACCTCTCTCATGCAGTCCGTAATGAACGAAGGGACCGGAGCGGGAGTGCGGTCGGCCGGATTCAGGATCCCGGCCGCCGGCAAGACAGGCACCTCGAGGGACGGGTGGTTTGCCGGATATACCCCCGATCTGCTGTGCATCGTCTGGGTCGGCTTCGACGACAACCGGGAATTGAACCTGTCGGGAGGTCTGTCTGCCTTGCCGATCTGGGCGGCATTCATGAAGAAGGCGCAGGTACTGCGGCCATTGAGCGGGGAAGAATTTCCGGTCCCCGAAGGCATCACACAAGTCGAGATTGATCCGACCACGGGATTGCTGGCAACCGACCGTTGCCTTACGCGGCAACTCGAGTATTTCATCAAGGGGAGCGAGCCTGTGATTCCGTGCTACGGGAGCTATTACGAACAGACGTATAGCGGAGGCATGCCCCGAAGCATCTATTCCTCTCCCGGCAAGTCCGATCCCGACAAAGAGCCGCCACCGGGAGGCGACAAGTACCCTCCTGCGCAGCCTCCGGTCAAGAAGACCCCCGAGTAGAACTTTGCGGATAGTGGCGCGGACCGGCGGCGGATCGCTTGGTCTTATCGATTATTCAGGGCGGCTGCTTCCCGGTTGCGGGCGATCCGTGCCTGGACGGGATGAAGGACGGCACGGGGAAGGTGCCGGATGAGGCTCACTACCAGGCGGTAGCGCCAGCCGGGCACGACCATCCAGTCACCGCGGTCGAAGGCCTGCAGCGATTTCTCCACCACGTAACCGGCAGTCATCCATAAGCCGCGCATCGGCATTACCCGGTTGCGGTCCATGCCGAGCACGTCGTGAAACTCCGTGCAGGTATAACCCGGGCAAAGCGCCTGCACGCGCACCTGCGAACCCCGGCTCCGCAGCTCCAGGTGCAGGCATTCGGTGAAGGCGTTCATCCAGGCCTTGGTCGCGTTATAGCTGGTGTGTCCCGGCACACGCATGAAAGCGGACACCGACGAAACGTTGATCACCCCACCGCAATCGCGTGCGATAAGTCCGCCGAGTGCTGCATGGGTGAGCCGCGCCGTCGCCAGGACGTGCAAACGGTGCATGTTCATCTGTCGGGACAGATCCGCTTCGTGGTAGTCCCCCAGCGCTCCAAATCCGGCGTTGTTGATCAGCAGCTGAAAATTCGCGTCCGACGAGATTCTCCGTGCCACAGTCTCCACATCGTCATCGCGGGTGAGATCGGCAGCCAAAACCTCCGCCACACATCCATCATGGCTGCGCAGTTCCGCGGCCAGGTGTTCGAGCCTGTCGCGCCGGCGCGCTACCAGCACCAGTGCATAACCCCTGGCGGCAAGAGCGCGGGCGAATTCTGCTCCAAGGCCGCTCGATGCTCCGGTAATCAATGCCACTTTTTGTTTCCGGTTGCTGTGTCCTCTATTCAGCACATCCGCACCTCCTGGCGTGCAATTCCGGGTTGCAGGACGGGCGCTAATTCTATAGTCTTTAGTGACATTATAGGGGAGAAAGTATGAGCGAGAGTGAAAAGAAAGCCTGCATGGCGTGTGGCGGGTCCGGCAAATGCTCCAGGTGCGGAGGGGCCGGCAATGTCGTGTCGAACGTGCCGACTCCGATTGCGGTAGTGTCAGGAAACGTCGGCGGCAAATCCAGAGAGTCCAGAATGTGCTCCAAGTGCTATGGCAGCGGCTTTTGCCAGGCATGCAAGGGTACCGGGAAAGCTTCGTAACAAAC
Source organism: Acidobacteriota bacterium (assembly GCA_017860135.1). Lineage (GTDB taxonomy): Bacteria > Acidobacteriota > UBA6911 > UBA6911 > UBA6911 > JAFNAG01. The sequence goes on from JAFNAG010000098.1 coordinate 13,334, forward strand.
TCGTCTGCGCAGAGGTGTCTCCGCACGCTCCTGCGGGCCCGCGAGAAATTCAGACATCGGAGGTGGGTGCTCCGGGAGCGGCGCCGGAGGGGGCGAGCGGGTTGTCCGGCCCCGGCGGCATTACTTCAGGAAAACCAGAGACATTGGGTAGTTCCAGATCTCCCCGTTGTTGGCCTTGATCCCCGCGATAATCGGGAATACGAAAGAAACGACTCCCAGGGTCATCAAGAGCGGAATTCCTACGATCACAAGAACCAGCAAAGCTGAAATCACGGCATAGATGATCAAGGAGAGAATCCAGTTCACCACCATTTTTCCATGGATGTCAATGGCCGGAAGTTCTTCCTTCTTCAGTTGCCAGATGAGGATCGGGGCTACAAGCCCGACAACGGGCAGCGCGAATGCCGCCAGAAAGGAAAAATGGAGGAACATCGCCCACTGCCTCGTCCGCAGTTCAATATCAGGGGCGGCATTCCTGCATGAGTCGCCTCCCTGCCCGGCGTCGATCAAGGAAGCCTTGGCAGCGCGGAACTCTTCGACAGAAAGAGCCCCCGACTGGTGCAATCGGTGAAGTCTCTCCAGCTCGTCAGCGATAGCCATCTTTCCCCTCCGAAGATAATGTCACTCACTCGGGAAGCGACGTGCTTCAGGCAGCACCCTTTCCGTTATCACAACGCCGCGCGCGGAGCTCGATCCCCCGCTACTGACTCCAGCCCCGTCAAGGCCGCGCCCACCCGGAACGGCGCGCGGTTGCACAATAACGTCAATAGGTTACGGCACCTGCGGATTCCGCAATTCTCACCGCCGCGACGGGAGGCAACCATCTGCAAAACGGGCGGTATTGTGCCTCGTTCCCTGTCAGGCTTGCCGTTGCCGGACATCAGGTCCTCCTCATATATGCGGCCTGTTTGCCGTATATCCTGAATACAGCCCATCTGCGGAAATATTCATGCCGGCACGGTTGTGGCCTGCAGGCCGGCATAGTTGTGGACGCCGCGTGACGCTTCGTTCCTCTCCGGGAGCGATCCTCCAGCAGGAGTCCGTCTGCTCTAAAGTACGAGCCGGCGCTGTCGATAATGAATACACACCCCCGATCCTGAGACACTTTGGGCAGCCTGGGGTTTGTGGTGCGAGCGGTCACAATGTCTGCTGGTCAAAATCAGGAAGAGGTATTGACGAACGCCTCTCCGCGGGATGAGAGGGAGGCGTTGCGCTGGGCATCACTCCTGTGCGGCATGGAGATCGGCGCCGGTTCCGGGCTGTACTCGGCAGGACGTCAGGTGCTGGCGTGGGCCGCTCTTCACCCCATTTTTGCTTCGGAGACATTCTCCGAAGCGCTGCCCGATTTGCCGGAAGCCTGTTCTACGTTGCGTTTTCGGGAGGAGACCGAAGGATTGGATTGCACGCTGGAAGCCCTGAGGCGCATTTGTAACGATCTCCGCGCTGACAGGGCAGGTTTCATTCAGGCCATGGCGCAAGTCTCCCAGGAATTCCTGCAGGATCCCTCACGGCTGGCGCAATGGAAGGACCGCATGGCCGGCAGGGCCCACCTCGTGGGCTGGCTGCCGGCATTTGAGAGGTCGTTCGCCTACCTTCGCCGGTCATTTGTGACTCCCGTTGCAGCTGTGGAAGAAATCCGCGACGATTTGTTTGCCGCTGCTTCGGAGCCCCATCGGTTTCTAGATTCCGTCGCACGCCAGGATTTCGATGATGCGTTCCTTGCATTCAAGCAAGGCTATGCCGCCTATTATTGCAGCGCTCATGAGGACGCCGTGCACATCATCGGAAACCAGGGGAAAATGGAGTCGCGGCTGGATTTCGTGGCCTTGCGCAACCTCGAAATGCTCTCAGGACTGGAGTTCGCTGACGGGCGTTTCCTGAATCGTGTCCGTGAGATCGGGAAATGGATGCAGAGCCGCCAGTGCGACCTGCCGGTGCTGGAAATCCTGGAAAGACAGCCGAGGTGCTACTGCAATTTCAATCCTGAAGTCAGCGGGCGCCTTGCCGGTTCGGTCGAGCAGATGAACGAGGCGATACGACAGGGCATCGATCATTTCCGATCGATTCTTCGGCGGTGCAAGATGCTCATCATTCAGGAACTGAAGAATCTGGGGACTGACGACCAGCATTCCAGGCAGATTGCAGCCTTATTGGCGCACGGTCAGATGGTCCCGCTCAAACAGCAGTCGGTCGACATCCTCAACGCCATCCTTCAGAAACATGCCGGCGCATTCAGAGCGCAAGCCTCCGGCCTGAAGCAGAAACAACCGCAGTAAACAGGCATGCGCGACGAGATCGAGCCTGTGCGTTTCACGCAGGCCGGACGCTGCGTCAGCGCAGGGTCCGGCAGGGCGCACAGAACCACGACCGCACGGGAACGGCCGGGGGAAAACGGCAACCGCGAAAGTGAATCTGCCTGCCCGGGTCGCAACGCGAAGCGTTGACCCCCGGGCATGGATTTCGGCATTACTCCTCTGTGGTCTCCGTGGTCTCTGTGGTGAAAAAGCGAACGATTCTGTTTGCGGCAGAGGCGCAATAGTTCTCGACCCTTGTCGCTCACTTGTGACGCTGTGTATAACTCCCGTAAAAGGCGGCGATGCAGCCGACTACGTAATCCCTCTGCGCGCCCGTCAGCTCGGCATAGATCGGCAACGCCAGGGTCTGTCTGGCTGCTTCGCTGGATGCGGGAAAGTCTTCCGGAACATGTCCAAGGCAGCGAAAACACTCCTGCTCGTGAAGCGGAACCGGGTAATAGATCTCGGTCCCTATCCCGCACTTTTGCAGGCTGACCCGCAGTTCGTTCCTTTGCGGGCAACGTATCACGTACTGGTGAAATATGTGGCGTCGATCCGGCAGAGCGAGCGGGATCTGAATGCGACCGATGAGGCCGGATGCCCGGAACGCTGCATCATAGCCGCTGGCATTCTGCCGGCGCGCCTCGATCCAAGCGTCAAGATGCCTGAGCTTGACGCGCAGGACGGCAGCCTGGATTTCATCGAGCCTGCTGTTGAAACCGACCATGGAGTGGTAGTACTTCGGCTGCGCGCCATGATTGCGCAGCAACCGGATCTTTTCTCCCAGCTCCTTATTCCGGCTGAGCACAAGCCCGCCATCGCCCGCGCCGCCCAGGTTTTTTGATGGAAAGAAGCTGAAGCATCCCACGTCGCCGATTGTCCCGGCGAACTGCTCGCGGTACGTGGCTCCCAGCGCCTGGCAGGCATCTTCCACCACGGGCAACTGGTAACGTTGCGCCGCATCCAGGATTGCATCCATGGATGCGCATTGGCCATAAAGGTGAACCGGAACGACCGCCCTGATTCTGCTTCCCGTTGCTGTGTGCACCAAAGCGCGCAGCGCGGAGTTCCAAGAGCAATCCCGGTCCAGAAAACCGGATAGCCGGGCCGGATCCATATTGAATCCGGCGGGTTCAATGTCGACGAAAAGCGGCCGGGCGCCCAGGTTCACGATGGTGCCGGCCGTGGCGAAAAACGTGTATGGAACCGTGACCACCCCATCCCCGGGTCCGACGCCCAGAGCTTTGAGCGAGAGGAGCAGGGCGTCCGTGCCGGAGGCAACCCCCACGGAGGCGGGGACTCCACACATGCGGGCGGTCTCTGCTTCCAGTGCCGCAACGTGGGGCCCGAGGATGAACCGCTGGCTGTCGAAGACTTCGTCCACGGCAGCCCGGACTTCTTCCCGGATGGTTGCATACTGCGCCTTGAGGTCCAATAGCGGAACTTCCATGAACTCACCTGTGAAATGCGAGCGGCTGCGTTTTCCGGATCAGTCAATCATGCCGGTTTCCGGCGCCTTGGTGAATGAAAATGCGCGAGCTGCAGCCTGCGCTCACCGGCCAGGCTTCATGAGGATTTGCCGGAATCGGGGGCCGCTCCACGCGCGCCTGCGGCATGGTTTGCAAAGCGGGTTGCTAGCGCTTGCCTTTGGCCAGCGCTTTGTAATATTCCTCCACCAGCTTCTTGTAGTTGCCGGGCACTTCGTTGTCTTCGGCGTACAAATACTTTTCGTTCTGGGATACCCGCGCCAGTGCCCGGCTGAGGTCGATCTCCACCTGGTGCAGCATATCGATTGCCTTTTTCAGGCTGGCGATCCCTTCTGGATTATCGTACCGGCGGTCATTCCTTAATCCCTCGAGTTCCTGAATGACTTCATTAAGCGCCCTGGCCTCGCTGGAGTTCCGGTCCATCAGGCGCCGCAACTCTTGGGCATCCAGGGCACGTTGCGCCAGTTCGCGTTGCTGCTGCCGCAACTGTTCCTGGCTGAAGCGGCTTCCCCCCAGTGGAGGTCTCGCATCGCCGGACATCTCACCCACGTTTCCAAAAGGAGGCGCGCCCATTGCATCGCGCTGGTTGCGGCCTTCGCCTTGGGATTGCTGCCCGCTCTGACCCTGCCGGCCTTGCTGGCCCTGCTGACCCTGCCGGCCTTGCTGGCCTTGCTGGCCCTGCTGGCCCTGCTGACCCTGCTGGCCTTGCTGGCCTTGCTGACCCTGCTGACCTTGCTGGCCTTGCTGGCCTTGCTGGCCTTGCTGGCCTTGCTGACCCTGCTGGCCCTGCTGGCCCTGCTGGCCCTGCTGACCCTGCTGGCCCTGCTGGCCCTGCTGACCCTGCTGACCCTGCCGGCCCTGCTGACCCTGCTGGCCCTGCTGACCTTGCTGGCCCTGCTGACCTTGCTGGCCCTGCTGACCCTGCTGGCCCTGCTGGCCCTGCTGCAATCCCTGCTGCATGGATTGCAGCCCTTCCGCAAGTTGGCGTGTTCGGTTCAGGGCATCTTCGAGCCGGCCTTGCTGTGACTGGCCCAGTTTTGTTCACTTCCTCCAGGCCGGCACGGATAAAATCCTCCCGTCCGGTGACGAAGTCGTAATATCCTCCCTGCAGGAGTTGATTTCCGCTCCGGATGCGATCCGGCAGTTGCCGTTCGCGGATGGTACCCGCCGCTTGGTTCAGCTTGTTGTTGGCTTCCGGCTGCGTCTTGCGTGCCTGGCGGGCCAGATCTTCAATCTGGCCCTGCAGGTTCTGGACGCGGTCTGCCAGAGCGCTCTTGCGCTCGGTAATATCCCCGATACGCTGCTTGCCTTCCGGGGTACCTGCCTGCTGGCGATCTTCCGTCAGCTTGTCGATGCCTGTGCGGATGCGACTCTGCTCATTCAGGATCGCGCGGGATTCCTGGACTGCCTGATCCATTTGCTGGCCAAGGTTGTTTTCCTGGCTTTGTGCCAGGGAGCGCATCGCATCCTGGAGCTGCTGCAGGGCACGGATCCCCTGCGCTCCGGCCTGCTGGCCGCCGCGCTCCTGATTTTTCAGGGATTCTTTCATTTGCTGGATTGCCTGCTGCAGCTGGTTGCTCGCCCGGTTGAGATCCTGGGAGCTTCGCTCCCGCGAAAGGCGCTGAAGTTGTCGCTGCAGCTGCTCCGCTTCGTCCAGAAGTTGCTGCTGGTTTTGGCCGGATCCTCCCGAGGATCCCTGCGCGCGCTGGCCTATAAGGCGGTTGCGTTCGTTGAGCTGCTGCTGGCGTTGCGCGAGCTCCTTGAGGCGTTCCGCAGCCTCGTCGACCTGCTGGTCGCGAGCCTGCTGTTCGCCGCGCTGCACGGTTTCATACTGGTTCTTGAGCTTGTTCATCTCAAGCTCGAAGAGGTCGGCCAGGTCCTCGGCTCTCGATTGCGACTGCGATCCGCCCCCGCCGCCGGCCTGATTCTGGAAAGAAACCTGGATTTCCCGGAAAAGACTCTCGGCACGCAAAAGCTGCTGCAGAGCCTTCTGTTCCTGTGGCAGGGCTTCCACGGGCTTTTCCGCGCCCAGGTTGGCCGCGGCCTTCCCCATCTCATCCGCGGCATTCTTCATGTATTCGCCCAGCTGTGCGAATTCCTTGCTCACATCGAGGGCGCCCCGCCGCACCAGCCGGTCCACCAGGCCCTGAGTCTGTGTCTGCAGTTTACCTTCGATCAAAGCGAGGGACTTCAGGTTCTCCTGATACTCCTTCGGATCCAGACTGTCCTTGTCGCGGATGAGCTTGAAGGTTGCGCTGATGACCTCCTTCTGCTGCTGGATGAGCTCCTGCTGGCCGCCCTCGCCGCTGTTCCCCGCCTCGGCGCCCTGTCCCCCGCTCTGCTGGCTTTGTGTGTATTTTTGTTCGAACGGCCGCACCTGGATGAAGTAGATATCTGAAGCCGCCGCGCCGGGACCGCTCGCTTTGTTATTGTCGATCGCTTTCCCGTAGTAGGAAATCATGTCTCCGGGCTGCAGCCCGAATTCCTCCAGGAAGAAGGTGTGGGCGCCGACCGCCTTCTTTTCACCTGCAACTCCGCCGGTGAGGTCGATGACTTTCTCGGCGCCGCCGTTCACCGAAAAATGCAGCTCCAGCTTGCTCAGTCCCATGTCGTCTTCCGCCGTGACCTCCGTGAAGACCTCTTCCACGCTGGTCGCCCTCACGTCGCGCATGGGCTTTGTGACCGTGACTTTTGGGGCGGCGTCCCCCAGAACATCGATTTCATATTCCGGCGAACCGGCATACAGCCTGCCGCCTGCATCCGCCAGCTGCACCACATAGGATCCGGATCGCTTGAGCGTGATCGCACCGCTGAATCCTGCTTCCCCGGCCGCGGCCAGCG
>JAFNAG010000099.1 GCA_017860135.1 Acidobacteriota bacterium
AGAAAACTGCCACGAATTATCACGACAGCCGCATCCTATGGCTCGCATCAAGGGAGATACTTCTTCGTGAGAATTCGTGAAATTATTCGTGGCTTTGTTTGCAGACCCTTAACTGTTCCAAGCCGGCTGAACGAATGCGGATTGGAAATACATCGAACTGGACAACGATCCCCAGCCACAGTTTTACAACCTGGCTGACGATATCGGGGAAAAACAGAATGTAGCGTCGCGTTACCCGGAGAAAGTGGAGCGGTTGGCCGGCTTATTGAAACAGATCCGCGAGCAGGGCCGCTCGCGCGGGTATGGAGAGGGGCACAGTGGCTATCCTGTATCCCCTCTCCGGCTGCTGTGGGAGCAGTGACTCGTCCTGCCGGGCACGGCCCAATGCGACAGGAAGCCGCGGCAGGACCGGCTTACCGCGTCCTGGGCATCGGCACCGTCAGATCTACGTTTTCCGTATTCGCCGAGCCCTTCAGAAACTCACGTTCGGTCTTTCGCTCCAGTCTGGATTTGGCAAGTTCGGCGCCAAGCTGGCTGTTGCGCACTTTTGAAATGAAATAGGTGTCGCCGTATTTCGTGAATTGCACGTGAAAATCAGTGTCGGCAGTGTTGCCTCTTGTGCGCTGAGACAGCAGATGCTGACAGACGCCCCCATCTTCGCCCTCGATGCGAAGCAGAGAGCCGGCCTCGAATCCCCCAATCCTCGGCATGTCCAAAACGTAGTTTCCTGCAGGCATCAATTGATCCCCTGCGTAGAACGGAAATGGAATTCGCAACCGCGCCCCGTTGTCGCCCGCAGCAGCCGCGAAAACTGCCAATCCAAGAATCAATGCAATCAAAGCAAAAAGAACCGTTCCAGCCCTTTTCATAAATCCCTCCAATTCCGGTAGCCGCGAGCCCCTCGACCTCACCTGAGTTCGGTGTCGTCCGCGTGTCTGCATCTATTACGGCGCGGCGGCCTCAGCTGATCTTCAGGATTCTCCGAGGGATTTCTTGGCTTGCAAACTTCATTATATCAATAATATACAGCATCGCACCATCCTGTGGTGGCCAGATAGATGGAACCAGGCAGGGTGGAATTACGTACCATCCTAGCGGTACATGGGGGATCGGTGGAATCATGTTCGCGATCACCAGGAGAGTCGAGGCTGCCCGCCGTCAGTTCCGGGTGGGTGAATGGCTGGTCGAGCCGGATCTGAACCGTATCACCAAGGGCAACAGAGCAGTAGGCGTCGAACCCAAGGTGCTGGAAGTGCTCATCTGTCTTGCGGAGGTGGGCGGCCAGGTTCTCTCCAAGGAAAAGATCGTCCGCACCGTATGGCCGGACACGTACGTGAGCGACGGGATCCTGAGCTATTCCATTTCAGAGCTGCGCAGGGCATTCGGGGATGATGCCCGGAATCCGCACATTATCGAGACCATCCCGCGCAAGGGGTATCGCCTCATCGCACCCGTCTCTGCTCTGGGCCCGCCGCTGAGGATCAACCCTTCGATCGCGGTTTTGCCGTTCACGGACCTGAGTCTCGAAAAGGACCAGGATTACTTTTGCGACGGCATCACCGCGGAAATCATCAGCAACCTGGCCCACATGAGCCGCCTGCGCATAGCCTCGCGAACCTCTACCTTCGAGTATAAAGGGAAAGCCGAGGATGTCCGCACCATCGGCCGCAAGCTCGGTGTGGACATGGTCCTCGAGGGGAGTGTGCGCAAAGCGGGAAACCGGCTGAGGATCGCAGTACAGTTGACCAAGGTGGAAGACGGATGCCATCTATGGGCGGAACGATACGACCGGGAACTGAGGGACGTGTTTGCGATTCAGGACGATATCTCCCGCAGCATCGCCACAACTTTGAAAATCACGATCAGCCCCGAAGAGAGCCACGAGATCGGCAAGGCGCCCACCCACGACATCCAGGCGTTCGACTTTTACCTGCGCGGCAGGCAGTATTTCCATCAATACAGCAGAAAAGGCATTGAATTTGCTCTGCGCATGTTCTTCCACGCCATCGCCATTGATCCCGCATACGCCCGCGCCCACGCCGGTATAGCCGATTGTTGCGTATTCCTGTACCTGTACGCCGGCAGTCACAAGAACCACCTCGATCAGGCGGACTCCGCGAGCCAGAACGCAATCGACCTGGATTCCGCATCCGCGGAAGCTCACGCATCACGCGGAAACGTATTGGCGCTAAAGGGGAACTTCGAGAGCGCGGAAATGGAGTTTCAGACCGCCATTCTCCTGAATCCGACCCTGTTTGAAGCATATTACTGCTATGCAAGGGCTGCCTTCGCGAGCGGAAGAATGGAAAGAGCCGTCGAGCTGTACGAAAAAGCCTGCGAAGTGAATCCCCGGGATTACCAGGCGCCGCTGCTGGTGGCACAGATCTGCTCGGACATCGGGCGCGAGGAGGACGCCGCAGCCGCGCGCCGCCGCGGCGTCCGGCTGGCCGAGGAAAGGCTGCAGCTGAATCCGGACGACGCCAGGGCGCTGTACATGGGCGCAAATGGCCTCGTGGCGCTCGGTGAACATGAAAGAGGCCTGGAATGGGGCCGCCAGGCCATGGCCATCGACCCGGATGAGCCGATGTTGCTTTACAACGTCGCGTGCATCCAAGCGCTCGCAGGGCGCGTGGATGACGCCTTGGACTCATTGGAACGGGCCATCCGGAACGGCTTGACCCAAAAGAACTGGCTGGAGAAGGACAGCAATCTGGATTCCTTGCGCCGCCACCCGCGCTATCCCACCCTTCTTGAGCTCATCGGGCAATACGCCTCCTGCCCTTGAAATGACCTGTCATGGAAAGTTGGCAGCCTGGAAGCCGTCCCTTTGGCTTGCCCCGCCATGAGAAGCAAACCACCGGCGATCATCATTCTGGAACCCCGAGGATTTTAAAGATAACGCATCGAGGTCTATAAGATCTCAGTGATCCGGCTTTTCCGCCTGCCTGCGAGAATGACCGGGTTTGCCTGCAAATGCCGGGGTCACGGGATACACGCGGGGACAGTATCTTTTTTCGGGATCCGGAGTTATCCTCGCACCAGTGATCTTGGGAAGGTCTGTCCCTTCCGGCTTCGATCCGGCCGACATCGGATCGAGGCAAGGAGAAACGGTCATGCGTGCCTTGGTAGCCTTGATGATTTCCTTGGCGGCCGCCCTGCTCCCCCCGGCCGCGAAACCGCAGCCTCAGCCCTGGCGCCCCCGGCACATCGAGGAAAGAGTACAGGTTCCATCCTATTTCAATCCGGCAACCAACCCTGCGCAGAGCGAGAAGCCTCTGTTCCGATTCGGGTTGATTGCCGACGTCCAGTACGCCGACAAGGACGCCCGGGGCATTCGCCGCTACCGCGAATCCGCGGTCAGCCTGCAGCAATGTGTCGCCGAACTTAACAGGCACCCGCTGGCTTTTTCAGTTAACCTGGGAGACCTCATCGATGGCAACGGCATGGCATCTCGTGCCGATCTGGCGTACATCCTGAAGCTCCTTGATCCTCTCAAAGCCCGCCTGTATCACGTTATCGGCAATCATTGCCTGGCCATCGATCGCCCGGAACTGCTCCGAATGCTGCATCTGAAGAATACCTATTACGCGTTTCAGAAATCCGGCTGGCGTTTTCTGGTGTTGGACGGCATGGATGTCAGTGTCGCATCTCCACCGGGAAGCCGGGAATCCGAGCAGGCAAAGCAATACCTCCAGAAAGATCCCAAACTTCCCGATTACAACGGCGCCATAGGGGCGAAACAAATGGCCTGGCTTCGAGAGCAGCTGTCGTCGGCAAAAAGATCGAATCAGAAGGCGGTTGTCTTCTGCCACCATCCGGTGCTGCCCGCAGGCGGCAACGATGATGTCGTGCTATGGAATTACCAGGATGTACTCCACGTGCTGGAAAACTCCGGTTGTGTCGTGGCCTATGTGTGCGGCCATTACCACCCGGGGAGTTATGCGGAACAGAACGGTATTCACCATGTCACGATTCCCGGAATGGTGGAGTCTCCGGAGAAAAGCAATCGTTTTGCAATCGTCTCGGTCTTTCGGGACTCCCTGCAGATTCAGGGCTTCGGCACAGTGCCCAGCCGGGTTTTGCGGCTGGGGCCCGCGAGGGAGATTGCGGTTATTCCCCGGTTCGGCCCAATTCAGGCCGAACTGTTAGGAAGCGTGATCCCGTAAGAGCAGCCACAGATTCCACAGATTCCATGGTGCGGCCGATGGCCGCAACCAGTCTAAGCAACCTTTCCTTGAAATGGCACAATCGGTATCGGAATCGGCATCGGTATTGCAATCGCTATCGGGATCGATTTCGGCATCATCGCGCTGCCGGCATCAATACTGAGGCGTCCGATCACGCACTGCTTTCGATGGCGATTGAGACTGCGATTGCGATCTCGATGCCGATACCGACCCCGACCGTTATTCCGTGGTGCTGAAAAATCCTTTCCTTTTTGGCAAGGATTTTCAGGTGAGTAGTGCAGATCCATACATCCGTGAAATCTGTGGAATCTGTGGCCGCTCTTGTTCTGAGTAGTCATTCGCTACGCATGCAAGTCCAGACTGCGCAGGATTGCGCGGACCGGGGATCCGTCCAGGCCGGCGAACCTGAGCGGAAGGCAGATCAGCTCGTAGTCCCCCGGCGGAACAGCGGCGAGACGCGCGCCTTCGAGGATCGCCACGCCATGACGCAGCAGGACGTTGTGACACGGAAGGATCCTGCTGTCGAAGGCATCCACCGAGGGAGCATCGGTCCCTGCAAGCAGGACGTGCCTGAGACCGAGGAATTCCGCACCATCCTCGGTAAGACACGCGTAGTCCCGCGTGAATTCTTCTTCCGGCTGATTGCTCGCATCAGTTTTGAACAGGACGCGCTCCACTCCGCGCCAGTCCTGTGTGCCGAGGTAGGCCGCATCGATGAGTCGTTGCCGCCCGGGCAACCGGAGGACCCGCGCCGGCCCAATGTAGTGCCGAAGCGGCACGGATGCGATGTCCGGCCCCGTTTCATGGAAGTGATAAGGAGAGTCGACGTGAGTCCCGGTGTGTACGCTCATTGTGACAGACGAGACATTGCACGAATCCCCGTCGCGAAGCCGCATCGACCAGCGTGTCCGGAATTTCTGATCTCCGGGCCACACTGCGGTTCTCTCACTGAGCGTCTGTGATATGTCGTAGATCATCCGGTCTTCCTCCGGCCCCGGCACAGGCATTCGACCGGCGCAAGCCGTGATCGGGATTCCCGCGGAAATCGACTCGCATTTTGGCGCGAGCCTTCAGGTGACGTAGCTTCGCGTGCCGATATGCTTCTCGTATGCCCGTGCGTCAATGATGCGGCGCATTTCCAGTATCACGGCACACAATTCGTCATCGGTTGTATAGAAGTGCGGCGACAGGCGGACCCCCGCACCCGGGCGATAGTCGACGATAAAATTCCGCTGCAGCAACTCGCGGCAGACCTCGTAAGCATGAGGAGGATTGACGGCAACGGTCCCGCCGCGTTCTTCAGGCTTCGACGCGACCGTGAGCGGGAATCCCTGCTGCAGAGCCAGGTCCATGAGATAGGAAACCTGGCGCATCGAGTTCGCACGCACCCTCGGGACGCCTATCCTGCCCAGGATCTCCAGGCCGGGGCGAGCCGCATACAGACAGGGGATGTGGGGGGTACCGTTCAGGAAACGGTATGCATCGTCGCGCAACCGGATGTCCCCGGTCTCAAATGCAAAGGAATCGCGGTGCGCCATCCATCCGGTCGTTTTCGGCTCGAGCCTGTTCATCAGATCCGGTCGCACGTAAAGGAAGGCCGCTCCCGGGCCGCCGCACAGCCATTTGAGGCAGCCGCCGATGACGACATCGACCTCAAGCTCCTTCACGTCGATGGGGAGGATGCCGGCCGATTGATAGACATCGAGGATGACAACGGCCCCCACCTCATGAGCCCTCCGAATGATCGCCTTTGCATCCATGACGTATGCGCTCTTGAACAGCACGTGGCTGATCGGGACCAGCAGGGTGCGTTCGTCGATGGCATCGAGAAAGCGACTTTGATCGATCGTGATGCCGTCCTCCGACGGGACGGTGCAGATTTCAGCGCCGCGCGGCTTTTGCGCCCGGTATAGGTACATGACCGAAGGAAACTCCATGTCCGTATACACGACCCTGTTCCTTGGCGGCTTGAATTCGAAGCACGACAGGATGATCGACTCCGCAATCGTGACGTTCTGATGGAAGGAAACCTCTCCCGGCCCGCAGCCGAGGATGGGGCAAAGGAGGTTGCCCATGTCAACCGGCATCTCCCACCACGATTCCGCCCACGCGCGCACGCCGCGCGCCGCCCAGGTATCGGCATATTGCTGCAGGGAGTCCTTCACACCGCGCGGCATGGCGCCAAGGCTGTTGCTGATGAGATATACCGTGCTTCCCAATATGGGAAACTCGCTTCGCCAGGCAACCAGATCCGAATCGTCGTGAGATGTTTCCGTCATTCAGTCCCCTTTCCGCGGCATCGCCGCCCGCACTGCGACAATGATCCGCGAGAGCCCTGGATTCCAGCCGTTGCGGAGCACGAAGGCGGGATTGCTGTAACCTGAATCTTATCTCCACCTCGGGTCGTTCTCGGGCAGATGTTTTCCGACCATCTCCAGCAGTTCGATTGCGTTCAAGCTCCACTGCGCGGTGTTGTTCGTGGAGACTCCCGACACTTCGTCCACCGCCATCGGAACGTCGGGAACGTCTATCCTGCGGGATGCAAACATCGGTCTGGCGGCATCCCGGGTTGCCGATCCCAGGAAATCCCGCCAGGCGCGCTGCGCCAGCCCGGGATCCTGTTTGACATAAGCCACAAACGCTGCCAATTTCGCATATGCACTTCCCCGGCTGCTGTTCATCGCCGCACCCAGCACCTTTGTCTGTTCTTCGGGAGCCGCCGTCAGCAGTTCACAGTACTGCAGCCATGCCTCGTCCCACTCCGGCAGGGTGATCAGGCCGCGCATCTCGAAGCACAATTCCGGTCCGCCGAACAGGGCTGCCAGGTGAGGTATGAAAACCTCGTCGTGCAAATGGTACAGCATCCCCGTCTTGGGATCGTATCCATAGGATCGCCCCGAAAACATCTTGTGCGGCATGGCAGCCATGCATTTCATTCCGGTCATTATCTTGTCACGGTACCGGGTGTCACCCGTGCGTTCCCAGGCGACCAGCCAGTTGCCGCAAAAGGCCAGCCAGTCGGGACCGACGCGAGCGTGGGTGGGATACTGAGTCTTGGGTTCGAGCTTTCGAAGCGGGTCGACGTCCACCAGGCGATAATCGACGTCGACGACCTCCTGCATCAAATCGCCGGTGCGCTCGTCGGTGGTGAGGTAGTAGTAAAAGCGTTTGAGCATGGCAGCACTGATCCGGGCCTCCTTGGCGCCGTCACCCCAGTGTCGGACGTTGTGCCGCGATCCCAAGCCGGCAAAGCGGCCCAGATGATATACGTCCACTTCCTGGACGTGCCGCGTCATCGCCTCGGCCATGCGGAATACATCGCCGCGCCCAGTGCGCAGGAAGCTGTACCACAGCCACAGTTCCGGCCCCAGCTCGCCGTTGGCCCAGGCAAAGCCGCCGACATCACTGCGCCAGGCATGGCGGGCCGGATCATAGGAATGCATAACATCCCCATAGTCCCAGAAGCCATACCATCGGCGCTGTTCGATCTGACCCTGGTAGAATGCAATGGCCTGGTCGAGCTGTTCCTCCAGCCACTTTTTCCCAGGCGTGGAGCGGTCTGGAAGGCTCCAAATGCCGAGGGCCGGGATGGAGTGGTAGTACTCCGGCGTGCAGGCCAGTCGCGGGGGCTGGCCGCCGATCCGAGAGAGTTTCAGCAACTCTTCATTCGAGGGCGTCGCGGCGAAGGCGTGCAGGTTCAGTTCGGTCGTGCGCGCCACTCCGGTGGCCGTGCTGAAACCTTGATCGATGTCCTCATAGGACGCCTCCAGGCCGTGCTCTTTGATGTCGTAATGGCGCAGATCCATGGCCGGCACGTCCGGCGACCACAACCACGCGGTCAGCTCGGCCGCCTGGCTCGAGGCATTTTCGATTTCCAACCCTGTCGGGGCAAGCTGCCAGAAATTCTTCATGCTCACGGCGACACCGCCGGATGTATCTCCTGCGAATGCCAGTCCCAGAGACCGCTTGCCTGCGGCAACGCCGATCCAGCTGCTGTGCACGCCGGTGCGCTTTTGGATGGTGAACGAGTCGGCGGAGGACTGCACCAGCTTGTAGGCGTCCCATACGGCCATCATTGCCACGTTCTCTTTGCCGGGAAGATCTGCGAGGCCGGGTATCTGCTTGCCGGCGATTTGCCTGGCATAGAGCTCCGGGGACGGGTTTCGCCTGCCGGCAATCAATCGCAGGGGCTCGGCCAGCAGACCTGTCTCGCCGGCCAGCCTCACGTGGCGGTTGTGCGCTTCCTGGCGCATCGGGACAGAGAACCGCACACCCAGGCCGCGGATGAAATCCTTCTCCTGGTCCCCATCGAAAATGAACGAGTGGACTATGTGTACCGAATCGAGCCCCGCGGAAAAGTAGAGACGAACGGTGAAGGGCAGCCAGAGGCGTTTTGACCTGCCGCCCTCGTGACGGCCCTCGATCTTCACCACGGCGCGTACCGGACCGGATTGTTCCAGAGTGACCGTCTCGACCTGGCTGACAAAACTCTCTTCGCGCACGATGCCGGAGCTCCGATACTCGGAGCGGTCTTCCAGAAGCGCTACCAGCCGTCCGTTCCGCGCTACTTCGCGGTCCCCGATCCTGAGAGACTCAATCAGGGATGTGCCCGCCTCGGCGATGCGGCACCGGATCGCACCGGTATCAACCTCGATGCCGCCGGCGCTTCTGACCACTCGGACTGCAGCCGGTGGCTGCGCAGGTTTTCCCGGTGACAGCATCAGCGGCCCGGAGAGCCCGGGTCCGGTGCTGAGCGCGTGGCCGGTCCACTTGACCGATCCGTCCGGCCAGTACGCCAGTGGCCAGGTCTGGATCGGCACGGATCTCCCGCCGGCTGTTTCCAACGACAGCGGGTCATCCCGCTGGAGTGCTCCTCTCTTCCACGGGACTCCAAAACTCACGCCCCAATTCACCGAGGGACCAGCCCGATCGAGCCAGTCGAGAGAGACTCTATCCGGCGCAACCTGGGGCGCCGGCTCAGACGCCGGGAGTTCCCGGCTCACCGGTTGTGCCGGAAACGCCGCAGGACGGCCGGCGGAGAACAGCCCGGCAGTCGCCAGCAGCAGAAGAAAACTCCTATTTCGGCATCTTGTGTCCATAGGGATCTCCTTTGGCCTCCTGCCCGCCACCATCAGAACCTCTGCTGGTCCACGCGTTGCGATTCGGCAATTGGCCGCAACGCTCTGTCCCTGCGCGGCCGGGCACGTCCTTCAGAGCCCCGCGCGTCAGCAAGCGGGCGGGCTGCCGGAGGATTTTCGCCACCCGCTCCCTGATGGTCGCGGCTCTGCATGGCCGTCTTGTCCCCGTGCCATTACTGCATTCTTGCCGGCGGTTTCTGTCTGAATTGGTGGATCACCGCCAGCTCGGCCAGGGAAGCCGTGGCGTCCGGGCCGAAGCCGGAAAGCGCCGTGAATTTCAGGAAGCGCGTCGAAATCGTCTGTGGGAACAGCACCTGCTGAGGGCTATAGGACGAGACCAACTCGCCCCGCACCAGATCCTGCCAGCGGTTGCCGTCATCGCTTACCCGGACGGCATATTCCCGGATATCGCCCTGATGCTCCCGGTGGTTCTGCCGCGGCATGCAGACCAGACCCGAAATTTCCACAGGTGCCGGGAAGCGGATGATCAGTTCATGCGGGTGTCCCGCTCCGCGCTCTCCTGCCAGCCAGAAGGTATTGGGGTTCCCGTCGACGACATTTGCGGCCGCGCCATCCCCTTGTGTCACGGCGCCGAGCTTACCCATAATCCGCGTGTCGAACAGCAATGTGCGAATGTCCGAAGCCGGCACGGCGACGGCCGGTTCAAACCTCGCGCCGGCCATATAGTTCAGCAGCGACCGGCGCAACTGCCGGGCAGCGGCACGCGATTCCAGGGATCCTTCCAGATCGGCGGAGCAGACCATCAGCCGGCCGCGGCCGACTCTGCATTCGAAAACGAGGCCAAGCCTGTAGTTGCGGTTCCAGTCGTCAACAGGCTGCACGACCGGCTGAAGCTCGGGCGGCATCCGGTCCATGTTGATCGCGCGCGCGTTCCGTACGATCTCCGTCCACTGCCAGTCAAAGGCCGCCTCCGTGGGGAACTCTGCCAGGGCGGGGTGACTGAAGTCGCACCACAGTCCCAGCATGCGGCTCCATCCCGGCGTCATCATCCGGTTCCAGAATATCGGCACGACGTCAAGCGGAGGACTGGTCCAGGCAAGGTCTTCCGGACGGGGAAGAAACAGTACCTTGCCTCCGGCGCCCAGGACAGTCTCGGCTTCCGCCCACGAACGCGTGATGCGGACCTCACTCGCCGGCACGGATCCTGATTGCGCAGGATACAGCCAGAATTTCCAGTCGTTTTCGATCGCCGTCCCCTGCAGCCCAACCACCAGCCTGTAGGACCGCGGCGCGGCGAGCCCTGCGAGATCCAGCAATACCCTCCCCAGTGCGAAGTTCTTGCCGAGCGGGATCGAGGTTTTCGGCCATTCACCCCGGGCGGCAATCGTGTCAGCGGAATCGACGATCTTCCAGACGGGCACCGCGTCGACAATCGCCTGGGAACCGAAATGCGCCATTTCCACGTCGACATCCAGCCGGTCCGCCGTGGTGAAGACCTGGCCCTTGAACCGCGCCAGCGGCACGGTGGCACTGCAGAAGCGGCGGAACTCCTCGGGCGCGGCGTAGCCTTTGGTTTCCCAGAACGGATCGAGCAGGCCGACCACTGCCGTGCCTTGCCCCATGTAATCGTGCAAATCCAGCAGCTGAAATCCGCTCAGCCCGGGAGTGCGCAGGTTGGCTTCGATCTCCTCCTTGTAACACGCAAGTTGAAATCGGCCGGAAGCCCTGGCGAAATCCTTGTTCTTTTCGAGCAGGCCATGCGCGGCGAGAGAGTCGCGGAATATCTCATAGTTACCCGGCCGGAGGTATCCGGTGAATTTCCGGATTACGTCGAAGCCCGGATAGGCACACCATTGTCCTGTCTCATGGGAAACAACAGGCACATTGACCCCCTGCAAAGATCGCGAGTAATCACGCCCGAACCACGCCGATTCCCGGCGCAGCATGTTCTGACCGATGCGATGGACGGCCAGGTAATCCGCACCGTCGACCGGCCCGGGCGCATCGATCAGCGACCAGCCGGTGCCTGTCGTGTACAGCCGCCGCGGATCCTCGCCGCGCCAGTGCTCCACCCACTTCGGCAGCGCCTGCTTCCAGTTGCCACCCGGCTCATTGCTCGGGGAAAGAAGCATGAACGAGGGGTGATTGCCGTAAGCCTTGATCATCCGCGCCGTCTCTTCGTACATCATCCGTTCCATCTCGCTGCCGGGACTGATTTCGTTCCACATGCCGCATTCGGCCTGCAGATAAAATCCCGACTCGTCCGCGGCGATGAACGCAGCTTCCGGAGGACACCAGGAATGAAAGCGCATGTGGTTTAACCCCCAGGTCTGGCAGATCCGGATGATTCGTCTCCAGGACTCCACATCCGTGGGAGGATAGCCTGTCAGCGGAAAATCGCCGCCGTTGTGAGTGCCGCGCAGGTTGGCCTTGCGGCCGTTGAGAAGGAACTCGTTTCCTCGCGCCCGGAAGTCCCGCAGGCCGAAGATCAGCTCGCGGCGATCGTCGGCCCGGTCCCCTCTGAGCAGAAGCGTCAGCCGCTGCAGCGCCGGGTTGAACTCATCCCAAAGCTGCGCGCCCTTGCTCCAAGGCACCTCCAGTTCCGCTCTGCCGCCCTTTGCGTCCCACGTTGCGGGCGCCGTTATACCTCCTGCCGAAAGAGTCCCCTTCCCTGCAAAGCCGGTCTGATTGCCGATCGACACCTTGATGGTTGAAGTCTTCCTGGCGACGTTCGGAAATACCTGTGCGTCGTCAATCCAAACCCGACTCGTCGACGACAGCTCGATTCTGCCCGTGATCCCGTTCCAGCTGCTTCCCAGCGAGTCCGACACGCTGTGCGCATCCGGCCGATATGGCAGCAGCATCCGGTTGTCGGCACGGATGCTCAGCCGGTGTCTGCCCGGCGCCAGCGCCCCCAGGTCGTAGACGTGCGGCGTGCAAAGGCTCTTGTCTGAACCGATCTTCCGTTCGCCGATCCAGACGGTGGTTTCCCAGCGCGGCCGTTCCAGAGTCAGCACAATCCGGCGCTCCTTCCAGCCGACAGGAACGGCGATGTCCCGCTGATACCATGCCGCCCCAAGATAATGCCGCGGCGGTTGGCAAAGAAACGGCACCTTGAAATCTCCGGGCACAGCATACCGTTTGTAATCTTCTCGCAAATACCAGAAGCGGTCGTGCAGGCCGTGCACCCACGGGGTGCCGGTGCTGATCTCGTCTCCATATCCCTGATCCTGGAGGATCCCGGGCAGCGCAATGTGGTCCTGCAGCTCGCGCCCGAACCATCCCTCCGTCACACCGGCATCCGTCCCATCCATGGCAAAGCGCCAGATCCCTGCCAGATCGATGGGGGGATTCGAAGATGCGGCAGGCGCCGGCGGCAGGATCGGCTGCACCAGGACAGCTGCCGTTATCAAAAGAATAATGGATTTCCACAAGCTTCTCATTTTCTTATCCATGGTCCCTCAGGGATCGTTTCCCACGCAACGAAGTGCAATCAACAGGTCACGGATCAGCTTCGAAGCCGGAAAACGCTGGCGCAAGCGCGGTTCATTGATGGACTCCCCAACAGTATACCGCATTTAACCAATGCGTCGCTCGGCACGGTATCAAACTCAAAGCCTCATCAGCAGAATCTGTGAGTCTTTTTCAGGTTTGGGTGGTCATTAGGCCGCAGCTCGAGGCTCTCGCCGACCTCTGTCTGATTCGCCTGAGCGAACTTTTCCCGGGGCACAGCATTATTACGGTGGATCGGGAGGATTTCCGCATTTATCGGCGCAACAAGCGCGAGGTAATTCCCGTCATTTGCCCGCCGCCGGATTAGCGCCGCGATAAGCCGGGATCAGGCGGACCGGGCCGAGCAATCCGGAGGGTACAGGCAGCACCTTGTCCATATCCTGCGGCTCGAAGCGCACTCCATATCGCAGGTTGAGAAGCCGGTAATCCGGCAGGCGCCGTCCAGCCATGTGGTTGATCGCGGTATTCCCCACAATGATGCGTATCCTGTTTTCACCGGGCCTGATTAACGGGGTCACTTCAATCCAATAGGGTGGACACCAGACCGATCCCGCCAAGCTGTCATTTATATACACCAGGGCGGCGTCCCGGACCGGCGCATCAAGCCAGGCCTGCATTCCCGTTCCCTTGGTGGGCGTCCTGGGAGCCGGCTGCCCCTCGCCAAAATCGAGTCGAACGGCGAGACCCTCCTGAATCATGCTCTTCGGCACATCCACGGTTTTCTCGTATGTGGCCTGGCCGGAGAAGTAGCGCGTCTCCTCTTCTTCCGTCCAGGATCGCAGCCGGTCCATCCGGATCGCGGCGCCTTTCGGCCCGAAGGAAACCTGCCAGCCGCCGCTCAGATCAAGTGGAGCCAAGATTCCAGCTGTGTTTCGGATCGGATTCGGCGTGAGAGTGCGCCTGGTGAAAACCAGCACGCGAGAACCGTAGGGCTCCAGCTCGACGTTGACCGTAGTGCCTCCGGCAGGCCCAGCCGCCGCTTCCGCCGGAGATGCGAGGCCCGTGAACGGATTCCACCACTCCGCGCGCAATCCCTGCACATTGGACGTATTGGCGAGAAAATAGAACTCATCCGCACCCGTGCTGCGGTGAACAAAGCCAATCTCGGGGACCGCGGGAGAGAGGATTACATCCGGTTGGAGCAGCTGTGCCAGCCTGACCCCGACTCGGCGATCATCGCTTTCGAAATGCGCCGGCGCCGATGGTCCTTCAAACATGCCTTGGGAGAGCTCGCGCACTTGGTCTAGTTCGGCTGCTGTTGCCGTGAATCCTGGTGCGATGGCTGGAATCCGGCGTGCGGCAATCACGCTGCCTCCGCCGCGCGCCAGTTCCTCGAGCTTTTTCAGCGTATCCATCGGTATGCGCTCGACGTTGACCGTAGTGCCTCCGGCAGGCCCAGCCGCCGCTTCCGCCGGAGATGCGAGGCCCGTGAACGGATTCCACCACTCCGCGCGCAATCCCT
>JAFNAG010000328.1 GCA_017860135.1 Acidobacteriota bacterium
GGCGGTGGTGTACTACACCACCGCTCCACTGTATCTGTCCCAGGCGCTGATCTCGGTCGAACCGAGCGCGCTTTCCCAGATCCCCTTCCTGCGGGAACCACCCAGAGACGACGCCATCGCAAGCCAACTGGTTCTCCTGAAGAGCCGGTCCCTCAGCGAAGCGGTGATCGAAGCCCTTCCCAAGGACACGCTGGCCGAGCTCTTGGCCAAGCCCCAATATTTTGGGTTCTACTGGCTGCGGGTCACGAACACAGTCAAGAGTTGGTTCGGCCAGCCGACCACCATCCTGAGCCCTCATGAGCAGGCCGTCGCCGAGCTGAGAGAAGCCCGAATGGAGTTCCTTCCTTTGCGAGAAGCTCCGAATGTTTTTTCCATTTCGGCAACGGCAACAAGCCCGCGCGTTGCGGTCGATCTGGTGAACACTCACATTCAAGTGTTGCTGAGCCGATCGCGAAGCGTCGACACCCAGGAGGCGAAGAAGAGCCGGGAATTCCTGGAAGCGCAGTTCCAACAGGTGAAGGATAACGTCACGCGCGGCGAGGAGGCAATCTTAAAGCTTCAGGAGCAAAAAGGGCGGCTGCGGTCCGGAGGGCAGACGGAATTGGAATTTGTCAGGTTGGCCCAACTCGAAGGCGCGCTGGCGGACGCGCAGGCCAACCGGCAGATTCTCGCCACCCGCATCGCGAGCGTGCGGAGCGCGTTGAGCCAGGCGCAAACCGAACCTGCCAAAGGAAGGGCGGGCAGGCCCGCAAGCGCAAATGAGAAGGACGCCAATGCGGCCATCTCCTCGGCGGCCGAATACCAAGCCCGCGCCACCGCCTTTAAGACCGCACAAGATCAACTGGCGAAGCTGGAAAGCAAACTGGCGTCGCTGCGCGAACGCTACACCGAGGCCCACCCCCAGGTGCAGAACACGCAAGACGAGATCGTTCGACAGCAGGCGCGGGTGATGCAGTTGGCCCGCGAGCTTCCCACCGAACCGAGATCGACGCAGAGCACCGGTGCGGCGCCGGCCCCTCCCGCAACGCCCGCGGAGCAGCTGGAGCTTCAGAAACAGTTGGCGACCCTTGACAGGGAGTCCGAAGCCCTCGCCACGAAAGAGGAGGCGCTGAAACTCCAGGTTGCCCGACTGCGAGGAAACCTGCGAAACCTCAGTCAGGACGAATTGGAATTCGGCACCCTCCGTCGTTCGGTCGAGTCCAATCGTAATCTGATGACCGTGCTTTCAGACAGACTGATGGCTGCGAGGATTCGGGAGCAGGGCGATTCGAACGTCATCCGGATCGTCGATCCGGCATCGTTTCCTTTGCAGACAAATGCCTCGAAGACCCAGAAGCTCGTGCTCATCATCATGACCATTGCGGCCAGCATGGCCTTCGGATTGGCGTTCGCCGTCGAATTCTGGCGGCAGCCCGTGGAAACCGAGACGGACCTCGAGAGGAACATTGCTCTTCCCATTCTGGGGTCCGTGGCGAAGATAGAGGGCGCGACGCTGCCGAAACACAAGAGGGAAACGAAACCCATTCTGTTGCCGGGTTACCCTGCCGGCGCAACGGTCGCGCAGAACCGAACCATTCACGTGGAACCGTATCGCGCGATCCGGGCCAACATCGAAACGGAACGCCTGAAATCCCCATTCCGATCTATCTTGTTGACCAGCCCCGCGCCACATGAAGGCAAGTCCACCACGGCCCTGAACCTAGCGCATGTCTTTCAAGAGTTCGGTCGGCGCGTCCTACTGGTGGAGGCAGATCTCCGGCGACCGGTGCTTGCGTCGCCGCTGGGGCTGACGAATAAACCAGCGATCATTGATTACCTGAACGGCACGGCGACATTTGCGCAGGTGTGTCGAAGCCTTTCCTCCGGGGTCACGATAATCCCAGGTCAGATTGCGAGGGAAGACGCCGCCTCCCTTCTCGCGTCCCCCCGCTTCAAGGAACTCTTACGCGAGGCCACCGAGCAGTTCGATCTCGTTCTGGTTGATTCGGCCCCCATCCTCGCGGTTCCCGATAATCTCCTGTTGAGCAACATCGTCGACCGGGTCATTCTCGTGGTAAAGGCTACCGCGACGAGTATGCGCGATCTGCGCAAGGCTAAAGCGGCACTGGAACGGGCGGGCGGCCAAATCCTTGGGGTTGTTCTAAACCAGGCAAATCCCCGCGATGTGCCGTATTATCACGCGAAGTATCGCAAGTATTACACAGCGTCCGACGGAACGCGCTCTCATGAATCCTCGCGGCGGCCGCTGAAATCGCCCCGAGTGGATGAAAAGAAGGTAGGAGCAAGTCCAGTCGCCCGGGACGACACTCGAAGAAAGGACTTGACGTAACCCCTTCGTCAGGTACTTTTAGACGCACAAGATGCGTACACCAGGGCCGGGGAAAAGGAAGTCTCTGGACAGAAAGCTTCTTCTTAGTTGCCATCTGTCGAGTAGGATGGTATCGACGTCTTGGCAACAGAAGAACCTCGTTTTGATTTGGCCATAGGTCACCACGTCTGAGGTAATCATGCCCTCGACGAAGCGGCCTGTCTGGTCCGGGTTGTCTTCCGCAGAAAGGCCCGGTGACCGCAGAGCGGTTGGGCGTAATGGATCGGAGATCACCCGCGCCACGGGGGCGAAGCCTTTCTTGAAGAACAGCTGGCACCGGGCAGCAGGCAGCTGGCAGAGTGCGGAAGACAACACGGTGAGCTGGCAGCCGGCAGCGGGCAGCTGGCAGAAAGCGCAAAGCGGGACACGCTAAGCGCAGAGCGACCGAGCGCCATGCGCTTTGCGCTATGCGCGATACGGCGAAAATGACGCACACATTACAGCAAGTCACCGAACTCACGACCTCGGCCGCTGGGCCGCCGCGCTGGTACGCCCTCTGGACCCGGAGCCATTCCGAGCAGATGGTCTGCGACCAATTGTCGGACCGGGGCTTTCGCTTGTTTCTGCCGACACTCGATGTGTGGGTGCGACGAAACGGGACCCGGCGTCGCGCGACGGTCGCGATGTTCCCCGGATATCTCTTCCTCAACCACGCGATGGACAAGGCGAGCTACATCGAAGTCACGAAGGCCCGCGGTCTCGTGCGCATCTTGGGTGACGGCTGGGACAGCCTCGCGGAAGTCCCTGACGGTGAAATCGCCTCGATTCAGCGCATTCATCACGCCGGAGTGCCCGCAATGTCTCACCCCTACCTTCGAGTGGGTGAGCGAGTTCGAATCTCGGAAGGGCTGCTCGCAGGCGTCGAGGGAATCCTCCTCCGGAGTAGACCCGAAAAAGGACTCGTGGTCGTTTCCGTCCACATCCTGCAGCGCAGCGTCGGCGTCGAAGTCGACTGCGCCTCCGTCGAGCCAATCTGATGCGCACACGCAGCGTCGGTCCACGAGTTTCGCTTCGCCCGTCTGTTGCTTCCTGCCAGTTGACGGCTGGTTTTCGTGCGCTGCCGCCTGTCCGGTGCCACGTGCTAGCTAGGACTTCTGGCCGCTCCCATATCGAAGGACCCCTCTCATGCTCTCGTACCTGCTGGCGCTAAGGGATTACGTCATGGGCGTCCCCGAGAACCTGGAATCGCATACCCTTTCCCGGCAGACCGTCTCCTTGGAAAACGGGAGTTCTCAACTATTCCCCGAGGCACTGTTCACGAAACTGCTCGCCCTCGAGAGAAAGAGAGCCGAGCGGTCGCGGAAGCCCTTTGCCCTCATGCTCCTAGACGCGAGCGGGCCGTTTCGAACGGAGCACCGCGACAGGGTGCTTGCCCGGCTCCTCGTTTCCCTTTCCGCATCGACGCGGGAGACGGATGTCTGGGGTTGGCACAAGGCGGGGTCCGTCCTCGGCGTGATTCTGACCGAGCTCGGCTCCGCCGACGCAGACGCCCTGCGGAACACGATGCTCTCGAAGTTGCGCGCAGCCCTGCGCACGAATCTCGAACCGGGTCAGGTGGCGGAAATCCACATTTCATTTCACGTGTTTCCGGAGCAACCAAGTTCCGATGATGGCGACGGCCAAGGGGACGACACCACGTTGGACCTCTACCCTGACTTGCAACCGGAGCATGACACGAAAAAGGCCGCCAGATTCATCAAGAGGCTGATCGATTTGTGCGGAAGCCTCGCGGCGGTGACGCTGCTTTCACCGCTGTTCTTGGCGATCGCCGTGGCGATCAAGCTGACCTCGAAGGGACCAATCCTGTTCAAGCAGACGCGCATAGGGCAATACGGAAAGCCGTTCACATTTCTGAAGTTCCGATCGATGTATTTCCTGAACAATCCCCGAGTTCATCAGGAGTATGTGAAACGACTCATCGCGGGAAGCGCCGACGCCAGGCAAGCAGGCGGGAACGGAGACGCCTACAAGCTGCACAACGATCCCCGGGTGACCCCTCTCGGACGGTTCCTTCGCCGCGCCAGCTTGGATGAGCTTCCGCAATTCTTCAATGTCCTGCGAGGTGAGATGTCTCTCGTGGGTCCGCGTCCTCCTATCCCCTACGAAACCGACGTGTACGACATTTGGCACCGCCGCCGGTTTTTCGAAGTGAAGCCGGGGATCACCGGCCTGTGGCAGGTGAAGGGAAGAAGCCGCGTCACATTCGACGAGATGGTCCGGCTGGATATCCAGTACATGAGAAACTGGTCACTGGGACTGGACCTCAAGATCCTCTTCGAAACCCCCTGGGCCGTCTTTTTCGGCAAAGGCGCGCATTAAGCCGCAGCGATCAGCAGCCTGCGGCCGGCGCAAAGCGCATGGCGCATGGCGCTTTCCGTTCGCTGCCCGCTGCCCGCTGCCAGCTGCTCGCTGCTTTCTCCGTTCTCTGCCAGCTGCCGGCTGTCGCCTGCCAGCTAGCTCTCAGTGGAGGTTCCCCATGATCAAGATCGGTGTGATCGGGTACGGCTACTGGGGCCCGAACATCGTGCGGAACTTTCACGCCGTCACGGACGCCCAAGTCGCAGTGGTCTGTGATCAGCGAGCGGAGTCGCTCATGCGGGCGAAGCGAACCTTCCCCGCCGTGAAAGTCACTACCGATGTGGCGGATGTCCTCAACTCTCCGGACGTGGATGCGGTCGCCGTCGTCACTCCTGTGTGGACGCATTTCGAACTGGCCAAAGCAGCCCTGGAAAGTGGCAAGCACGTGTTCGTGGAAAAGCCGTTTACCTCCACAACGCAGCAAGCA
This sequence comes from Acidobacteriota bacterium, assembly GCA_017860135.1. Taxonomy (GTDB): domain Bacteria; phylum Acidobacteriota; class UBA6911; order UBA6911; family UBA6911; genus JAFNAG01. The sequence continues at coordinate 5,154 of JAFNAG010000328.1, forward strand.
GAGCAATTGATCGACCTCGGGGCGAAAAAGAACCTGACGGTCATGGTGGACCACACCTTCCTCTTCACTGGCGCCGTCAAGAAGATCCAGCAACTCATCGAGACTGACCAGCTCGGGACGCTCTACTACTACGACTCCGCACGGGTGAACCTCGGTTTGTTCCAGCACGATGTGAACGTCATCTGGGACCTCGCCCCCCACGACCTTGCCATTATGAATCATTTGGTCCGGGAGCAACCCATGGGCATCGTTGCCACCGGCGCAAGCCATTTGAACGGTACTGAGGACGTCGCCTACATCACCGTCTACTTCCAGAGCAACATGCTCGCCCACTTCAATGTGAATTGGCTCTCCCCGGTCAAGGTCCGGACCACCTTGATCGGCGGCGAGAAGCGGATGGTCGTCTGGAACGATGTCGAGCCCGACGAGAAAGTGAAAGTCTACGACAAGGGGGTGGAGATTACCG
>JAFNAG010000329.1 GCA_017860135.1 Acidobacteriota bacterium
GTTTGGCTCCGGCTTCCTCGCTTCCGGTTCTGCCGCGACAGGCGAAATCGTCGAGGAAGAAGCCACGCCGTTCGACCGCCGGCGCCATGGCTTGATCGTCGGGATGGGCGCTTCGGCCATCGTGATCGAAAGCGCGGAATCCGCGCGCGAACGCGGGATCCGGCCCATCTGCCAGGTCCTCGGGTCCGTGATAGCCAACAGCGCCTATCATGGAACGAGACTCGATGTGAGCCACATCCGCCACGTTATGGAAAAGCTGGTCTCGAACGTTGAAGCGGACTGGGGCCTGAACCGTTACGAGATGGCTCCCGAAACCGTTTTCGTATCCCATGAAACCTACACTCCGGCCCGCGGCGGGAGCGCATCCGCCGAGGTCTTCGCCTTGAGGCATGTCTTCAAGGAAGCCACCGACAAGATCGTTGTGGCCAATACCAAGGGCGCGACAGGACACCCGATGGCAGTGGGCATCGAGGACGTCGTGTCGGTCAAGATTCTGGAAACTGGAATTGTTCCGCCGGTGCCCAATTTCAAGGAAGTGGATCCGGAACTCGGCCAGCTGAACCTCTCCAAAGGCGGACTCTATCCGGTGCGCTACGCGCTGCGCCTCGGCGCAGGGTTCGGGTCACAGATCTGCATGACGCTCATGCGCTGGTCGCCGACGCCCGACGGCAAAAGACAGCCGCCGGCCGCTCTCGGATACCGCTACCGCATAGAGGACACGCAGACCTGGAACAACTGGTTGAAGAGACTCACCGGGTACGAAAGCCCCGAGCTGGAAGTCGTCCAGCGCACCCTTCGTGCCAAGGATCAGGGACCGACGGCCAGAATCGAAAACGGCAATGGGATCAACGGAGTCCAGGCTGCACTGCCGTCGCCGGCAGCGCCTGTGGCTGCTTCTCAGCCGGTCGCTTCAGCGCCTGTGGTCGAAACGAAGCCGGCGATCGGGACTCCCGTCCCGGCTGCAGCTCTCCCGAAAGACGAGGTGCAGGAAAACGTCATGCGGATCATCGCCGAGAAGACCGGCTATCCGACGGACATGCTCGATCTCGACCTGGATCTCGAAGCGGATCTGGGTATCGACACCGTGAAGCAGGCGGAAATGTTTGCCGCCATCCGCGCTGCGTACGACATTCCGCGCGAAGACAATCTCAAGCTGCGCGACTTTCCGACGCTGGCACACGTGGTTCAATTCGTCTACGACCGGCGGCCGGATTTGAAGCCGATTGCCGGCGCGCCGCCATCCGCTGCCCCGGCTGCGCCTGTCGCTGCACCGCAACCGGCGGCGACGGATGCCGTGCAGGCAGAGGTCATGAAGATCATCGCCGAGAAGACCGGCTATCCGACGGATATGCTCGACCTCGACCTGGACCTCGAAGCGGACCTCGGGATTGACACCGTGAAGCAGGCGGAAATGTTTGCCGCTATCCGCGCGGCGTATGATATCCCGCGCGAGGACAACCTCAAACTGCGCGACTTTCCGACGCTGGCGCACGTGGTCCAATTCGTCTACGACCGGCGGCCGGACCTGCAGCCGGCGGTAGTGCCGCCTGCGGCAGCGCCCGCACATACAGCCGCGCCTGCAGTCGCGGGCCCTGCCGTCGCAGCCGCGCCCGTCCCGGCTCCTTCCGCGTCGGATGCCGTAAAGGAAACGGTTCTCAAAATCATTGCGGAAAAGACCGGGTATCCGCCTGACATGCTCGACCTCGACCTGGACCTCGAAGCGGACCTCGGGATCGACACGGTGAAGCAGGCGGAAATGTTTGCCGCTATCCGCGCGGCGTACGATATCCCGCGCGAAGACAATCTCAAACTGCGCGACTTCCCGACGCTGGCCCACACGATCCAGTTTGTTTACGACCGGCGGCCGGATTTGAAGCCGTCCGCTCCGGCGTCCGCTGCGCCAACGCCTGTGGCGGCAGAGCCTTCGGCACCCGTCCAGACGGCCGGCGGCGAATCCGATGGCGTGAAAGAAACGGTTCTCAAAATCATCGCGGAAAAAACCGGGTACCCGCCCGACATGCTCGACCTCGACCTGGACCTTGAAGCGGACCTCGGGATCGACACCGTGAAGCAGGCGGAGATGTTTGCCGCTATCCGCGCGGCATACGACATACCGCGGGAAGACAACCTTAAATTGCGCGATTTCCCGACGCTGGCCCACACGATCCAGTTCGTTTACGACCGCAAGCCGGGGCTCAAGCAAGATGGTGCTCCCGCCGCCGCGCAAGCCGCTGCGCCAGCGGATGCGCCGCAGAAGAGCGCGTCGGCATCCGCGGCGATCGCGGGCAGCATGGACGCGGCTAATGCGGTCCCGCGCCGTATTCCTGTGCCGCAACTGCGTCCGCCGCTGGCCGTGTGCAAACCTACGGGCGTCAACCTCAAGGCCGGAAGCCGCGTCATCGTGATGCCGGACCAGGGCGGAGTGGGGAAAGCCCTGATCGGCAGACTGGAAAAACTTGGCGTTCAGGCGCTCGTCATCGACGGCGTGCCGGACGCAAAATTTTTGACGAAGTACATCGAAGGATGGAAAGCGGAAGGCCCTGTCCAGGGCGTGTATTGGCTGCCGGCGCTCGACAGCCAGCCGGACCTGGCGGGCATGAGTTACGCGCAATGGCGCGAGGCGACCAGGGTCCGCGCGAAATTGCTTTTCACGACCATGCAGGCCCTGGAGGATCAGATGGGATCCCCGGAATCGTTCCTGGTCTCGGCCACGAGGCTCGGCGGCCTGCACGGGTATGATGCGGCCGGTGCGGCCGATCCCCTGGGCGGCGCAGTGACGGGTTTCACCAAAGCCTATAAGCGCGAGAAGGGCAGTTCGACCGTCAAAGCTGTCGATTTCGAACACAGCCGCAAAACCAGCGCTCTGGCCGACCTCCTGCTCGACGAAACGCTGCGCGATCCGGGCGCCGTGGAAATCGGCTACAGGGATGGGCAGCGATGGACGATCGGTCTGCAGGAGCGGCCCGCGGGTGAAGCGGATCCCGCGCTGCAGCTGAACAAGGACTCCATCTTCGTCATTACCGGCGCCGCGGGCAGCATCGTTTCTGCGATCACCTCGGACCTGGCCGCCGCCTCGGGCGGGACGTTCTACCTGCTGGACCTGACTCCGGAACCGGACCCGCGCAACAGCGACATCGCGCGGCTGGATAGCGATAAGGAAGGATTGAAACGGGACATCTTTGAACGGCTAAAACTCCGTGGAGAGCGCGCCACGCCGGTCCTGGTAGACAAGGAAATCGCGGCGCTGGAACGGGCTCAAGCGGCTCTCTCCGCCATCAACGCAGTGCGCGACGGCGGAGGCACGGTGCATTACCGCAGCCTCGATCTGATGGACAACGCGGCGGTAGGCCGCGTCGTCAAGGAAATCGCCGACCGGCACGGGCGCATCGACGTTCTGGTGCACGCCGCGGGGCTGGAGATCAGCCACCCGGTTGCGGACAAGAAGCCGTCGGAATTCGATCTCGTCTTTGACGTGAAGAGCGACGGCTGGTTTAACCTTATTTCCAGCATTGGCAGCATGCCCGTCGGCGCAGCCGTAGTCTTTAGTTCTGTCGCGGGCCGTTTCGGCAATCTGGGGCAGACAGACTACAGCTCGGCCAACGACCTGCTGTGCAAATGCATCTCGAATTTCCGCACGAGCCGCCCCAACTGCCGCGGCATTGCCATCGACTGGACGGCGTGGAGCGGCATCGGCATGGCGGCCAGGGGATCGATCCCCGCCATCATGAAACAGGCCGGTATCGATATGCTGCCGCCCGAAGCCGGAATTCCCATCGTCCGCCGCGAACTGACTACCGGCATGCGCGGTGAAGTGGTCATAGGGCAAAAACTTGGAATCATGACGCAAGACTTCGATCCGCAGGGCGGACTGGATACGAGCAGCGACGGACCGCTCCAAAACGCGCTTCTCGCTCGCGGTGTGATGACGGGCGAAATCGCAGGGATGGGACTGTACAGCGGATTGACCGTAGAAACGATGCTCGATCCTGCGCAGCAACCGTTCCTCTACGATCACCAGATCAGCCAGACGCCGGTGCTGCCGGGTGTCATGGGGATCGAGGCGATGGCCTCGGCGGCGAAATTAATCTTTCCCGATCGGTTTGTCGGCGCCGTGGAGGACGTGCGCTTTTTGAGCCCGTTCAAGTTCTACCGGAGCCAGCCGAGGGCCGTTGCGGTCCATGCGACCTTCAGCATGGATAAAGAGGATATCATCGCCGAGTGCAGCCTCATCGGTTCCCGCACCTTGCACGGCCAATCGGAGCCGGAGGTGACGACGCATTTCACCGGGCGCGTTCGGCTTGTCATGAGCCCGTACGCTGCCGGCAAGGAAAGAGATGTCCCCGCCCTGGATGCCAGTCCGAAAGCCGAAGGCGCGCAGGTGTACCGCGTGTTCTTTCACGGACCCGCGTACCAGGTGATCGACTGCGCGTGGCGGAAAAACGACCATGTGATCGGGTTGTTCGCGAAAAACCTGCCGTCGAACCACGAGCCGGCCGAACTGCCGCTCGTTGCGTCTCCGAGGCTCATCGAGATGTGCTTCCAGACGGCGAGCCTGATGGGCCTGGCCGTTCAATCGCGCCTGGGATTACCGTACGCTTTCCGTGAACTCAAACTCGCGGCGCTGCCGGACGGTGCACAGGATGCCGATAATTTTGCCGTGGTCCTATCCAATGCGGACGGCAGTTACGATGTGAAAATAGTCGACAGCAGGGGAAATGTGACAATGGTCCTGCGCGGGTATCAGACCATGGACCTCCCCGACCCGATTCAGGCGGATCTTCTCGATCCGGTACAGCGCGGTCTTCAGGTGGAACCTAGGAAATAAACCGTTTAATTCGAGATTCGAGATGCAATTTCGAATCTCGAATCTCGAATTTCGAATCCCCATGAGTCATCCCCTGTTTTGGCTTGCCCGAAAATCCGACGACGTGCCGGAAAACAACGATTGGCTGAGCGATGCCGAGCGGGACACCCTGGCCGGATTTCGTTTCCCAAAACGGCGCAATGACTGGCGCCTGGGACGATGGACGGCCAAGCAGGCCGTTTGCGCCTACCAGTCGCTAAAGCGGTCGGACCTGGCGTCTCTTGAAATTCGGGCTGCCGGCGACGGCGTGCCGGAGGCATTCAGTAACGGCACCGCCCGCGAAGTTTCCATCTCAATCAGCCACAGCAGCGGTCAGGGCTTCTGTGTCGTAGGTCCGCCGGAATTGTCGGTCGGTTGCGACACAGAAATGATACAGCCCCACGAGGTGCAGTTTTTCCAGGATTACTTCACTGCCGGCGAGATCTCGCTTCTGCAGCATTCCCCCGCGGACCGGAGCCTTGTCGCGTATCTGATCTGGTGCGCCAAAGAATCCGCTCTAAAAGCGCTGCGCGAGGGTCTGCGCCTGGATACGCGCAGCATCGCCATAGTTCCCGATTTTGAGCAGCAGGATGGCCTGTGGCATACGTGGACCGGCCTCTGCCAGGATTCGCCGCGCACGTTTCGCGGTTGGTGGCGGTCTCAGGATGGATTCATCTATGCAATGACTGCGGATCAGCCGACATCCTCCCCGGTAAAACTCTCGACCGATTAGTTTCGCCCCCCTAAAAAGTTTATCATGTGGAATCTGCGAATCCTGCAAAAATGGGCAGGAAGGATATCTTCGCATTTCCATTACTCTGCGATCGGCGATACTATTTTCCCATGAAAACTCGCAACCTCGGCAAATCGGATCTGGTGGTTTCTGAAGTGGGCTTGGGCTGCAATAATTTCGGCATGCTCATCGACCGGGAATCGTCGCGCAAGGTTATCGACAAGGCTCTCGACCTCGGGATCACCTTGTTCGATACCGCCGACATCTACGGGAACCGGGGTGGATCGGAAACGATCCTGGGAGAGGTGCTTGGTGCGCGGCGAAAAAATATCGTTCTTGCCACAAAAGTCGGCAAGCCGATGGATGATGCCGGTACGATGAAAGGCGCTTCGCGCAGCTACATCGTGTCTGGAGTGGAAGCGAGCCTCAGGCGGCTGAAGACGGACTGGATCGATCTGTACCAAATCCACGAACCGGATCCGCTTGCGCCGATAGAGGAAACTCTCCGCGCGTTGGACGATCTCGTCCGGCAGGGGAAAGTGCGCTGCATCGGCTGCTCGAACTTCCAGGCGCACCAGGTGGCGGAAGCCTGCCGCGTTTCTGCAGCAAGCAGGCTGAGCTGTTTCGTGTCCTGCCAGGACCAGTACAACATCCTCGTGCGCGGGATCGAGAAGGAGTTGATTCCAGTCATGGAAAGCCATGGTCTGGGATTGCTGCCCTTTTTCCCGCTCGCCGGGGGCATGCTTACCGGCAAGTATCGACGCAGCGAGGCGCCAGCCGAAGGAACCCGCTTTGCGGCGTGGAAAGACCTCGGCCGGCGCTACGACACGGATGCGAACTGGAATGTGATCGAGCGGCTCGAGCGTTTCTGCATCGAGAGACAATACAACATGCTCGAGGCGGCCTTTGGCTGGCTTCTGTCCAAGCCGCTCGTTGCGAGCGTTATTGCCGGCGCTACCAAGCCGGCGCAGGTTGAAATGAACGTCCGCGCTGCCGGCCGCTGTCTATCCGGCGACGATGTCGCCGCCATCGAATCCATGCCGATGGTTGATGCCTGACATCTGTTGCCTCGATCCTCCCGAATTCCTGACGCATTTATTCCCGGGATGCGCCAACCGTGTTATTCTAGTCGAGCTATGAGCCCAAAAACGCAGAGTGTCCGGCCTTTTCCAAGATCGGCCATAGGTTTCCTTCCGGAATATCTGGACTTCCAAAAAGGAATCCACGTCGGGAACCTGGATGAGAACCAGCGAATCACGCGCATCCTGAAACTGGCGCTGGAGGCCCGATACGGGGAATCGTTCGTGACGGAGCGATTCGGACGCGGCGTCTACTGGCAGTGGATCGGCTTTTTGCCGCGCGCCAACCGTGATGCCAAGCCCATTTCGTCCAAAGTCAGTTTCGGCTGTTCAAAGTTTTACCTGACCATGGATGTGGATGAACAGCTTTTTAAATGCGGCTTTTCTGTCGAACGCGGGATGATCGAGCCCCCGGCCGATTTTCCCAAAATCCAGCTGAAATCCGACTGGGACTGGCACCGGCTGCTGCGGAGCCTGACGCCTTCAGGCGCAATGGCCCGCGAGCTGAAACGCCTGGTGCAGCGGGAAGGATTTCGCGTGGATGCCGGTAATTGGGGAAACAGGTTGATGGCCGGCAGGAGCAGGTTCCCGGGCATGGCTTCTCTGAAGAAGGCGCTCGAGAGCGCAGCTCCGGGGGAGTGGGCCGGGTTCCAGGTGTATTACCCGATGCCGGAAAAGGAAGTCAGGTCGTCCGCGGGCGTGGACCTGATCGAATCGATGATGGCGATTTTCGAAGAAGTGACTCCGGCAATGAATCTGTGCATGCAGATAGAGCTTAAATAAAATCCTGGCAGGAATTCAGAAATGGAACGCAAAACACCAAAGCCCCAGTCAAAAGTTTCCAGGAAGAAGCCGGACGGCGAACAGGAGTCGAAACCGACCATCAACGTTCTGCTGCTGGAAAACATTCATCCGGCGGCCGAGGAGGGTTTCCGGTCCCGCAGCTTTGACCGCATTGAAAATCATTCCGGGGCGCTCACCGAAGAGCAATTGACAAGGCTGCTGCCCGGCTTCCAGGTCCTGGGCATCCGCTCCAAAACGCGCATCACGGAACGCGTCCTGAAATCGGCGCCGCAGCTTGTAGCGATCGGGTGCTTTTGCATCGGGACGGACCAGGTGGACATGGACGCGGCGACGCGCCACGGCGTCGCCGTTTTCAACGCGCCGTTCAGCAATACGCGCAGCGTGGCGGAACTGACGATCGCGGAAGTCATCATGCTGGCGCGCCGCGCGGCGCAACGATCGATGGAATTGCACGGCGGGCGGTGGGAGAAGTCGGCCAAGGGGTGTGTGGAAGTGCGGCGCAAGACTATCGGCATCGTAGGCTACGGGCACATCGGGCCGCAGGTAGGACTGCTGGCCGAATCCCTGGGGATGAAGGTGGTGTTCCACGACATCGTCCGGAAGCTCCCTTTGGGCAATGCGCGGCAGGTGTCGAACCTCGAGGATCTGCTGAAAGTGTCGGACTTCGTCACCATGCACGTCCCGGACACTCCGCTTACGCGCGGCATGATCGGCCGCGAGCAGCTGGGCCTGATGCCCGCGGGGAGCTACCTGCTCAATCTCAGCAGGGGATCGGTCGTGGATATTGGGGCGCTGCAGGGTGCGCTGAAGAGCGGGCACCTGGCCGGAGCCGCGGTAGACGTGTTTCCGCGCGAGCCGAATTCCGGCAAGGACCCCTTCGATTCGGAGTTGCGCGGACTGGACAATGTCATCCTGACGCCGCACATAGGCGGTAGCACGGAGGAAGCCCAGAGAAACATCGGGCTGGAAGTTTCGGAAGCGCTGATTGGCTACATGGAAAGCGGGAATTCCGAAGGGTGCGCGAATTTTCCCGAAGTTCACCTGCCGCCGATGGAAGACAGCTATCGCATCCTGAACATTCACAAAGACGTTCCCGGAGTGCTCAGCCGCATCAACGGCCTTATCGCGGGCATGAGCGTGAACATCAAAGCGCAGTCCTACAACACGCGTCATGGTGTGGGTTACCTGATTATGGACGTGGAGCGGAGCGTTTCGCGCACCATAGGAAAGCAGATCGAAAAGCTGGACAGCAACATCCGCACGCGACTATTGTTCTAGCCTGTCCGGTACCGGAGGTTTTCCCGATGAACAAACAGGTTGGCGTTTTGACCGCGGGCGGCGACAGCCCCGGTTTGAATGCGGTGCTGCGGGGCATCGGCAAGGCGGCGCAGGAGAACTTCCGCATGGAGCTGATCGGCTTCCGTGACGGCTTCCGCGGCCTGATGGAAAACCGCACGATGGACCTGGACGAGCAGGCGCTCTCCGGCATCCTGACGCTGGGCGGCACGATTCTCGGGACCAGCCGGGACAAGCCTCACCGGATGCTCGTGGGCGGCAAATTCATGGATATGACAGACGCCATTGTGGATAACTATCACCGGAACCATCTCGATGTGCTGGTCTGCATCGGCGGCGGCGGCACGCAGAAGAACGCATACCGGTTGATGCAGAAGGGTTTGAATATTATCACCTTGCCGAAAACCATAGACAATGACGTGGCCCTGACCGATGTTTCGTTCGGTTTCAACACGGCGCTCAGCATCGCTACCGAAGCCATTGACCGCCTGCACAGCACGGCCCACAGCCATCACCGCATCGTGCTGGTCGAAGCCATGGGACACCGTGCAGGGTGGCTGGCGCTCGGCGCTGGCGTCGCCGGAGGCGCCGATGTGATCCTGATTCCCGAGATTCCCTACAGCGTGGAGAAAGTCGCGAAGGCGATCCTGGGCAGGAACCGGGGCGGGAAGCACTTCAGCATCGTCGCGGTGGCCGAGGGCGCGATTTCTCTTGAAGCTGTCGCGGCGAAAGAGAAGACGGACAATAAAAAGAAGGCAAAAGCGGCAAAAAAGCCCGACAAGAGGCGCCGGCTGGACTCGATGCTTTCAGACTCGGCGCATGGGGGGAACACGCTGAACCTGGCTCATCAGCTGGAAGCGCTGACGAGGCTCGAATCGCGTGTGACGATCCTCGGATACCTGCAGCGCGGCGGGACGCCGTCAGCCTACGACCGGATCCTGGCGACGCGCCTGGGAACGGCGTGCGCGGCCATGATCCACGAGGGAGTTCACGGAGTGATGCTGGCTGCCCGCGGCGAAAAGGCCGAGCCTGTGCCGTTGGAGCAGGTGGTCGGAAAGCTTAAAACAGTGCCTCTCGACCATCCCTGGATCGAGAGCGCGCGCTATGTGGGGACCAGTTTCGGGGATTGATCCCGGCCAAAAAAGAGAGGCCGCGAATTTCACGAACCAGGCAAATCTGATATACTGCACCACACAAAATGTGCGCCCATAGCTCAGGTGGATAGAGCATCTGCCTTCTAAGCAGAGGGTCGCAGGTTCGAGTCCTGCTGGGCGTACCACAGAGGGTCGCAGGTTCGAGTCCTGCTGGGCGTACCACCAAACCTTGGGGGTCCATTCCGGAGACATAGGTAACAGTTTATACCGGAGACATAGGTAACACTTTTGGGGCGAAGGGATTTTCGCCCGCAGGCTCCACCCGATTCACCTCATTGTCAAAAAAGCCTAGATCATAATCCATAAAACTGACAAGCCAAATGTTGTCGTCTACTTCCGTCACCCCCACGTACTGGCCTGCAAACACTCTGCTGAGATTAATTTTTCGTCTTCCCATGCAGATCCGGCCGCACTGAGTGACCAATATAGTCCGATCGTGATAGGGATAATCAGGAGGATCGGGAAGGCGATATTGCCTGGCTGAAGGTGTGTATACTTCGGCCGGGTAGAGACCACCCAACGACTGGTGCGGTCGATCCTTGTTATAAGTTTCTATGAAATTGTCAAATAGGACCTGCTGCTGCAAAAAGTTATAGGCAGGGGGCTTGGTTGTTTCTTTTTTCAAGGTCAGATGCATGCGTTCATGCCGGCCATTTTGTTGAGGCTTACCGGGCTTGATGCGTTCGATGGAGATACCCAGGCGCAGCCACCATACAGAGAGCTTGCTCAAGCCGAAGAGGGTATGGGGATTGGAGAAAGGCACGCCGTTGTCCGTACGGATAGCGCCTGGTAGTCCAAACTCCTTAAAGACGCGCTCAAAGACGTTGAAGGCAAGAGGTTCCTTAGTGGACTCAAGGGCTTCGCAAATGAGCAAATACCTTGATCGATAGTCGGTAATGGTGAGAGGGTAGCAATACTTTTTGTTGCCGAGCATGAACTCGCCCTTATAGTCTGCGCACCAAAGCTCGTTGGGTGCTTGGGCATCGGTTAAACCTGTACCAGTGGC
>JAFNAG010000015.1 GCA_017860135.1 Acidobacteriota bacterium
TAGACGGCGGCGAGCACCGCTTCAAATGCGTCCGCCAGGATTGCCCGTTTTTTGCGGCCCCCGGCTTTGTCCTCCCCTTTGCTGAGAAACAGAAAATCGCCCAGGTGTATCTTGTCGGCGAGGTGCAGCAGGTTTGCCGCGCTGACCAGATAAGCCTTGATTTTGCTGAGCTCCCCCTCATTGAAGTCGGGAAACCGTGCGAATATCCTGGCGCTGACCAGAAAGCCCAGAACGGCATCGCCCAGGAATTCCATCGATTCGTTGTTCTGCAAACCCTGATCTTCCTGCTCGTTTATGTAGGATCGGTGTGTGAGGGCTCTGAGAAGTAAAGCCCGGTTCCGAAACTGATACCCGAGTAGGGTTTCCAGGGCCGTGAGAGCCTCGGTTTCGGTTGCCGCATCACGGGTCGCTTCGCTCATTCAAACCTCGGATGGCGGCCGCGATCCAATCTCCGCCCTGGCGTGGGCGATCACCTGATCGAGACCTTCCGTCGACTGGTTATGGCGGCTCTTATATATCTCCTCCAGCAGGCTGCGTGCGCTTGCCATGACGACTCCGCCGACGGCGACGGCTTTCGCGAGATTGGATTCGGCATTCGGATAATCATTCAAGATGGCATAGGAAAAGCCGAGGCCGTAGTAGACATAATCATCGACGGGAGTAATCTCGAGTGCGCGGCGGAAAGCTTCGATGGCACTGTCCGCTTCGTCCTTCCTGGCCTGGGGATCCAGCCTGGTCTGGGCGCGGCGCAGGTGGACGAATCCGAGCGTGGTGAGATTTGTCGATCGGAGTGTCCGAGTGAACTCGGCCCACTGCTGTTCGGTCATGTGTGAAGGCCTGTCCGCGGCGCCTGCCAGCTCGAGCGCCTTCGCCGCATGGACTTCAGCCAGGTACACGCGGTCGCGCTGCACATATGCACTCCCCAGCTCGGTAAGCAGCGAATAGTTGTCAGGCCAGAGATCGAGAGATTTCTCGCCATACTCTTCCATCGTCTCTACGTTGTGGACCTGTCGTCCAAGGTAGACTCCGTCCTGGTACGCATAGGCGAGGAGGCCGGACTGCGGATATTTTTCAGCAAATTCATCGATGAGAACTTTCTTGACTGCGGGATCGACTTCCGCGTGCAGCCGATTGTAATCGTCCAGTTCCTTTTGGGATCCGGCCTGCCCCAATTTCAGTCTGGCGGAAGAGGCAATCACTGAACTTTGAGGGTCCGGCACTTGAGCCGGGAACGCAAAAAGAGCGCTCAAGAGCAGAATGACCGGCAACCACGCACAAACACGTTTCAACATGGGTCCCATTCTACTAGCCCGGGGTGGTGATGAAAAGCCGCAAGCGATTTTACCCCGGGTGCCGCAACGCGGGGAAAGTTGCGGTAACCACCTGGCGACGGAAGTGATCGAAACCCGATGGGTCCAGGCGCTCCATTCGGGCTCCCGGATGCGGGGTCCAATTGACCCCCGATCCCCTGCACAGACGGCCGATCCGGGTGATTCGGGGATAACGCGCGGGATAGGAAGCTTCCAGGAGCGCCGCTCTCCGGACGGGGACTGCAAAGAGAAGCTCGAAGTCCTCGCCCCCGTGGACAGCATGCCGCAGTGGGTCGCAGCCCCACGCTCGGGAAGCGGGAAAGAGGGGAAGGAGCGGGCCCGAGATCTCCGCTCCGGTGCCTGAGGCTTCGCAAAGGCGCGGCAGGTCCATAGACAGGCCGTCGCTCAGATCCACCATGCAGCTGGCGAAGCGGTGCCGGGCGAGCCAGGCGCCGACCTCACACCGGGGTTCAGGGGTCCTGTGGGACCGGAGGGCCGATTGCTCCCGGGAATTCCTGCCCTTCGTGCTTCCCTGCTGCAGGAGAGCGAGGCCGGCAGCAGCTTTGCCGAGAGTCCCGGTCACATAGAGCAGGTCGCCGGGGCGGCCGCCCGCGCGGCGGATGATCCTTCTGTCGAAGGTTTCGCCAAGGGCGGTGATGCTGATCTGGACTCCTAAGGGAGAACGCGACAGATCCCCGCCAATCAGGACCGCGTTGTGGCGCCGGGCGAGTGCTGACAGGCCGCGGTAGAATCTCAGGATCCACTCCTTCGGCTCGATGTCCTCGGGGAGTGCGATTGCGACCGTGAAGTAGCGCGGTTCGGCCCCCATTGCAGCCAGGTCGCTCAGGTTTACTGCAAGCGATTTGTGCCCCAACTGCGCGGGAGTCATCCAGGTCTTTCGAAAATCAACATCTTCCAGAAGCATGTCGGTGGTGATCACCCAGTATTCGCGTGAACCTGCAGGATGCACAACCGCAGCATCATCACCGATTCCCTGGATGACGGAACTGTTCCGGGCACCAAAACGACCCGCAAGCATCCGGACAATCTTGTTTTCGTCTACGTATCGCATTACCTTCAGGCAGAGGGAGGCAGGCGATAGGCAGTGAACGGTCGTTAACACCCCGGACCCACTGCCGACTGCCCACTGTCTAGGCAAAGGCGCGAAGGAGAACTTCCTCCAGGCGGTCCACCAGGATCACCTGGATCTTCTGCCGCAGCTCTCTGGGGATCTCTTCGAGGTCCTTCCTGTTGGAGCGCGGCAGCATTACGGTATTGACCTGCTCCCGGTGGGCCGCCAACACCTTTTCACGGATTCCGCCGACGGGAAGGACGTTCCCGCTCAGTGTGATCTCTCCGGTCATGGCGATGGACTTGCTAAGCGGCCGGCCGGTGCATGCCGAAACCAGGGAGGAAGTCAGCGCCACTCCCGCGGACGGCCCGTCTTTGGGGATTGACCCTTCCGGAATGTGGATGTGGAAATCATGGGCGGCAAAAAAATCCTGGGAGATCCCGTATTCCGCCGCGTGCGCCCGCGTGTAACTCAGGGCGGCTTGAGCCGATTCCTTCATCACATCGCCCATCTGGCCGGTCAGGATCAACGCGCCCTTTCCTGCCATCGCCTGGGCCTCCACGTACAGGACCTCACCCCCCACCGGGGTCCATGCCAGACCGGTGGCTACGCCCACCTGATCGCGCTTCGGGTGTTCCCCGGGCAGGATGCGCCGCGTACCCAGGTACCGGTGCAGATTCGCCCGGGTCAAAACCACGCGCTTGCGGGTGCCCATCGCGTATTTCTTCGCCACCTTCCGGCAGACGGCCGCTATTTCACGCTCCAGATTGCGAAGTCCGGCTTCGCGGGTATACCCGCGGATGATCTCGAGCATGGCCTCGTCGGGAAACTCGATATTTTCATCCGTCAGGCCATGAGCCTCGCGCTGTTTGGGGATCAGATGCCGTTTCGCAATCTGGAGTTTTTCGAGCTCCGTATAGCCTGAGAGGGAAATGACTTCCATGCGGTCGCGGAACGCGGGCTGAATGGTATCCAGCATGTTCGCGGTGGTGATAAACAGGACGTCCGAGAGATTGAAGGCAACACCCAGGTAATTGTCGCGGAACGAATCGTTTTGCTCCGGATCCAGCACCTCGAGTAGCGCAGAGGAAGGATCTCCGCGGAAGTCTGCCCCGATCTTGTCCACCTCATCCATCATAAACACCGGATTCCTGGTTCCGGCCTGATGCAGGCTTTGAATGATCCGCCCGGGCATGGCGCCCACGTAGGTCCGCCTGTGCCCGCGGATTTCCGCTTCATCATGCATGCCGCCCAGGCTGGCGCGCACGAACTTCCTGCCCAGTGCCCGCGCGATCGATTTGCCCAGAGATGTCTTTCCGGTACCCGGAGGCCCGACGAAACAGAGAATCGGGCCCTTAGTGTCCTGCTTCAGCTTTCGTACAGCCAGGTGCTCCAGTATCCGCTCCTTGATTTTGTCCAGGCCATAGTGGTCTTCGTCCAGGATCTTGCGTGCTTTGCGCAGATTCAGGTTGTCTTCCGTCCGGAAGCTCCAGGGAAGCCCGACCATCCAGTCCAGGTAGGTCCGCAGGGTCGCCGTCTCGGCCGATTCGGGATTCATGCGTTCGAGCCTGTTCACCTGCAGATCGAACTCTTTGCGTGCCTCCTCCGGCATCTGGATCTCATCCGCCTTTTTCTGATAGCGCGCGATTTCCTCCGCCAGTGCGTTGCCCTCTCCCAGCTCGCTCTGGATCGCCTTGAGTTGCTGCCGCAGGTAGTATTCGCGCTGGCCCTTCTCGATCTCATCTTTCGCCTGGAGGTTGATCTGCTGCTGTACGGTCAGGACTTCCAGCTCGCGCGTGAGAAGCTCGTTCAGCCGCCGCAGCCGCTTGGAGGGATCGAGCAGGGACAGGATCGCTTGAGCATCTTCGAGCTTGAGCGCGAGGTTGGACGCCGCAAGGTCCGCCAGTCTGCCGGGATCAGTCATGTTCGAGGCGATCACCATGATTTCCGGCGCAATGCTCTTCCCGAGCGAAGCTGCTTTCTCCAGGGCAGCTTTCACGTTGCGCATCAGAGCTTCTATCTCGAGACCCTCCGCTGCGGGAGGCTCCTCCTCCAGCACGCGGATTTTCGCCAGAAGGAAAGACGGCTCCTCGGCCCAGCTTTCCACCCGCGCGCGAGCAATTCCCTGCACGAGGACGCGCACCCCCTGATCCGGCATCTTGAGCATGCGGATTACCATTCCCACAGTGCCAATATCGTACAATTCGTCCGGAGCGGGATTCTCCGTCTCCGGATTCCTCTGAGTCAGGAGAAGGATCATCCGATTCTGTGTCAGCGCCTGATCTACCGCATGAATGCCTTTGTCCTGGGTTATCAGGAGCGGCAGGATCATGAACGGAAAAGCGACCACATCGCGCAACGGCAGGACCGGGAGCTTCTCCGGTATCTGGATACGCTCGTCCTGCCCGGCTTCCGCTTCCTTGTTCGTAGGGTCTTGGTTCGCATCCGCTGCTGGCATAACCGGTTCGTTTTCCTTTCACTCGAAGGGATCTTTCGCCTCGTCCAAAAGCGGATCAATCCTGCTTAGTTGCGATGGGGATCTCAAAGAGCACACCTCTCCGGTCCGCTATCCTGGGGACCTCCACCGTGAGTACTCCGTTGCACAACCGGGCGCACGACCGGCCGGCATCCACCACCTGGTCGAGACTGATTTGGCGGTCAAATCTGCCGTATCTTCTTTCAAGGCAATAATAAGAGAGACGTTCGCGCGCGGTCTCCGATTCCCGCTTGTTCCCCTGAACGCGGAGTACCCTGTCCTGAATCGTGAGCCGGATGTCTTGCGGATCAATTCCAGGAAGCTCCACGCGTATCGTAACCGCATCCCTGGTTTCACAGATATCGACGCTCGGGATCCAGTTGCCTACGGTAAGATGATCCACGATTTCTTCCATTTCCAGGGTCAGCCTGGAGTGAACCTGCTGGTGCGGATTTCGTTTACGCGGTTTCGACATGGTTTACCCGGGCGGCCGTTCAGGACGGCTTTTTCTCAAACATCTCGTTGATTTCGGTCAGGAATTCCGCGACGTCCTCGAACTCCATATAAACCGAGGCAAAACGCAGGTAGGCAACCTTGTCCAGATGCCGCAGCTCGGAGAGCAGAATCTTGCCGATCGTGACCGTCTCGAGTTCACGCTCGGGACTCTCCTGCACCTGTTGCTCGACCTGGTTCACGATTTTTTCGAGCTGCGTGAGGCTGACGGGGCGCTTTTCACAGGCTTTCAACAAACCCGTAAGGATTTTTGTTCGATCGAATTTTTCCCTGCCGCCGTCCTTTTTCACAACCATGTATGGGATTTCATCGATGCGCTCGTAGGAAGTAAAACGCCGCGAGCATTGCAGGCATTCGCGGCGTCGGCGAATGGAATCTCCGTCACGGCTTTCCCGTGAATCGACTACCCGGTCTTTGGTGTATCCGCAAAAAGGGCACTTCATCGGCATATACCCCTAGCAGCCCCGGTGAGGGCAGGCGATTGACGTCCCTCTTCGGTATGCTTCAAGTTCGCAGTTTCAAAGACCTTACAGTATAAATATCAAATCGGCTCAAAGGTCAAGAAGAAACCGCTTGCGCCGGTTCCGGCATAAACCCAGGGGCCAACAGCGCCCGGCTTCCCGTTTGGCCGGCCCCCCTATATCAATCCTACGCAAGATGTTGCAGAAATCAATGGAACGGTGGACAATGGGCTGGGCGGTCGCGCAGGGGTTTGCATTTCTCGTGCGAAGTGCACTCTCATGTGGTCACCGGCAGGCTCGCCTTCACGCCGGCGTCTGGAGCCGGGATCTGAATTATTGAACTTTGCAAGCGTCTGCTTCGTTAATCGGGGCAGGAGATAAGGAGTTCCGATTGCTCCCGGGCGATGAAAAAGTTGTGGAGCGCTGTCTCCAGGGAGATGACGCGGCCTGGGAGATGGTTGTGAATCAATACGCAAAACGGATTTACAACCTGAGCTACCGGTACACCTGTCGCCGGGATGACGCGGAAGATCTGACGCAGGAGATTTTCATTCGAGTGTATCAGAACCTGAAGAGCTTCCGCACCGAATCGGGCAGCTTTCAGAGTTGGATCATGAGGGTCGGACGCAATTTGATCATCGATCACTTCCGGAGGACGCGACGCTTTCAGCAGGTTGCAGGGACTGAGGAAATGGAAACCATGAACCTCAAGGACGAAACGTTGCCCAGCCCCCATAGGTCCGTCGAGCAATCGGAAGCTTCCCGGTTTCTCAGCGATGGCCTGCAGGCGCTGCCTCCGGAGTTGAAGGAAGCCATCATTCTCCGGGACCTGGAGGGAATGGCATATATGGAGATCGCAGAGCTCCTGGCCATACCGGAGGGCACGGTCAAGAGCCGGATCAACCGGGCGCGACTGGAGCTGGCCAGGCTGCTTTCCAAACGGCGGCTGCAGCTGGGCATGCAGGCCTAGGGAGCGTATATGGAGTGCGCACACATTGAAGAACGGTTGAGCGGATATGTCGAGCGCAGCCTGCCGCACCAGGAAATGGTGGAGGTGGCAGAGCACCTTCAGGAATGTCCCGGCTGTTTGAATCTGATGGAAGAGATTCGATCGATCCTTGTCACCTGCCAGGCATTTCCTTCCCTGGAGGTTGACACGGCGCTGATCGACCGGATTCTGATCCGGACTTCCGGCAAACCCAGGACGCGCACACTGCGGGAACGCATCCGGACCTACTTCCTGCAGCCCATACTGACTCCCCGTTTCGCGGCGGGCGCAGGCCTGGTGCTGCTCTTCGTGGCTCTGGCCATCGACCTGATGGCGCCGCGGATCGGCGGGATCGCCGCCGTGCTGTCGCCGGGCGAAATGCTGCGACAGATGGACCGGGGGGTGCAGAAGATTTACAGCGAAGGGTTGAAGCTCAACGACACCAAGAACGATTGGCAGGCCCGGTTCACGTTTTATAAAAACGATGTCTTCAGAAGGCTCGGATTCATGATTGAGCAGTTGGATGTCCCGGTGGAAACGCAGAAGAAGCCTGCCGGGCCGAAGCAGCCGGAAAAAGGCCCCAAGCAGAAGAGCAGCGTATCGTTGTTCCCCGCCTGAATGCGTAAGGCGGAAAGCCCCGGAAGGAGATGACAGATGAAATGCGCATATCATCCATCGGCGGATTCCCAGGATTACTGCGGCACCTGCAGCAAGGCACTGTGCACGGAGTGCGCCCATCAGATCAAAGGGAAGGTTTACTGCCAGGATTGCCTCGTGCGTGGCGCCGAATGGGCTGCGGCAGTCAAGGACCTCCGCATTCCATCGGATGCGCCGAAGCGCGCGGCAGCGCTATCATTGATACCCGGCATGGGAGCCGTATACAACGGGGAATATCTGAAGGCGATCACCCAGTTCGCGGTCTTCGCCGCCCTGGTAATCATGGGGGATGAAATCAACGGTGTATTCGGATTTGGCGCCTTTGTCTTCCTGATCTCGACCCTGTTCGATTCCTATCGCACAGCGGAAGCCAACATGCGCGCCCGCCTGGAATCGAGGCCCCTGCAGCAACGCCCGGCCAAAGACAGGTCCGTTGCCGCCTGGGGGATTTTCCTGATCGGCCTCGGGATTCTCTTCCTGCTCAAAAACATCATTCCCTACCAGTTCATCAACCGGTTGTGGCCGCTGGCCTTCATCGTGCTGGGCGGGTACCTCGTCTATCGGGCCATCAGCGACCGGAACGAGGCGGGGGTAGCCGGAAATGCGAACGCTTTGAGCGAGCCCAAGGATTAGGCTCGGGAGGATGTCATGTCAGCTGGTTCCCGGAAAGGCGTCTTGGTCTTCGGGCTGATCCTGATCGCCATCGGTCTGGTCTTTCTGCTCGCGAACTGGATTCCGAACATCAGCCCGGGGCAGTTGATCGTCCGATACTGGCCGCTTCTCCCCATGCTGATCGGAATCAGAAAGCTCTATGGGTATGCCGCCTGGAAGGAGGATGCCGCGGCCCCCGAAGCGCCGGCAGGGCGCTCTCTCCGGCGTCGCCCCTCGCTCCTGGGAGGGCTGCTCTGGCTGGCACTGGGCGTCCTCTTCCTCCTCAGAAATCTCGGCATCGGGCCCGATCTGTGGGTTCTGGCAGGCCGGTATTGGCCAATCCTGTTGATCCTGCTCGGCCTCGGCAAGGTGGTCGACTACTACCGCCAGAAAGAGGGGATCTCCGCGAAGTTCGGCGAGGTCTTCGGCCTGCTGCTCGTCTTCATCATCGGCCTGGCAATCTCCAGGATTCCCAACAGCGCGCTGCGCGACATTTTCATGTCGCCGATCCACATCGGGGGCGCCGATGTGAATCTGGGCACCTCCTACGGCTACACCCAGGAAAGCTCCTATCCGCTTTCTCCCGGACTCATGGTCCGCGTGGAGAACACCAACGGCCAGGTCAGCGTGACGCCGGGAATCGACGGGGAAATCCGCGTGCGGCTGCGCAAGGTTGTGTTCGAAAACGAGGAGGTGCGCGCAAAGGAGATTGCCGGCGAAATCCAAATCCTGGGGGGCGAGGAGGGGAAGGCGGAAGCAACCGCCTTCGTGCTCAGAACCAACAGGGACGAACTGTCGGCGAAAGGCTATCGCTTCAACACGGACATGGACATCTTCGTTCCAAAGCAGGTGCGGCTGGAGATCAACAACTCCTTCGGCGGCGTCAACGTCTCGAACCTGGACTGCCAGTTGAAGGCGCAGACAAGCCATCAGCCGCTGGAAGTGCACGACTGCAGCGGAGGCTTCATCCTCGAAAACCGCTATGGGGTATCCAGGTTGAGCAACCTGACCGGGAACCTTTCCGTGGTCGCCCGTCGCGGGAGGGTAACGGTGGACGAGGTGAAAGGGAATGTCGAGGTCCGTGAAGACGGGTCGCCGGTGGTCGTCAGCAACGTCGAAGGAACGCTCCTGGTCCAGAACACGGACGGGGGCAGCATCGTCGTCGACCACATCACACAACTCGTGACTATCGAAGCGCCGGGCACTCAGGTAACCGTAAGCAATCTGGAGGACGGCGTCAGAATTTCCAGCAGCCATCGCCGCGTCGAGGTCACCGACGTGAAGGCGGGCGTCGTTCTCTCGAGCGGTTACGCAACTGCGGTGCTGAAGAAAATCCAGGGGAATGTGGACATCAAGTCCAACTCCGACCGCATCACCCTGGAAGAGATCGGGGGTTACATCATCGCATCGGCACAAGGATCGTCGGTGCGTGCGAACTCGGTGGCCGGCCCTGTGGAAATCACCACAACCTTAAAAGACGTGGTGGTGAAGGACTTCAGCAAGGGGTGCCGGGTGACCAACGAAAACGGTGATGTTACCCTGTCCGCGCTGCCGCTGGGAAAAGAGGACATCACCGTTAAAAACCGCAACGGGGACATTACGCTCTTCCTGCCGCCGGATGCTGCGTTTCAGATGGAGGCGACAGCGCGCAACGGACGCATCTCATCGGACTTTCGCGGTCTCGAGGTCGCTCCCGAGGAGAGCGAATCGCCCACGCTCAAATCCGCAGTGAAGACCGGCGGACCGAAAATAACGCTGGAGACCGATTACAGCGACATTCGCATCCGAACACGGGAAGTCGAGTCCGCGGCCACTCGCAACCGCTGAGTCCTGGGAGGAATCGCATGAAGAAGTTACTGTGGTTGGCAGGCATCGCGGCGGCTTTCCCGCTTGGCGGCTGCACTCTGGACCAGAGAGTGCCCGTCGAGATGACGGCGCTGGAAGAGAGCCAGCCCGTGGGGAGTGAAACTTCGCTGAAAGCGGAGGTCCGGCTCGATATCGGCGCGCTCGAGGTTTCCAGTGAAGTCGCTTCCAGGCTGTACTCGTTGGACCTTGAGTACGACAAGGCCAGCTACCAACCCGATATCAATTACGAACCGGCCGCCGGCGGCCAGGGTTTCCTGTCGCTCAAGCTGGAGAGCTCCCGCAGAGGAGGGATCCGGAGCGAGCGGCATTCCAACCGGATGCGGTTGAACCTTACCGATGCGATTCCCGTGAGCCTACAGGTCAGAGCCGGGGTCGGTGACGCGCGCCTGACCCTGTCCCGGCTGCGGCTGACCAACCTGGATCTGGAATCCGGGGTCGGCGGTGCAAGGATTTCCGCCTACGAGCCGAATCCGGTCATGTGTGAGGAAATCCGCCTGCGCAACGGCGTGGGCAGCCTGGACGCCATCGGTCTCGGAAACCTCAATTTCCGCCGGCTCGATTTCGAGGGGGGCATCGGCGGCGCGATGCTGGATTTCTCAGGCGAATGGAAACAGGATGCCGAAATCAGCATCCAGGTGGGCATCGGGGGGGTGACCGCCCGAATGCCGCGCGACATCGGTGTCCGGGTTAAGGCGGAAAAGCACTTCCTGAGCGGATTTCAACTCGACGGCTTCCGCCGGGAAGGTGGCGACGATTACTACAGCGAGAATTACAGCAAGAGCAAGGTCCGGGTTTCCGTGACCATAAAGACCGGCGTTGGCGGCTTCAAGATTACCTGGCTGTGACCCCCCTGTTACTGGGCCATATTGTCGACGCTGCGCAGCTCTTCGGCCTGCTCCACGCTCATCTGACCGAAATCCTCAGGTGACACCACCACGATGCCGCTCGCAGTCGCGTTGAACCGCTCCCGGTCTTCCTCCGGATCGAATCCGATCATCGTCCCCTCCGGAACATGCGTCCCCCGGTCGATGATCGCCCGTGTGATCCTGGAATGACGCCCCACTTCGACGTGCGGGAAGAGGATGCTCCGGTCCACTTCGCAGTAGCTGTGGATGCGCACGCCCGGAGACAGAATCGAATTCACCACCCTGCCGCCGCTGATGATGCAGCCTCCCGAGACGATGGAGTCGAGCGCGATCCCCATGCGCAGATCCTTCTGGGCAAAAACGAACTTGGCCGGCGGGTTCTGCGGTTGATAGGTGCGGATCGGCCACTCTTTGTCGTAAAGATTGAATTGCGGACTGACCGCTACCAGGTCCATGTTCGCTTCGTAATAGGCTTCGATCGTCCCCACATCCATCCAGTACTGGGCTTCCTTCTTGTTTTCGTCGTAAAAGAGGTGCACGTGGACATTGTGGGTGTGGATCAGCCGCGGCAGGATGTCGCGGCCGAAGTCGTGGGTTGAGGTCGGGTCCCGGGCGTCCGTCTCGAGGGCTTGAATCAGCAACGACTTGTTGAAGACATAGATCCCCATGGAGGCAAGCACCTTCCCGGAGGCAGAGTCAAGCTGCGCGGCTGTTGTCGGTTTTTCGAGGAATCCGCGAACCTGTCTGGAGTCGTCGGCCTGAATGACTCCGAACTGGCAGGCTTTTTCCACCGGGACTTCGATACCCGCAATCGTGGCGTCTGCCTGCGTGTCGATGTGCTGCTTCAGCATGCGGTAGTAGTTCATCTTGTAAATGTGGTCACCCGAGAGAATCATTACGAAATTGATCCGCTCGACTCCCTTGATGGAATACAAGTTCTGCCAGACCGCGTCGGCAGTACCCATGTACCAACTGTCGCCTACGCGCATCTGCGGGGGGATCACTTCTATGAATTCGTCGAGGTCCTTGGCCACGACGTTGTACCAGCCGTTGCGGATATGCCGGTGGAGCGACAGGGATTTGTATTGAGTGAGGACGAACACTTTGCGCAGGCCGGAGTTAATGCAATTGCTGAGGGTGACATCCACAATCCGGTAGCACCCTCCAAACGCGACCGCCGGCTTCGCCCGGTGCCTCGTGAGCGGATAGAGGCGCTCCCCTGCGCCGCCGGCAAGCAGGATACCCAAGGTCTTATGCATCAAAATGCTCATGGCATTCACTCCTCGATCGTCGGCAAGTCCGGTGCATGGCCTGCTGGTGCTGCGTCAGCCAGTTAACAGACGCAAATCCTGAATGCCTTCAGATTCGGATATTCTATCAGGATCGGATCCGATCGGTCTTCGGTTTTGCAATATTGCCGGAGTCTGGACCGCAGGCGGCCCGCCTCGACGCGCACGATCGAATCTATCCTCGGTTCAATGCGGCCGGCTTGTCGAAGACCTCCAATCCGATCTCGTGCTCCCGCAGCCGGGGCCGTCCCCGCCGAGAGACCGCTCAACTGCAAAGCGCAGGAAACGCGAAAATCTGGCGGACTGGCAGACGATCTTGCTCGTGAAAACCTTCTCCAGCTGTCGCCTGACGGCGCCGCGAGGCGTGTCGGCCGGGGGACGCACCCGCCTGTTGCTCCCTGCAATACCTCATCCCGAGCGGGTTTCGTCTCCGAAACGTTCTCGCCGGACGACCCGAGCATCCCGGCAAGCGCCCTTGGAAAAGTAAAGCGGATCGGAGTGGCCAAATCAAGGGAGGAGGCACGATTGCCGTGTGCCCAGCACAACATCGAGCCTGACCCGTGCGCACGGTCTCCCGTTGCCGTGCCTTCGCCCGGGATGCCAAGGAGTCGGGCCGAATAGAATCTCCAAACCTGCAGGACATCGCTGCGCACAAAAACACCGTCGGTTTTACTCCCCGCTCGCTCCCTGCTGCGATCAAATTGGCTTCCCGGCGACCTTAAAAGCTGTACAATGGCATGCACGCGGATTGCCCAGGCCAACGGCCGGCTTCTTTGTGGCGATCCGGGACCTTACGCGGGGGAAAACATGACGCAATTACATTCCTCGATTGTGTGCGCAGGGCTGGGACTCCTGGTATCCCTGTTCGCGTTCTGCCCTGCGGCAAAGGCCCAGGCCAGGAAGCGGGCGCGCGAGATGGGCATTGCGCCCGGGATGTTGAGCCCCGGTCCGCTGAATGCGATCACCGATGTCGCGGGCGTGGCTGTAGGGCATGTGACCCTGGTGCAGGGAGAGAACATCCGTACCGGCGTTACTGCCATCATTCCTCACCCGGCCAACCTGTTCCAGCAGAAGGTCCCGGCCGCGGTTTTTATCGGCAACGCCTTCGGCAAGCTGGCGGGAAGCACGCAGGTGGAGGAACTGGGGAACCTCGAGACCCCGGTCGTCCTCACCAACACGCTCAGCGTGGCGGAAGGCATCGCGGGGATCGTCGAATACACGCTGTCACAGCCGGGGAACGAGCGGGTACGCTCGGTGAACGCCGTCGTGGGGGAAACCAACGACGGCTCCCTCAACGACATTCGCGGCCGTCATGTCACCAAGGAGCACGTGATTGAGGCCATTCGCACCGCGAAGGGGGGGCCGGTCCCTGAAGGGGCCGTCGGCGCAGGCACCGGAACCGTATGTTTCGGCTTCAAGGGAGGCATCGGCACCTCCTCGCGCCAGGTGTCGCAACCCGCGGGTGGTTACACCGTCGGTGTCCTGGTGCAGTCGAATTTTGGGGGCGTCCTCCAGATCAACGGGGCTCCGGTCCAGCAGGAACTCAGGAAGGAGGCTGGCGACCGGGACCCTGACCATTCTCCGGACGGTTCCTGCATGGTGGTGGTGGCGACGGACGCACCCCTCGATGCCCGCAACCTGAAACGCCTCGCGGCACGAGCCATCATGGGACTCGCCATGACCGGATCTTACAGCAGCAACGGCAGCGGGGATTTCGTGATCGCTTTTTCCACTGCTGCGGAGGCACGGATCCCCTCGGATGCAAGGTCGCGGATTCTGTCGCCGCCGGTGCTGACGAATGACGCCGTTTCCCCTCTATTCCAGGCAGTCAAGGAAGCGACCGAAGAGGCGGTGTACAATTCGCTCTTTATGGCCAGGACCACTGCAGGCTACGGAGGGCGCACGATCGAAGCGCTGCCTCTGGACAAGGTCCTGGAGATTTGCCGGAGATACAATGCCGTTCGGGAAGTGAAATGAAGTGGTACGGCTGGCTGGGATTGCTGCTGCTGCTCGTTTCCGAATACTGCATGTTCCGCCGGATCGAGCCTGTTTACTCCTGGTTCTATTGCTTCGCCTGGTGGTCCTATATCCTGCTCGCCGACAACCTTCTTCTCCGGCTGCGCGGCCGATCCCTGCTGACCGGCGGCAGCGGGGAACTCCGGACCATGCTGCCGCTGTCCGTTTTTATCTGGCTCCTGTTCGAGTCGTACAACCTGGCGCTCCACAATTGGGCGTACGAAGGCGTGCCGGTTGAGATTTGGGCACGCTGGTCCGGATATGCCGTGGCCTTCGCCACCGTGGTCCCCGGCATATTCATCACCGCCGACCTGATCGAAGTCCTTTTTTTCGGGAGAAGCGCACGGGTCGCCGCTTCGGGGCGGGAAATGCAGGCCTCGACACCACCTGCCTCTCCCCGGCACATGTTTATCCTCATGGGCATCATCCTCAGCACGGCCCCCCTGATCTGGCCTCGTTTCTTCTTCGCTACTGTATGGCTAGGCCCGATCTTCCTCCTCGATCCTCTCCTGGAGAAACTGGGAGTGCGAAGCCTGTCGATACAGATTGCCGCCGGCGACCGCCGCAGAATCTGGAGCCTGCTCGCCGCCGGGTTTGCCTGCGGGTTGCTCTGGGAATTCTGGAATTTCTGGGCAGCATCGCGGTGGGTCTATTCGGTCCCCTATTTCGGGAACTGGAAGTTATTCGAGATGCCCATCCTTGGATTCCTCGGTTTCCCTCCGTTCGCCCTCGAATGCTGGATCCTGTACCACTTGTTCTGCCGGCTCCAGCAACGCTGGGACACGATCCCGGCCCGGGCGGCGTTTTGGGCCGGCATCGGCATTTTTTGTATCCTTATGTTCAGAGCGATCGATACATATACTGTGTTGCGTTTTGTCCTGCATTTTTCCTGGAGCGATCCCCCATGGCGATCCGTTTAATCCTGGCTCTCCTGTTACTGGCGGCGGCGTGGCAGCAGCCCCAAGCCGCCGGCCAGAAGGGTTCCAACCCGCTAAAGCCGACGGTGGTGAATACTGACAAGGAGTTCGCCTTCTATCCCGGAGGGAAGATCGAGATCAGCGCGGCGGCGCCCGGCAGCTTCACGATTTCCGGCTGGGACAAGGCGGCGGTCCGTGTGGAGATGGAGAAGGTCTTCTTCTACGTTTCCGCCGGTCAGGCTCAGGAACTGGAAAAGCTGTATCCTGCTCGCATCACATATACGCCCACGTCGGCAAGGGTAAGTACTACCGGCCCCGCCAAACCCGACGGCACTACGGAAGTGAACGTGCGGATCCTGGTGCCCCGGGAGAGAACGGACCTGAATATCAAGATGATCAAAGGAGACCTCTCCGTCGCCGCATTGAGCGGCTGGGTCGAGGCCTCCCTCGAGGAAGGAAATATTCAAATCAGGAGCCTCGCGGGATACTGCTCTGTTATGACGAAGCTGGGTGATCTGAAAGTCGAGCTGTCAGGAAAGCGCTGGACCGGTTACGGTTTTACCGGGGCAAGCCGCCGCGGCGCCATCGACCTGACGCTCCCCGTCGATTATTCCGCTGCGCTGCAGCTGGAAACCGGGGATGGCACGATCACGGTGGATTTCCCGGAGCAGATGGTCCAGGGGGAATCGGTCCCGCTGCAGGTAGTCTCCAGCAAGAAAAAGCGTTCCGTGAGCGCGCCGATCGGATCGGGAGGATCCCCGATCCAGCTGGGAACATCCATAGGAGACATCGCCCTGAAAGGTATCGTAAAATAAGAGCAGAAGCGGGTATTTGCAGAGGTGAACATGATGCGGAGGACAGGACTCGTACTTCCATGGATCTGGCTGATCCCCCTGTCGGCGGTGCTGGCAGGTCAGGCCACGGATATCACCGGAAAGTGGGTTGGAGAAACCGTGTTCATGGGCTCGACCGACATGGACCGCGTCACCCTGGCCCTCGAGAAGCAAGGTGACTCCTACTCCGGCACCATTTCAGATTCCCTGGGCCTGATCAAGAACGCCCCGATTGAGAGTGTCAGATTCGAGAACGACAACCTGAGGTTCAGATTCACCGCCGCCGTCGGAGGCAGGGAAGTGAAGA
Organism: Acidobacteriota bacterium; assembly: GCA_017860135.1. GTDB lineage: Bacteria > Acidobacteriota > UBA6911 > UBA6911 > UBA6911 > JAFNAG01. Next base: position 16,223 of record JAFNAG010000015.1, read on the forward strand.
TGCGGGCGGCGCTCAATCTGTTCACCGGCAGGTTGATAGGCGCCTGGGCGACCGACGAGGGCACGCATGCCTACGGCTCCCTCGAGCTCGAGCGCACCAAATAAGCGGTTTGCCCTTTCCGGTCATGACCGCGATGCTGAGAGGTCAAAAAATGTCTGCGAGTTTCAGCAGGTGTGGAGCGGATTGACGGGAGAATCAACACGGGAGCACCCGGCTCCCTACCCCCAGGAGCTCGCTGAGAGGTTGATCCGAATGTTCAGTTTCGTTGGCGACACGGTCCTCGATCCGTTTCCTGGCACGGGGACAACGACAATCGCTGCCTCACGCTGGGGTCGCAATAGCATTGGCTATGAGATCGAGCCGCATTATTTTGATCTTGCAGTAAGAAGGATAAAGCGCGATACCTCGTCCCTATTCAAAACGGCAAATATCGACCCTTCATCGAATAGCGGCTCCTAATCGCGCGTGATTTCAAGGTGCAGCTCACGCAGGTGTTTGGGATCGACCTCGGCGGGGGCGTCGAACATCAGGTCGCTGCCGCTGGCGGTTTTGGGGAATGCGATCACCTCGCGGATGTTCGGTTCATCGGCCAGCAGCATCACCAGGCGGTCGATCCCGGGCGCCATCCCTCCGTGCGGGGGAGCGCCGTACTCGAACGCATCCAGCATGTGCCCGAATCGGCGGGCGATTTCTTCCTCCGTGTACCCGAGGCATTTAAAAATGCGCGCCTGCACGTCGCGTCGATGAATGCGGATGCTTCCGCTCGAGAGTTCGTAGCCGTTGCAGACAAGGTCGTAGGCCTTGCTCAGTACAGATCCGGGGTCGCTTTCGAGCCGGTCGAGGTGTTCCTCGTGGGGCATTGTAAAGGGGTGGTGGGAGAAGCTCCACGTCTTCGACTCTTCGTCCCATTCAAACATCGGGAAATCCACGATCCATCCAAAAGCCATCAGGTCGGGGGGCGCCAGTTTGAGACGGTCGCGGAATTCCAGGCGCAGATTCCCAAGCGCCTTGTTGGCCACAGCTTCCTTGTCCGCCACGATACATACCAGATCCCCTTCCCCGGCACCCATCCTCCGGGCTACTTCTTCGGCTTCACTGGTAGCGAGCACCTTGGCAATGCTTCCTTTTAAACCGACAGCAGTCCAGCCGATCGTGGCCAGCCCTCTGGCGCCCGACGTCTTGACTTGCTCGGTGAGAATATCCAGCTCTTTGCGGGAGTAGGAGGCGCAGCCGGGCGCCTTAAGGGCCTTGACAATGTGTCCTGCGCCCGCCGCTTCCGCGAACATCTTGAGTCCGGAACCGGCAAACATCTTCGTCAGATCGACCAGTTCCATGCCAAACCGCAAATCCGGCTTGTCGCTGCCGAAGCGGGCCACGGCATCGTGATAGGTGAACCTCGGAAAAGGCCGGATGAGACGCTTGTGGGGGGCCACCGCCGGCACCAGGCCGGTCAGCAGCCCTTCGACCACGGCGAGGACGTCCTCCCGATCGACGAATGACATCTCCAGGTCCAACTGCGTGAACTCGGGCTGGCGGTCGCCTCGAAGATCTTCGTCACGCATGCACCGGGCGATCTGGAAGTAGCGTTCGTATCCGGCCACCATGAGAAGCTGTTTGAGCTGCTGCGGGCTTTGCGGCAATGCGTAAAACTTTCCGGGCTGCACGCGGCTGGGCACGACATAATCGCGCGCGCCCTCAGGCGTCGCCTTGATCAGCATGGGTGTTTCGATCTCGTAGAAGCCCTGCGCGTCCAGATAGTCGCGGATAAACTTGACCGCCTTGTGCCTTATCGCGAGGTTTTTCTGCAGCCGCGGGCGCCGGAGGTCCAGATAGCGATACTTCAGACGCATGCTCTCGTCCGTCTTGTATCCATCATCGTCCACCTGTATAGGGATGGGTTTGGAAGGGTTGAGAATCTCGATGGATTCCGACCTCACCTCTACCTGGCCCGTAGGAAGATTCGGGTTGACGGTTCCTTCCGGACGGGCCCGAACGACACCTTCCACCTTGATGACATACTCGTTGCGCAATTTCTCAGCCGCGCGGTAACAGTCGCCGGCTTCCTCGTCGACATGGATCTGCACCAGTCCCGAACGGTCGCGCAGATCGATGAAGATCAGTCCCCCCAGGTCGCGGCGCCGCAGCACCCATCCGGCCAACGCCACCCTGCGTCCGATGTCTGTTTCCCTCAGATCCCCACAATTGTGTGTCTTGAGCATGATGTCACTTTCGTCCCGGTCTCTGAAATCAGTCCCAGCATTCGAAATACCGGTGCGATCCCCGCATCCGGACGCCGTCAAATGCGGAGCGGCGGTGATAGCCCGGCAACGTGCTACTCGGCTGGTGCGTAGTGTGATTCGACATATTCGTTCAGGATTTCGATGAATTCACTGACGATTGCCTCTCCCTTCAAGGTTTTCGCCAGGCGGCCATCGACGTATACCGGGGCCTTCGGCTCCTCTCCCGTCCCGGGCAGCGAAATCCCGATGTTGGCGTGCCTGGATTCACCGGGACCGTTTACGACGCAGCCCATCACGGCCACCCTGAGCTCCTCCACGCCGCGGTATTGACTGCGCCATATGGGCATCTGCCTCCCGATGTAAACCTGGATGTGATCGGCCATTTCCTGAAAAAAGTTCGATGTCGTCCTGCCGCAGCCCGGGCATGCGGAAACCTGGGGCTGGAAGCTCCGGATCTGCAGTGATTGAAGGACCTGCTGCGCTACGCGCACTTCTTCGGCCCTGTCCCCGCCGGGAGATGGAGTAAGGGAGACGCGGATCGTATCGCCGATGCCCTCCTGGAGAAGGACAGCCAGAGCGGCTGTCGAGGATATGATCCCCCTGGAGGCCATGCCCGCCTCGGTCAAACCAATGTGGAGAGCGTGGTCTGACTGCAACGCCAGCTTCCGGACCACCTCGATGAGATCCTGAACCCCGGAAACCTTTGCGCTCAGAATGATGCGATCGCGCCCCAATCCGTAGTCTTCTGCCATGCCCGCGGACTCGATCGCACTCGAGGTCATCGCTTCGATCATGATTTCCCGGACGGATCGCGGGGCAGGACTCTGCCGGTTCCGATCCATCAGCCTCGCAAGCAGGGCCTGGTCCAGAGAGCCCCAGTTCACACCGATGCGAACGGCTTTGTTGTTTTCCAGCGCGACCTCGATCATCCGGCGGAAGTTTTCGTCGCGGTGCCGCCCTGATCCGACGTTCCCCGGATTGATCCGGTACTTGTCCAGAGCCCGCGCACACTCAGGATACTGTGAAAGCAGGATGTGCCCGTTGTAGTGGAAATCGCCGATGAGCGGGACCTGCACGCCGGCATCCGAGAGGCGCTTCGCGATCTCCGGCACCGCCCGGGCAGCTGCATGAGTGTTAACCGTGATCCGCACCAGTTCGGAGCCGGCGGCAGCCAGGGACGCCACCTGCTGTGCCGTCGCCGGTGCATCCGCCGTGTCCGTGTTGGTCATCGCCTGGATGACGACGGGAGCATCGCCACCGACAATGACAGACCCGACCTTGACCGGCACTGACTCCCTTCTGGGTTGCATTTCCGATATCCCCTACCACTCGTCCGACTGCGCACGCGCACGGGATTGAAATGTATTCCATCGCGACGCCGTCATCAAGCGCTATCGGGGTTCTCACGTACGGCATTCTCGGCCGCGCTCGAAGCGGAGTGGATGGAGCGCAGGCGTCGGGCCCGCAGGTGCGGAGCCAGTGGTAACGCCCATACATCTGCGCGCGGGACGCCCGCGCTCCAAGGCGGAATCTGATTCATCGTTTCGGCTGCTGCGGTTTTGTGATAATGATTAGCCTGCATCCCGAATTGGAGTGGAGGAGCCGTGCCGGAAGACAGGAACACCCCCATCGCGGCAGAAATCGGCCCGATCCTGCTGAATTCCGAGGAGATTCGCACGCGGGTTCAGGAGCTGGGCCTGCAGATTACCCGGGATTACCGGGGCAAACGCCCGCATCTTGTCGGCGTCCTGAAGGGAGCCACGATCTTCCATGCGGACCTGGTCCGCGCCATCCAGATCGACGTCTCTTTCGATTTTATTGCGGTTGCGAGCTATGGGTCGGAGGTCAAGACCAGCGGGGAGGTCCGCATCCTGAAAGATCTGGACGAGAGCCTGGAGGGAAAAGACGTCCTGCTCGTCGAGGATATTCTCGACACCGGCCTCACACTCCACTACTTGATGGAGAACCTCAGATCGCGTGGCCCTCGCTCACTCGGAATCGTGACCCTGCTCAGCAAGCCGTCCCGCCGCCAGGTCGAAGTCCGCGCAGATTACATCGGGTTTGAAGTTCCGGACAAATTTGTCATCGGCTACGGCCTGGACTTCGACCAGCGTTATCGCAACCTTCGCGACATTTGCGAACTGGTTCTCCCGGCCGGCGCTACTTCAAACCCTTAAGAAACGACTCCCCCGCATCGAGGGACAAACCGAAGTTCTCGGCTACCGTCTGCCCCATGTCAGCCAGCGTACTGCGCGTTCCTATGTCTACTCCCCCCGCCAGCCCTGGACTGAACACCAGGATGGGCACATACTCCCGGGTGTGGTCGGTCCCCGGGGAAAGCGGATCGCAGCCATGGTCTGCGGTCAGGATCAGGCAATCGTCCTGGCGCAGGGCTGCATACAGCTCGGGCAGCCGTCGATCGAAGGCCTGGAGGCCGCCCGCAAAACCGGCGGGATCATTCCGATGCCCCCAGAGCGTGTCGAAATCGCCGAAGTTGGCGAAGATCAGGCCTTCAAAGGGGCGTGCGAGCGCCGAGAGCGTGCCATCCATCGACTCCTCGTTGCTGTGAGACGGCACCTGGGAGGTGATGCCTCGCCCGTCAAAGATCGAAGCGACCTTCCCGACGCTGACGACCTCAGAGCCCGAATTCTTCAACGCGTCGAGCAGCGTTGCTTCAGGAGGCGGAACCGCAAAGTCCCTGCGATTTGCAGTGCGACGGTAACTGCCGGACGAGCCCACGAACGGGCGGGCAATCACACGGGACACCCGGTCGGGACCGTCGAGCAGCCTGCGGGCGATTTCGCACATGCGGTAGAGTTCCTTCAGGGGAACGACCCGCTCGTGGGCCGCAATCTGAAAAACGGAGTCCGCTGAGGTGTATACGATCGGCCTTCCCGTCCGAACGTGCTCATCCCCCAGTTGTTCGATGATTTCCGTTCCGGAGGCGGGACGATTTCCCAGCACGTGCAATCCGAGCGCTTTCTCGAACGGTTCCAGGATCCGGGCGGGAAACCCCTCCGGGTAGGTCGGGAAAGGAACACGGCTGATGATTCCCGCCATTTCCCAATGTCCTACGGTCGTGTCCTTGCCGTCGGACTGAATCGCCGCCTTCCCGAACGATCCCAACGGGGAGCCCACAGCCTCCACACCGGGGAGCGGCCGGATGCCGGCCAATCCCAATGCAGCCAGATGCGGGATTTTGGGACGTTCGTACGCGAGAACGTGTCCCAGCGTATCGCTGCCGCCGTCGCCAAACCGGCCAGCATCCGGCATTTCTCCGATGCCCACACCGTCGAGCACAGCCAGAACGACTCGCCTGAATCCGCTGTTCATCGATGCGCCTCACGACGAGGAAACTGGAATGCCGCACTGCGATCAAGTCCCGCCCGCGAGTGAACTCCGGAGGTGATTTTCCTCCCGGCCGAAGGCGACGTCCCCGCTGGAACGGATTCAGAAATCGGCTTACGAGCCGTGCGCGTCAGCGAGCGGGTGATCCGGCTGCGACGAGGTGCTTCCTCACCCGCTCCCTCGCGGGCGAGACGCTTGACAACTCGAGCTTGGGGCATAAAAAAAGCCGTCGGGCCGGCTCCAGTGCGGGTATCGGAGCGGCGCCGACAGCTTCCTCAGTGTCAATGTCTTCTGCGGACGGATTCCAACCATCCACTGCGGCGTGCTATACGCGCACGCCGCGCATCTTTTTGCGGAGTCTCTTGCGTGCGAGTGCCTGCTTGATCCGCTTCTTTTCACCCGGCTTCAGGTAAAACGAATGCTTCTTGACGTCTTTGATGATGTCTTCCTGCTGCACCTTGCGCTTGAAACGACGAAGTGCGCTCTCCAGAGATTCGCCTTCATTGATGACAACTTCCGCCAAGCTATACACCTCCCTCCCCTAACGAGGGCATAAATTACTCTCCCCCGCCGCGAGTGTCAACACCCAACCTTTGCTGGGTGCTGGGTGTTGGGTGTTGGCGTTTGAGGGCTGAAGGGATTGGATCGGAGGAATCAGGGATTGAGTGTTTGGAGATTTCAGAGGTTGGGAGGATTGAATAGTGATACGTTTCACCAGCTGCAAGCGCAATAATCTTTTTACTTTGCAAATTCCTGAGGGCTGCCGGGGGATTGCGCAAACGCGGTCCACATGGCGGAGACAGCCATTAGCTCAATCGATCCCCAGGATCCAACACCCAGGATCCAACACCCAGGACCCAAACGCAAGGAACCTATTTCTTGGCCGACTTCGTTGGAGAGGCGGCGCGCTTCTTCCGTGTCGCAGTCTTGGCGGGAGGTTCGGCGGGCCGAGGATATTTCAATTCGAGTCCGGCGCCGGTCTCCACGGCTTTGCGGCTCCGATTCAGGCGCGCGACCTCGCTCTCGATCATCTGCGTGTTTTCCGGCGTGTCATCCAGCAACCGGATTGTTTCGATGGCCTTGTCGATATCGAGCAGGTTTTCGTAGGTTTCGGTCAAGCTCAGCACGGCACGCCGCCGACATTCCGGGCAGGATGCCGCGATCACCTTGCGAAACGGCGCGATGGATTCAGAGAATTTTTTCTGCACCTGGTAGATATTGCCGATCTTGAGCTCCACCTGATCCGCGAGGTGGCCGCTGACGCCCGACTCTTCGAGGTGGATCAGTTCGCGGAGGGCCCGATAGTACTCTCCCTGCTTGAAATAAGCGTCCGCCCTCAGAAAGAGGATTTCCGGACGGTCCTCCAGGTCCCTTGCCTGCAGGATCTTGTCATATTGAAGGATTGCCTGGTTCAGGTCGACGACTTCGTTGGCGTAGATTCCCGCCAGCTGTTTTCGTGCTTTCATTGTTTCCGGACTGTCGGGGAACTCCTGCGTAAGCTTGTCGTAGAATTCGATGGCCTGCTTGAGTTGGCGCTGATTGAGGTAGAGAATTTCCGCAATGCTCAATAGCGCCCCGGGTGCATACCTGCCGCGCGGTTCCAGCCGGTAGAGTTCTTCGTTCGCCTGGATCGCCTCGCTGTATTTGCCTTTGCGCCAGTCTGTCTCCGCCCGATCCTTAAGTTGGCGGGAACCCGAGTTGCACCCGGAAATCAGCGCCACAAGCAGGAGCAGCCTGCAGCCGACCCGGCGTGGCTGATCATGAGGCGGCATCATCTCCGGGAGCCTCCGGTTCTTCTCCGGCAACCACAGTCACGCTGGTGACGTAGTCCCCTTCCTCAAGGTCTATGCATTTGACGCCGAGGGCGGCGCGGCTCTGCGTGCTGCGGATCTGGTCCACATAGAGTTTGATGAGCTTTCCCTGTGCAGTGATCAGCATCACGCAGGCATCTTCGCGGACGTGACAGGTGTTGACTACTTCCCCATTCTTCGCCCCTACCCGGATGTTGATCACCCCGGAACCGCCGCGTCGCTGTCGCGGATATTCTTCCACCGCGGTTCGCTTGCCGAGCCCTTTTTCCGTGACCGTCAGGAACTGCCCTTCACCGCTGAGCGCCGACATCCCAACCACCCTGTCGTTTTTGGCGAGTCGGATCCCCTTCACCCCCCGGGCGGTCCGGCCCATTTCCCGCACGTCCTTCTCCGAAAAACGGATCGACTTGCCACGGCGGGTTGCAAGCAGGATGTCGAAATTTCCGTCGGTCAACTGGCAACCGATCAGCTCATCATCTTCCGGCACACTGATGCCGATGATTCCCGAGCTGCGCGGATTGGAGTATTCGCTCAGTGCCGACTTCTTGACGATGCCGTTGCTGGTTGCCAGCACGACATAACGGTCGGACTCGAAATCCTTGACCGAGATGATGTCCGCGATTTTCTCCTCACGCGACATGTTGACCAGATTGACGATGGCCTTGCCCTTGCCGGCGGTGCCGACGTCGGGGATCTCATACACCTTGAGCACGAAGACACGTCCGCGATTGGTAAAGATCAGCAGATAGCTGTGGGTCGAGGCCACGAAGACATGGTCGATGAAGTCCTCCTCGCGCGTGGTCATCCCGATGCGGCCCTTGCCGCCGCGTCCCTGCGAATGGTAGAGCGAGGCGCTGGTGCGCTTGATATAGCCCGAGTGCGTTACAGTGATCACGACATCTTCCACCGCGATCAGGTCTTCCAGAGTAATCTCGACCTCTTCGTCCACGATCTCGGTGCGGCGCTCATCGCCGAATTGGTCCCGAAGCCCTTTCAGCTCCTCGACAATCACCCCCTTGAGAACCTGCTCGCTGGAAAGGATCTCCTTCAGGCGCGCGATCAGCTTCAATGTCTCTTCATACTCCGCGAAAATCTTCTCGCGCTCAAGGCCGGTCAGGCGCTGCAGGCGCATGTCGAGGATCGCCTGCGCCTGGAGTTCGCTGAATTCCATTTGCGTCATCAACCCCATCTTTGCCGTGGCGGGTTCCTTGGATGCCCGGATAAGCGCGATGATGGCGTCCAGCATGTCCAGCGCGCGCCGCAAGCCGTCCAGGATGTGAAGCCGGGCTTCGGCCTTTCCCAGTTCGTACCTGGTCCTGCGGCGGACAACATCCCGCCGGTGGTCGATAAAGCAGGTCAGTGCCTCCGCCAGCGACAGGATGCGGGGCTGGTTGTTGACAATGGCCAGCAGAATGATGCCGAAGCTGGACTGCATCGGCGTCATCTTGTACAGGTTGTTCAGCACGACCTGGGCGGGCTGTTCTTTCCGGATCTCGATGACGATGCGCATTCCCTCCCGGTCCGATTCGTCCCGGAGATCCGAGATGCCTTCCAGTTTCTTGTCCCGGACCAGTTCCGCGATGCGCTCGATCAGTTTGGCCTTGTTGGTCTGAAAGGGGATTTCCGTCACGATGATGGCTTCACGGTCGCGCCCGATGCGCTCGACGGCCGCCCTGGCCCGCATGAGGATGATGCCGCGCCCGTTTTCGTATGCGGACCGGATTCCCGCACGGCCGTAGATGAACCCCGCCGTTGGAAAGTCCGGCCCCGGCACCAGCGCCATCAGGTCGTCGAGCGATGCGTCCGGATTCTCGATAAGGCGGATGGCCGCGCTGAGGATCTCCGCGAGGTTGTGCGGCGGAATGTTTGTCGCCATCCCGACCGCAATCCCGGAGGACCCATTCACGAGCAGGTTGGGAAACCTCGCCGGCATCACTAGCGGCTCCATCAATGCGCCGTCGTAGTTGGGGCCGAAATCAACGGTTTCCTTCTCAATGTCCGCAAGCAGTTCATCCGTGATGCGCGCCATGCGCACTTCCGTGTACCGCATGGCCGCGGCATTGTCGCCGTCCACGGAGCCGAAGTTGCCCTGTCCGTCGATCAAGGGGTAGCGGATCGAGAAATCCTGGACCATCCGCACGATCGTGTCGTAGACCGCCGTGTCGCCGTGCGGGTGGTACTTGCCGATGACGTCGCCGACGATGCGCGCCGACTTTTTGTAAGCCTTGTTGTATGTGTTGCCAAGGTCGTGCATCGCGTACAGAACGCGGCGGTGCACAGGTTTCAGCCCGTCGCGGGCATCGGGCAGCGCTCTGCCGATGATCACGCTCATCGCATAGTCGAGGTAGGACTTGCGCATTTCGTCGATCAGATTAACGGGCACCTGCTCGAAGGCTGCATCCATAGCGGGAATCAGATATCCAGATTGCGGACGTTGAGGGCATTCTCTTCGATGAAACGCCGCCTGGGTTCCACGGCGTCGCCCATGAGAATCGTGAAGATCGCGTCGGTCTGCACCGCGTCGTCGATCGAGACCTTCATCAGTGTGCGGCTCTCCGGGTTCATGGTGGTGTTCCAGAGTTGCTCGGGATTCATCTCACCCAGGCCTTTGTAGCGCTGTATGGTGAGGTCCTTCTTGCCGAGGGTGAGAATGTGCTCGAGCAGTTCCTCCTGTGAGCCTACGCTGACGTTGCCGCCGTTCTGCCGAATGGTGAACGGGGGCTTTTCGAAGGGCGCCATTTCCGAGTAGAGCTGGAAAAGGCGCTGCCACTCCACCGAGGAGAGGAAATCCCAGTTGATCGTGAGTTTGGCGCTGCTGCCGTTGCGCTGAATCGCGAGCGAGTGCAGGCCGTGCTCTTCATCGAGATGGGTCTTGTACTGGTATCCGATGTTCCCGAGGATTCGACCGAGTTCCTCGAGCAACTCCCGTTCCTGGAAGAGCTGCTTCAGCGTGAAGCCGCTCTGCAACAAGGCTCCTTCCCCCGCCACGAACTGCAGCAGGCGATCGAGCAGCTCCGCGTCGTCCAGCCTGCGGTTGAGCTTCGCGTAAACGGACTTGCGCTCGTTGATCCCGTTCAGAAGCTTCACCAGTTGCGGGCCGTTGGACTGCTGCCCGCTCTTCTCGACCGTGACGACGACGTCCTGAGTGGCGCGCTGCATCAGGTAGTCTTCCAGCTCCCGCTCGGTCCGGAGATACTTGATGGCCTTGCCCTGTTTGACGGAGTAGAGCGGAGGCTGCGCGATATAGATGTGTCCCCCCTCCACGAGTTCCGGCATCTGCCGGTAGAAGAAAGTGAGCAGGAGCGTGCGGATATGGGATCCGTCGACGTCGGCATCCGTCATGATGATGATGCGATCGTAGCGGAGTTTCTCCAGTGCGAAGTCCTCCTTGCCGATGCCCGTCCCGATCGCCGAGATCATCGTGGTGATCTCCTGGTTGCTCAGCATCTTGTCGAACCGGGCTTTTTCGACGTTGAGGATCTTGCCCTTGATCGGGAGAATCGCCTGGAACTTGCGGTCACGGCCCTGCTTGGCGGAGCCTCCCGCACTGTCACCTTCCACGATGTAGATTTCGCAGAACTTCGGATCCCGTTCCTGGCAGTCCGCCAGCTTGCCGGGAAGCAGACCGCTGTCCAAAGCGCCCTTCCGGCGTGTCAGATCGCGCGCCTTGCGCGCCGCTTCGCGCGCCCGCGCGGCCTCAACCGCTTTCATCAGGATCTTGCGGGAACATTGCGGGTTTTCTTCCAGGTAAGCGCCCAGGTTCTCGTTGACCGCAGTCTCCACAATCCCCTTGATCTCGCTGTTTCCGAGCTTGGTCTTGGTCTGGCCTTCAAACTGCGGGTTCCGCAGTTTCACGCTGACCACGGCCACCAACCCCTCACGGACATCCTCCCCTGTCGGGTTTTCCTTGAGGTCCCTGAGCAGGTCGTGCACCTGTGCGTACGAATTCAGCGTGCGGGTGAGCGCGGACTTGAAGCCGATCAGGTGAGTGCCGCCTTCGTGCGTATTGATGTTGTTGGCAAAGGAGAAGACAGTTTCGCTGTAGCCGTCGTTGTATTGCATGGCCACTTCTACTGCCACATCCTCTTTGCGCGTTTCGAAGCTGATGGGAACCGGGTGCAGCACATTCTTGTTCGTGTTCAGGTGCTCCACGAACGAGACGATCCCGCCCTCGTACTTGAATTCCGCGCGCCGGTCCGACCGCAGGTCTTCCAGAACAATCTCCAGTCCCCGGTTCAGAAAAGAAAGCTCGCGCAGCCGGCCGGCAATCGTGTCGTAATTGAATTCGAGGGTCTCGAAGACCTGTTCATCCGGCCGGAAGGTGATTTTTGTGCCCCGCTTCTTCGTTTTGCCGCTTTCCGCGAATGGAGTGACCGGCTTGCCCCGTTCGTATCTCTGTTCATACACCTTTCCACCGCGCCAGATTTCCAGGTCCAGACTTTGGCTGAGCGCATTGACGACAGAAACACCTACTCCGTGAAGCCCGCCGGAGACCTTGTACGAATCGTTGTCGAATTTCCCGCCGGCATGAAGCACTGTCATGACCACTTCCGCAGCCGACTTCTGCGCCTGCTGATGGAAATCGACCGGGATGCCCCGGCCGTCGTCGACCACCGTGATGCTGTTGTCGATGTGAATGGTCACTTCAATTCGCGTGCAATGGCCGTTGAGCGCCTCGTCCACCGAGTTGTCGACTACCTCATAGACGAGATGATGCAGGCCGTCCACCGATGTCGACCCTATGTACATGGCGGGCCGCAGGCGTACAGCCTCCAGGCCCTCCAGAACCTTGATCTTGTCGGCTCCATAGGCATCCTCCGCCGTTTGCGTTGCGGGAGCGAATCCACTGCTCGCACCCGGCGCAGCAGTCGCGTTCCGGTCCTTTTCCTCCGTGCGCGGCATATCTTCCATTTTTTCTTAAAACTCAGAGAAAACCTATTTGTTTATAACAACTTATTCGCTCTGATTCGAACCTCAAATTATACCATGAAACAGTCCGGAAAATGCAGCAAATTATAACGGAGAGGAAATATTTATCTCTTTTGAATTTGGCTATTTACAGTCACCTTTGGGAAGGGGGGCGGGCTCTCACCCGGACGCGGCGTGAATCCTCCCCTCATGCACTCGAAACTTGCGGGCGTTGATGCCAAGATCCGGGAGAACATGCCCTTTGGCTGAGGTGAGAATCGTCTGGGTACGCAGGCCCAAATGATCCAG
>JAFNAG010000330.1 GCA_017860135.1 Acidobacteriota bacterium
TAAGCAACACCCTGGATCATGCTCGTCTGGTGCGCCACAACGACAACGGGCTCCTGTTTGACTACCGTTCCCCGGATGACCTGGCCGCGAAGATCAATCAGTTTTCGGAGCTTCCTTTGGAAGCGCGCGGGGCGATGGGAAAGAGCGGGCGCCGCTACGCTGAGGAATACCTGTCCCTGGACCGGCTCATCGACGAATACGAGCATCTATTCACCCGCCTGCTTGCATGAGGAGGAAAGATGACGCTGCTGAGGTCGTTTGCCAGAACAGTCGTTTTGCTGCGTCTCGCCTGGCGCCGGGGCTGGATGATCTTATTGGGACCGGCATTTCGCAGACACGGAGCGCATCTGCTGTTTGATCCTCGCGATCATTTCAATTTCGAAAACATTGAAGTCGGCGATGATGTCGCAATCGGCTCAGGGGCGGTCCTGATGGCGACAGAGAGCAGGATCATCATCGGCAACAAAGTCCTCCTGGGTCCCAACGTCACGATCATAGGCGGAGATCACAACGCCTCCGTGGTCGGGAAGTTCATGTATGACTATGAGGTGCAGGAGAAGCGTCCTGAAGACGACCAGGATGTGATCATCGAGGACGACGTCTGGATCGGGACCGGGGCAATCATCCTGAAAGGCGTGCGGCTGGGGCGCGGGTCGATCGTGGCCGCCGGGGCCCTGGTCAGGAAGGATGTCCTCCCCTACACCATCGTGACGTACCAATGAAAACAAAAAAGCCGGGCTTTGCAGCCCGGCACTTGTCTTCTCTCCTCGATCTGCCCGAAGGTCAGCCCGGTCGCAACCGGGCGTCAGAATCTCATAATCCGAACTCTGTTACTTCAGCTTCTATAGCACTGAGCCCAATCCTCACGTGCGACCTCAATTGCCCGATCCTGAGTTGAGGAGCGCTCGCATCCGGCGGGTAATGGCACGGCGCTCTTTCGCGTCCAATCCGGCATAGAACGCGGCGATCATGAACACCAAGCAGATCAGCCCCGCGGATACCGCCAGGAAGGCCCATCCCCGGATGCCTGTGCCGATCAGGACCGTTGGAAAGCTGCTGACAGCCGCTGCCGTGACAAAGAGTGCGCCCGTCACTGCCACGGGCCTTCCGAGGACGCTGAATTGAGAACCGCGCGAAGAACCCAGCATTTGGTTTATCAGCCGTGGATAAGAGACGCTGAGAATCGCCCTTCCCACAATAAGACCCAGGCTCAAACCTACTACCGGCGGATCCACAAAGCGGACGCCAATGCAGGCCGTTGTGACAGAAGCTGCGGCGGCGACGCTCCCCACGGCGACCTTCCGGCGAAGGTCCAGCGACACGTCGATGATCGCGCTGTCATTCCTGATGAAGACCAGTTGCACGACGGCCGTCACAATCAGCAGGTCCGCCAGCGTGCCGGCATAGAAGCCCGGTCCGACCCACATGCTGACAAACGTCCTGTTGAAGACGAGTATCGTGGCACCGATCCCCGTTACGATCAGCCAACTGAGCGACATTATCTCATGCCTTGCCTGCGCGGCCCTGCGCAGGTCCCCGGAGCCGAGGACACCGCCCAGCCCCGGCACAATTCCTGCGATCATGATCGCAATGATGCTCACCAGCGTCTCGGGGGTATATTTGGTGAGCGTGTAGGTAGTCACCGATTCGACAGAGTTGAGGAATCCGAGCACGACGACATCGCTTGCCATAATCACTTTTATGACCAGCGACCAGATCATGAAGTACCAGCTCAGTCCGAAGAATTTCCGGACGTCGCCGGTGGGAGGTCTTGACATCCCGTACCACGGAGCGTATTTCCGGGCAACGCGATGGAAGAACACGCCTGTCACTGCCGTGCCGGCCACAGTCGCGCCGGCGACCCCGACGATTCCCAGTTTCATGAACACCGCGGCACAAACCAGGCTGCTGCCCACAAAAACAAACAGGGCCGACAGCCCCATTCGCTTGTAGCCGAGATTTTCCCCTTGAAGAACGGACTGCGGCAGGCTGGTGAGGCTGCCGAGAGCGAGATTGAATACCAGCAGCGCCACAGTCCAGCGCGCATAGTCCGCGTGTTCCGGTGCGGTGCCCAACCAGCCCGGCACGGCCCACGTGAGGATGGCGCCCCCAGCTGTCACGATGGGCAGGAAGAGGGCCCATACAACGACGGCGCTGCCTACTGCCAGGCGCTTGCTCTCCGCATCGGTGGACGACTGTTGATGTGCAAGGGCGAACTTCAGTGCCTGTGTCGGCCGCCCGCTTCCCGGGGAAACGTACCCTACGAGGCGGTTCAGGAGCTGCCACATGCCGTAGAAATAGCTGCCCAACCCTCTGACGACAAAAGGCGTGACGAGAAGAGCGGCGGCCACCTGTGCCCCGTAGTCGAGAAATGCGGCCACGGCATTTAGGTACGCCTTCATCGTCAAGCTTCTGTCCGAGAAGGTCCATCTGAAGATCTTCAGGTTGCGGGTAGACAATTCACCGGCCATCAGCCAACCAGCTCCCGGGCAACACAAGCCGGGTTGCTGCTGTCATTCCTGTATTTAGTCACAGTCCCCTTGACGCCTCCTGCAAAATCAGTGTCCGCGACACCAGATCCAATGTTTCCTTGACGGAATGCCTCTCTGTATTGAGCGACAAGGTTCCAACCTTGTTCCCCCCGCTTCCCAGAAGTAACAGAACGTCGGAATAAGCTGCCCGGTAGCGTGACATGAACTCGCGGGCCTCTGAGTCCGACATGCCCTTCAGGCCGTGCCAGATCGGGCGCCGGCGGACCCGTGCCAGGAGAGTATTCTCTGAGGCTTCCAGGTTGACCACCAGGTCGATGGTGGCCCCCCATTTATCGGCCATGCCCGCCCACCAGCGGCTGGCGACTGAGCTTCTCAAAACAAGCGGTCCGGTGAGGTGCAGTACCGTGAGCATGAACACCGGTCCCTGATCCAGAACCAGCACTTTGTCGGTCCGCCTGGCCTGCGCTCTCAGCCTGCGGTCCCAGCCCGTGAGGATCACTATCCACGCAACCTCTCGTGCAGTCAGGCACCTGTCGCGTTGGCTCCGGAAGGTGATACCGACCAGAAACGGCAGCGCACGGACCAGGTTGAGCGCAAAGAAAGGAAGGTCGCGGACCCTCCGGAAAAACGGCGGTTCGACCAGAATGGTCTCATTTGTGCGCTCTTGAAGGGCAGTAGTCAGCGTGGACTTGCCTGACCCGGCAAGTCCGACGAATTCTACGATTCGCGGGGTCCTGCCGGCGGCGACCGAACGATCCTCCGTCATAGGCTCGACCAGATCTTGGCTTTGAGTCTTGCCAGCACCTCTTCTCTCGGCAGCGCGGCATCAACCACGAGTGCAGGGCTGCCCGACCAGTCTTTCTCCCATATCTGCCTGGTACGAGCCGCAACCGAGTCGCTGCTTTCTTCCGGTTTGCGCTTCACTGCCGTATCCGGGTGAACCCGGAGGATGATCAGCATATCCGGCGGGAGGATCCGCGCATAGTATTTCAACTCCAACCTCTTCAGAGTTCGCGCAAACCGACTCGTTTTGCACTCCCCCATCATCCGCTCGATCCGCGGACCGTCCATGTCAATCATCCCCGGAAGCGGATATCGATCGCAGATTACCAATCTTCCGTTCGCGGCCAACCGCCGCGCTCTGCAGTAGACAAGCCAGCGGTCTCGTGCAACCAGGACCGCACTCACCAGTGAAACGTCTCCGGGACACTCAGCGATGTCCTCTGCTCCATTCATCGCCAGGTGTGCCATGTCTGACCCCCACAGCCTCAACAGTCTTCCGACCTTCAGAACTGCCCTTACAACGACAGACATACTGGACCATCTCGGTTTTCCAAGATGGACCGTCACGACGCCCAGATGGGATGAGAGCCACTTTACCAGCCCTTCGATCGCGGTGCTCTTGCCGGCTCCATCTCCGCCGACCATGGCGATCAGGCTTCCGCCGCTGGCGAGCCTCAACTTCTGGCCGCCCGGTAGCAGGCGCCGCCGGACTCCTGCGGCGACGCGACGCCATACTTTGAGGCACAGGTCCTCGATCCCCGACCGGCGGCGACAGCTCCTCATACTCCTGCTCAACCTCCGTGCCGCCCTCATCCGCTTCCATAACCCGGATTCGGGCTCCAACGCCGTCAGGCATTCGTCAAATACATCTTCGGCGATGAACGGGAGATGCTGCCTCAAAACACAATGCACCTGCTCTTTAGAACACCTCTCCTTGAGATACGTCAGCTCTTCACGCTCCGACGGCGCCAGCCGATGCATCCGCATCGCGAACGAGTCCCACGAGCAGTGCTTTATCACCAGGCGGATAACCAGCATCGTCAGTTCATACTCCGCTCTCGGAACGGGACATACCCTGTCGTCAACCGCTGTCTCGATATAGACGCGCTCGATCGGTATGCGGTAGCTCTTTGAGTTACCATGTCCGCAAACCAGCTGGTAATGAGCGTGAACGTGGACGAACTCGTCGCTCGCGGAGTCGTATGCGACGTAGTGTTCCACCCCGGGCAGGTCTTTCGGCCTTGTCGTGATCGCCCGCTTGAATCCCAGGCAGCCGAGGATCCGGATGAAATCCTGAGCATCTGCCCGATTCACCAGCAGATCGAGATCCCCCTCACCCGCCGTTGCTGCGTCGAGGGATGCATTGCTCTTCCAGTGACAGTACTTGATGCCCTCTCTTCGAAGCTCATCGAAGAGATTCTGGACCGTTGAAAGACAGCGGTGCTCTGTCGCCGCCCTCCTGCCGGCTGGTTTCACGGAATTACCATTTAGACAAAGGGCCAGTTTCAGCGAATCGCGTCTGCGCAGCATTTCAAACAGCGTGTCGCCAAGATGCATGCGATGCCGGGCGTTGTCGAAGTCGATCAGGAATGGGCGCCCGGACGATGCCTCAAGGATGATATTGCCGTACTTTACATCATTCCAGACAACGCCGGCGGCATGAACAATTCTCAGTTGAGCACAGATGTCTTCCACACACCGGGGATCGATGACCTTGTGGAGCACACGCCTCGCCGCTTCAATGATCCGCAAGCCCTCTGCCCGGCTCGGCCGTACATATCTCAGATGCTCGCCGATCTCCCGGTTTGGGAACAGCGCTCCGTGGCTTGCGAGGTGGTCCGCGAGAGTTGTTCCGCAGATATACGAAACCGTCAGGCTGGGTCCTTCGAAGTCTACTGCCATGACAGAAGGGACGTTTGCCTTCGCCATACCCAGCATGTGGAGCGCCCTGAGCTCATTTACAAAGGACCAGTAGTCGCCCCGATAGGATTTCCTTATCCCGAGAGCCCCGTTGCGGCCAATCAATTGCAGGCCGTAGCGCGTTCGAGGGACAAACTGATCCTCAGTGACAACAGTCGCACCGGGAATAGTCCCGGCGCGGAAAAGCAGGAAACCGCGACGGTCTACTTCGGCTACCAGGACCTCTCCCCCTCCTTCCCTCGGCTCGAAGCCACACGTGACCGCACCCTCGCCGGTGGCCTCACACCTGTAGCCATGCTTCCCGGAGGCGAGCACCTCTTCCATCTGTTCTTTCCAGTAACGAAGCTCTCTCTTCAAATATCGAGCTTTGTTAATTCGATCAAGTCCGATCAAATATGTACCTGCGAGCCTGCTCAGCATGCGTGTCCCCAGAGGTTACCGTCTCCACCGGTATCGGTTGTAGCGTCGCGCTCGCGGGTTTGCACCCGGCATGCAAAACCCAGTCCTTCCTCACCCCCTGGATTTCGGAACAAGATGGCCTGCCCGCTTACTCGCCGCACGTTCGTGTATGTGGAATCGATTCGCCGATTCCGAAGCCCCTGGGCAGATGCCCGCCCAGCGAGATCAGTTCATCCGATCCCATGTCATACATCAGGAATTCGACATCAGATCCCATCACAATATACCTTCCGTCCTCCGAAGCGTTCACGGTGAAGTATATTCCTTTGCTCTTTTCGCATAGAGCGTTTCCGCCGTCTCTACACTCAATCTCCTGTTCCGGCGAGACGTCAATTCTCCTGTAAAGGCTCATATCTGCTGCGCGCAGAATGTAGAGGTACCGGGGGTATGACATGACGGCTAGGTATGTCACGCCCTTGTGATGGAACACTTCATGCTGATTTGATGAAAGACGATGTTGTGTGCCGACGAATAGAAAACGGCGGGATCATCCGGATCAAATACGTGGTGACCGATCACCGGCGCAGGGAGGGCAGTGAGCCAATGAAGCCGGCGTTTCAGGTCCATGGTGACCAGCTGCTGCGGTCTGATTCCGGCTTGATGACTCAAACGGTATCCCGGTCGCGAGGAGAAGAACGAGCCTCTCGGATATGG
>JAFNAG010000331.1 GCA_017860135.1 Acidobacteriota bacterium
GCCCGGCTCATCGACCGGACAGAGGCAGCCGTCATCTGGTCGCAGCGAGGCCGGCACATGGGCGATTTCTGCGGCCTGGCGGGGACCGGCCGGAGCTTCGTCATTCAAGGCGTTTTCTTGATGTGCTTCCGGGGCGGACGGATCGCAAGCATGCTGAGCCTCTACGATTTTACCGGCCTCCTCGTGCAGATCGGAGTGCTGAAAGCGAAGCCGTTTTAAGCCACAGCCGCTTCAATGCGATTCCCGGCGATTTTGTCCGCGAGACTTACATGTGCGCCATGCGGTCCCACACATCGTGAATTGCGTCCAGGTAATGTTGTCCGTCCGGACCCTGGTACGCGGCAACTTCGTTCCGAAAGTTGGTCCACTCCACCTCGAGCGCTAGTTCGCGGAGAATCTCGGCCCAGTTCCACTTCGTCAGGAACTGCCGGAAAGGGTAATCGCCAGTCGGCGTCGAGAGGATCTCGCCGGCCGCGAGGTCCGGGAAACGGGCCTGAAGATTCTGCGGATCCTGTGAGGAGCGGGCCCGGACAACAACCGCTTCCGGCGCAACACGGCCGTCATTCGGGAACCATCGGGAGACCATACTGCTATGCCGCCTCCCTCTTCCGTAAGCTGTTGCTTCTCACTGCCGTCGGGACGAATCTTCCAGAGGTTGAGATCGCCGCTGCGGGGCGAGAAGAATGCGATCCAGTCGCCGAGGGGCGACCAGCGCGGCACCCGGTCAACAGAATCGCCGGTCAACTGCATCAGCCCGGTCTTGTCGGTGCGGATTTTGTAGAGATGTCCTTCAGGCAGGCTCCCCTTCCTTGAGTAGAAGACGAGCCACCGGCCATCGGGAGAAACATCGCACGACGACCAGCGCCCCGAGCCAGTCGTGATCCACTCCGGCTCGCCCGTCCGCTTCCCCGCAACCGG
The DNA here is from genome assembly GCA_017860135.1 of Acidobacteriota bacterium. Lineage (GTDB taxonomy): Bacteria > Acidobacteriota > UBA6911 > UBA6911 > UBA6911 > JAFNAG01. Next base: position 919 of record JAFNAG010000331.1, read on the forward strand.
ATCAAAGGGAATCCTCTGGATATTCTGCGTCTCCAGCACATTGCTGAAGGCAATGCGTTTCCCGTCCGCAGAAATGGTAGGGTGTGCAAGCCACGTTGCCGGCGTGATGATCGCCTCCGGCTCTCCCACGGGTTTCCCCGACTCTTCATCTATGGGAACACGCCACAGGTTCATGCTGCCGCCGCGTTCGCTGGCAAAATAGAGGTACTTCCCGTCCGGCGACCAGACAGGGCACCAGTGCGTATCCGGGCCGCTCGTCACCTGCGCCGGTGCGCCGCCCCCTGCCGGGATCGTCCAGATGTGCATATGGCGGCCGCCCTGCTCGTTTTCCGCATCCGGGACAGTAACCCTTCCCACGTAGGCGATCCGATGATTGTGCGGGGACCAGCTCGGCTGCACAGCACTTTCCGCGGTCAGGCGTTGCATCGCTTCTGTGACAACGTCAACCGTCCACAGCTCGCTGGCGCCTTCCCAGTTCATCGGTGTCAGCTGCACGTTCTCCGTCGCGAATACGATCTTCGAGCCGTCCGGCGACCAGCTGGGATTGAAACCAGTGCGCGTCAGGCGTTTCATCGCCTCGCCCGTCCGCCCCATCAGGAATATGCCCCCGCCTTCCCGGCTCGACCGAAACGCGATGCGCTCGCCGTCCGGCGAAAACGCCGGCTGGTCATCATCCACGTTCGGATCCTTCGTGATCGGAAACGCATTCTGGCCGCCGACGCTCTGCAGAAAGATGCGCCGATGCCCCGATTCCCAAGCCGAGATAACCACCCATTACCCGTCCGGTGACAGGCTCGGATACTGCTCCACCCCCGGCGATGAGGTCAACGACAAGGTCCTCTCCACCTGCGCCGGTCCTGCGCGAGAAACGCCCGGTTCGCGCCGGTTCAACACATAGGGCAGCGAAGCCATCAATGCGGCCAGAACCAGTGCCGCCACCCACCATCGCTTCCGTCGCGCGCGCAACGCCAGTGCCCGGGCCGCGACCCGGAGAGGACTCACCCCGGAACCCGCCTGCTGCTGCACCCCCTCCAGGTCGCTGCGCAGTTCCTGCGCGCTCTGATAGCGGCGTGCCGGGTCTTTCGCCAGGCAGCGCGTGATGATGCGGTCCAGCTCCCGCGGAAGGCCCGGCTTGACCTCCAATACCGGCGGCGGAGTGTCCTTGATGATCGAGGAAAGAATGGTGACCACCGAGTCGCCGCGGAACGGACGCCTGCCCGTCGCCATCTCATACAGGATGACACCCGCCGAGAAAATGTCCGTGCGATGGTCCACCGGCTTGCCTTCGGCCTGCTCGGGCGACATGTACGACGGCGTCCCGATAATGCTGTGCCGCGCCGTGAGCTCGGCGGCCGTCACCGTCGTCGCTTCCGTCGAAACGGCGCCCGCCGGCTTCAACTTGGCCAGGCCGAAGTCGAGCACCTTCAGCCGACCGTCCGTGGTCACCATGACGTTCGCCGGCTTGAGGTCGCGGTGCACGATGCCGCGCTGGTGCGCGGCAGATATGGCGTCGGCTAGCGGAATGCCGAACCGCAGGAGTTCCGGCAGGCCCTGGCCATGCTCCGGAATCAGATCGGTGAGCGCCTTCCCCTCCACAAGCTCCATGGTGATGAACTGGACACCCTCCGCCTCTTCCACCGCATAAATGGTGACCACATTCGGGTGGTTGAGGGCTGCAACTGCCTGGGCTTCCCTCTGAAAGCGCTGGAGACGCTCCGGATCCGACGCCATCTCCCGAGGCAGCACCTTCAGCGCAACTTAGCGATGCAGTTTGGTGTCCTCGGCGGCATACACTTCCCCCATGCCGCCGCGGCCAATCGCCCTCACGATGCGGTAGTGGTGAAGCGTTTGGCCGATCATGGCGGCGTGGCCCTCAGTACGCAATATTCAAGCAAAGACTTCCGAACACAACAGGGGTAGGTGCATTGTAGCCCAGGGAGAATGGCAAATCATAAAGAATTGCCGGGTGCAATCGGGAGTGGGACTCGATCTTCGGTGGAATTCGGACAAAAGGATGCGTCGCGCAACGATTAACGACAAAAGAACCTATCAATTGTCAATGGTCATTTGTCATTTGGCCGCTGCAAGCCTTCGTCTTGTGCTGTCCTGGCCGAGGCCCTGAGAATACGCGCAAGCTCGCGATTCTCCGTGACAAGGCTCCAAACTGCTCCAAACAGAATTGACAAATGACATTTGATAATTTCTATCTGTTGAGCCCCACTTCCGATTGCACCTGAAATTGCCTCCAGTCCCGGAACACGCGTGGATGGCTGGCATGGCCTGAATGGTGCATGAACCGGGCGGGCTGAATGGAGGTCAACCGTCTGCGGATCAACCCGGACTTCCCAGTCAGAATGAGAGCTGCGGCTTTGAAAGAGAAGAGCGGAGCGATCTAAATAGGAATGCCCTTCAGGAACCGCGAAGACCTCCGGAGCTCGAAGCGCTGCCTTTGAGAAGGTCTTCGCAGTTCCGTCCGGTCCTGAAATCGAAAATGCCAGTACTTTGCGCTCCCGCCGGATCGGCCGAGGCCGTCAGTTCCCGACCCTGAATGCGACGGATGCCATCGTCCTGTCCCACATCATGGCCAGCTTCCCGCCGGCGGCGGTCATGTCGGTGAAGGCGATGGTGAATTGATCCATCGAGAACGGCAGTACGCCGACCTGCATCCCGACGCGAAGCACATCCTGGTCGGGAGTGTATCCGTATGAACCCCAGAGCGCCGTCTTATCCTTCGGATCGTACTTCTGTTGCGCCGGCCAGTTGGAGAAGATCAGCGTCCACGCGTTCTCTTTCAAATCGACAAAGACGCTGTATTCGCCGACCGGCAGGGTCTTGCCGTCGAAAATCAACGGCACTTCCGTCCTGAGGCGGGTCGTCTGGTTCGCTCCCGCGCGCCAGACAGGGGAGCCGGCGTTCAGGGCCTCTCCGTATTTCGCACCTGCGCCGAACAGGTCCTGGCGCCCGCGTTTGATCGGCCGGCCATAGGTTACTTCGATCCATTTGCCGTCCTGGTATGTCTGTCCCATCTTGCCCGGCACATACTTGCCGCCGACCTGCGTGGCCGCCGTGCCCGGCGGGCTGGCCGGCTTTTGGCCCTGCGCCTGCAACAGCAGCCCTGCCAGCGCAACCATGCTTACAGCCACCACCAAAGTGCGAAGTCTCATCTGGATCCTCCTTGCTTGTTGTCTCTTCCGGCTTTCCGTGGAGACATTATCCTCCTCATGCGCAAACCACTGTCTCACCACCTGCGCTGACACCCACTTCCAGATATTATGCGCGTATCGCGGCAAATTGGAGTCATGAATTTAGGGAACCGGCGCGAATGACTGCAAGGCGCTGCGGCAATCCCGGACGGAGTTTTGTGCAATCCGCGGGAAATCTGAAGCGGCACACGGAACCGCGGTCTCGTTGCCGGAATCACGATGGTATGGGAAACGCCCCAAAACGGAGGATTTCGCATCGCGAGTCGACCCGCGCTACCGGGCTGTCTGGGAGGGGCACCCTGTCGAGGAGCAAACCGCGCTGAGCGGCGCGCGCGGTTCACCGGTCTGAATTAGCGCCCCGAGACTGCGGCGAAAGCCGGGTGATGGGACAGGAATTTGGCCAGGAGCATGCGGGCGCGGCTGATGCGGCTTTTCACGGTCCCCTCCGGGACGCCGAGCACTTGCGCCATTTCATGATAGTTCATGCCTTCAAAATCGCGGAGGATGATCGCTTCCCTGATATCAGGCGAGAGCGTCCGCAGCGCATCGTGCAGGATCCTGCTCGTCTCCGCCTGCTCCACCGATCTGTGCGGGCCGGGCAGTTTTTCATCCGGGATGTTCATCGACTCGAGTTCGCGGCTGCCGCCGGACTGCTGGAAGCGCCGTTCCTGCCGGTAACGATCGATGATCAGGTTCCGGCTCACTCTCAGCGCCCAGCTCTTGAAACTGCCGCTTTGGGCACGAAAACTGGCGAGCCGCTGATAGATGCGGATAAACGCTTCCTGGGTCAAATCCTCGGCCTCCTCTCTGCGGCCGGTGAATCGATAGCTCAAGCCGAAGATGCTCGCGGCGTATGCCCGCACAATGGTCTCCCAGGCCCGTTGATCCCCTTGCAGGCAGCGATCAACAAGCTCCGGATCCACCGGGATGGAAGGTCTCGGTTGTTTCCTCGGGAAAATTGCCATGACCTTGCTCAGGCAAGCGTCATGCCAATCCGGAATCCCGCAGACGATTGCTGCAGTAAATGCTTCCATTCCAATTGCCTGGGGATTTTTCAACCTATGGTGAGCATGCCTGTCAAGTGGGCCGATCCTTCACAGGTGTGCCCAAAAAAGTGAGCGCGGGCCGCAGCCCGCGCGCTTTAAAACGAGTGAATACTCGTGCGCCGGGAAAGATCAAGGAGTTCAAAAACGCACGGGCTAAAGCCTGTGCTCACTGATGAATTCCCGTGAGCGCGGGCTTCAGCTCGCTCGCACCCAGGGTTCCATAAGTCAGCCGCTTCACGACCGTCTGCCGGAGCGCGCTTTCTTTTTCTTCCTGGGCCGCGTCTTGCCGAAACTGCCTCGATAAATCTTGCCTCGCCTTGTGCGGATATCCCCTTTGCCCATATATTGCATCACCATGAATAGGATTTCAGAATAGCCATTGCCAACGCCTGGACGTAAGCAGGATTTTATGTCTGCCGG
>JAFNAG010000100.1 GCA_017860135.1 Acidobacteriota bacterium
CTTCATTCCCGGTGTGGATATCGGCCTGGTCATGTCGAGAATCGTCAATCCGGGCATGGAGGACACCCGGCAGGAAGATGTCCTGGAATCACGCGTCCTGAATCGGGGACCGGACTCACTGACGCTCTACCTGAAGTTGCGACGCGTCAAATTCGTCACCGTCGTCTACAATACGGAACACGAGATTCGCTACGGCTGGCGCGGCGGCAGCCAGGCATTGAGCAGGAGCGTGGCGACCCGGATTGCAGAACTCCGGGATCCGGGCTCCTCCGGCGAGAGGGAAAAACCGATCGGGCAGGACCGCGGCTTCCTGTGGCGGCTCAATTCGTACTGGCGATACGAGCAGGTGAACGGCGGGGTCGTCGTCGAATGCGAATCGATCAGCCTCAGCAGGACGGTCCCGAGCCTGCTGGAGTATGTCATCCGGCCGATGATTGACAGCGCGGCCCGCGAATCCATGGCCCGCACCCTCGGTTCCATGCGCGAGCGCATGATTCGCGCGGCGCAGCAGAATCCGCCGGACGCTACGGTCAGGCTTTCCGCGGATCCGAACAATAAACGATAGACGGTTCGGAAGCCAGGACTCTGGGAATTGGAAGGGTTGCAGCATTTGCGCTGGGATGCGCAGGTAGGCGCGGGGCCGCGACCGTGGGCGAGCGGGTGGATTTCAAAAGTCCACCCGTTCCCTTATGGTTGCGGTTTTGGACAATCCGGCCAATCATCAGCCGATCAGGCTATCCCGTTCCCCACCGCATTCCCGGAGTCCGGGACTGCAGGCCCGTCCCCGTACGATCCTGCGTGTAGAAGCTCAGTACGGCCTGTGCGCTGCTGAACTCGAGCGCGAGGCGGTCGGGGATATCCATCCCGCAGCTCGATTTCACATTGCCGCTCTGCCCTGTCTCACTATAGAATCTGCGCTGATCCGTTCGCGGGGAAACGAACATTGGGCATTCCGCTTGCCGCAGAACCGCCCCGACAGGCACAAGATATGACGCGACCGAGTATCCGTTACGCAGTGTTTGCCGCATGCATCGTTCTGGCAGGGGCCCCCGGCTGTTTCCTGGGGAACGGCGGAGGCGACAATCCTCAGTATGCTCTGGCTTCTGTTGTCCGCCGTGAGATCCGATCGGTCATAAACAGCAACGGGATCATCGAACCAGCGGACCGGACGGATATATATGCGCCCATCGATGGGATGGTGACCGGCCTGGAGAGCCGGGAGGGCACGGAGGTGCGGCAGGGGCAGCTTCTGATGCGCCTGGAGTCAAAACCGCTCCAGACCGCGCTGGCGGAGGCCAGGGCGGGGCTCCTGGAAGCGCGGATCCAGGCGCGGACGGTGATGGCCGGCGCTTCCCGGGAAGAGTTGACGGCCGCGGATTCTACCATCTCCGAGACGGAACTGCAGTGGAAACAGCAGCGGGAAGATCTGGACCGCGAGGAAGATCTGCTGAAAAAAGGCGCGACCACCGGAGCGGCAGTGGAAGCCATGAGGAAGGAAATCCGTTTGCTCGAATTGAGGTTGGATTCCCTGCGGCAGAAAAAGCAAGCTCTGCTGAATCGCTACTCGCCGGAAGAAAAGGAATTGTCGCAAAGCAAAGTCGAAGAATTGACCCGGCAGGCGGCGCTGCTCGAGCAACAGGTGCAGATGGGTTCAATCTTGGTTCCTCGAAGCGGAATCCTGTACATGCTCGCCGTGAAGGCGGGGTCCTTTGCCGGCCGGGGTACTCTCCTCGCGCAGGTGTATGAACCCGGCAAAGTGCGGCTCAGAGCCTACGTGGATGAGCCGGACCTCGGCCGGATTGCAGAACGACAGCAGGTCCTGGTGGAATGGGACGGGATGCCCGGCAAGCAGTGGACCGCTGTGGTCGAGCAGCCGGCCAGACAGGTCGTGGCGCTCGGCAACCGCTCGGTGGGGAACGTCATCTGTGCCGTCGAGGGGAACCCCAAGGAGCTGATTCCAAACCTCAACGTTAAGATCCAAATCGTGACAGCCACCAAAGCCGATGCCCTGGTGGTTCCCAGGACCGCTGTTTTCAACCAGGACGGACAGCCAACGGTCCTGCTGTTCGATGGCAAGTCCGTCGTGCCCCGGCGCGTGAGCCTGGGACTGGTCACAACGCAGGACATCGAGATATTGCAGGGCGTTGCGGAGGGCGACAGGGTGGCCGTCAATCCCGGCGAGGCCTCCGCCCGATAGGCGGCCTCTCGATATGCATCTTGTTGAATTCCGGATATCGGAGTGATAAAGCTGCAAAAGCAGCAAGCCACGCCAGACACGAAATACACGGAAATAGTTTCGCGTATTTCGTGTTTCTCGTGGTTGCGATTTCCGGCTGACAATCTTATCGATGATTGCCACGATATTTTCGGTTTCACAGGAAGGGGAATGATGCCTGCCGGCTTGGACACGGCCAGTCGCGCACACCGGTTGCCTTCACCATGACAATGCCGTTCGGCGAGATTTTGCGGGCTGCCATCGAAGCGTTGCGTCGCAATTGGGGACGTGCGGTGCTGACTTCGTTGAGTATGGTGGTGGGAACAGCTTCGCTGGTGCTCGTGGTCGTTGCCGGCATCAGCGGCAGGGATTACACCCTGGAGCAGATCGCGGGGGTCGGCACCAACCTGATTTCCGTCTACCATGAAGCGGCGGATGCAAACTTCGGCACCATGGCGCTGGGCGACCGGCTGAACCTCGGTGACGTGAATGCGATCCTTGCTCAAGTACCCGGAGTGCGGAGCGCGGCCCCGCTCACTCTGAGTTACCCCACCATAGTCCTGGAGGGGCTCGGCCAGGTGGTCACCCTGATCGGCACAACGCCGGAATACCGGCAAGTGCGGAACATCGAGGTGATCCACGGTCGATTTCTGGATGAAAATGACATCCGTTCCAGGAGCAAAGTCTGCCTGGTGACGGAACTCCTCGCCAAGAAGCTCGAAAGCGACCCCTTGTATCGGGGTACGGCGACTTTTTACGGCATGCGTTTCGCCGTGATCGGTCTTTTCAAGGAGCGCGTCAGCACATTCGGGCAGGCGGAGGTAACGGATTACGCCGCTGTGATGCCCATTTCGGTGATGCGCTTTTTCAAGCCGGGGGATACCATCGAGCAAATATATGTGTCGGCTCAGAGCATGGATCTCGTCCCGCGGCTGACCTCCGAGGTGCGTCAACTGCTCATCCGCCGCCACCGGGAAAAAGCCATATACAAGGTGGAAAACCTTTCGGAGATCCTGAAGGCCGCGAACAGGATCAGTCTCGGACTGACGCTCGTTCTGCTTGTGATCGCGGCCATCTCACTCCTGTCCAGCGGGATCGGCATCATGAACGTCATGCTCATCACCGTCACCGAACGCACGAGGGAAATCGGGATCAAGAAATCCATCGGAGCCCAGCGCTGCGTACTGCTTGTCGAATTCCTGACCGAGGCGTTGATTCTCAGCTGCGGCGGCGGCCTTGTGGGGATCCTGCTGGGTGTCTCGGTGCCGTACGCTGTTCACTTTTTTGCGCCGAATATCGTGATCCAGATCCCTCCGCTCGCCGTCATCCTGGGATTCGCGGTCACCTTGCTGGTGGGCATCAGCTTCGGGATGATCCCGGCAGTGCGGGCCGCGCGCATGAATCCGGTCGAGGCCTTGAGGTATGAATAGGAGCGTCGCATGAGCCTTGACCTCGGGCCGCTGGTGGTCCTCCCGACCTACAACGAGCGCGACAACATCGGACAGCTGATTCCCGCGATCCTGAATATGGATGACCGGCTTCATGTCCTGGTTGTGGATGATGCAAGCCCGGACGACACGGCCGGCCTGGTTCGCGAGCTGCTCGCCGGACGCTGCGCAGGCCGGGTCCACCTCGAGTCACGCACGGGGAAGTTCGGGCTCGGCAGCGCCTACGTATTCGGCTTGAAGTGGGGTCTGGCGCACGGATACGACTTCTTGATCCAGATGGACGCGGACTGGAGCCACAGGCCGGCGCATCTGCCGACGATGCTTCAGCTGGCGGAGAAAACAGATTTCGTGATCGGTTCGCGCTATGTTGCTGGTGGGGGAACGCTTCATTGGGGCGCCGGCCGGCGCCTGCTTTCAAGGTTCGGGAGCATGTATTCGCGCATCGTTCTGGGAGTCACAATCAACGATTTCACCGGCGGCTTCAATGGCTGGAACGGCAGGGTTCTGCAGGATGTCCGTCTGGATGCAGTGCGGAGCGACGGCTACAGCTTCCAGATCGAGTTGAAATACCGGGCGAAACAGCTGGGCTACAGACATGTCGAGTTCCCCATTCTTTTCGACGAGCGGCGCGCCGGGAAAAGCAAACTCTCGATGGCCATTGCTCTGGAGGCCTGCTGGCGTGTCTGGGAACTCCGATTCAAAGGGACGGGGCACACTAAACAAGGAAAAGTCTGAGGAAAAACGCCGGGTTGCGGCGCGCAGGCACTTAAAAGGAATTAGTGGAGCCACAGATCCCACAGATTTCACTGATATACTCGTTCCGGGTGTCGGGGCGTGCCAACGGATCTCTGCAATCTGTGGGTTTTGTGGCTGGAGCTCCTTATCAATTTGCAGGACGGTATTTCATACGCAGCGTCATAAGTTCGCGACACGATTGGAGAGTTGGTTCACATCTGGTGAAGTCAGAATTGATCGCATTTTCACCACAGAGACCACCGAGATCACGGAGGGGTCATGCCGTGATTCATGCCCGGGGAGTCTCAGTGGTCTCTGTGCTCTCTATGGTTCGCTTTTGTTTTCCCCGACTGCAATTCAGTCCGAAAACCTGTCGGGACCTATGACGCTGTATATTGTCGTTTTGTGATGTTGTCCGGATGACGGCCAAGATGTCACTACTGGCGGGCATGCGCCCCACGCTGTGCCGTGTTGTACCCGCTGCCGCCTGCATCTGCTTGCTGGGCTGGTGTTACGTCTCGCTGCGGCCCGATTTTGCCTGGGATGATGCCGATCCCGAAGTCCTCAACATGGCCTGGCGGCTCGCACGCGGCGAGGGCATGTATCGGGGAACCGACACCGCCCCATTCGCGTTTGCCGCCTATCCGCCGTTGTACTATGCACTGGCGGCAATTCTGCTGCGCGCCACCGGACTGAGCTTTCTGCCAGCCAAACTGCTGTCTTTTCTCGCCGCACTTTCGATCGGCTGGGCGCTGGTGCGCTTGGACCGACACTGGAATCAGACCACGCAAGCGGGATTCCGGGCCGCGTTCCTACTCTTCCTGATCCCCGCCTTCCTGTATAACGCCGCACGCAGCAACGTGCAGATGTTGGCGGTGGCCTTCTCCGTCTGGTCCCTGGTCTTCTTTTTGCGAAACCGTCCCCTGGAGACGCTGGTTCTGAGTCCGCTGCTGGCGGTGCTGGCTTTTTATACCAAACAAACCCAGATAGCCCTCCCTCTGGCAATGGGGGCGTACCTGTTGCTGCGAAAACGGCAATGGCTCCTCCCCTATGCGGCCACCGGCCTGGTGGCGGGACTGGTTCCGCTTTTCTGGCTGCAGAAAAACACCCGCGGGAATTTCCTGTATGACACGATTCAACTGGCCCGCTTGGATTACAACCCGCTGCAAATTCCGCAAATCTTCGCGCACCATGCCGGACCCCTGATCCTCTTCATTGGGATCGCACTGCTGACTTCCTGTCGTCGTTTCAGGGGAGGAGTCTGGGAACCGGTCGACCTCTACCTGGCCTGCGTTTTTCTGACGACTGTGGCGTCCCTGGGGCGGCTGGGGGCTCACGGCCAATATGTGCTCGAATTGCTGGTGGTTACTGTTCTTTATTCGATCCGCACCTGCAAGCTCCCCGCGCTAAGGGGAAGAGAGGCGCTGATTTCGCTCCAGGTTCTCTTCCTTCTCGTCTACACCCCGTTGTTCGTTTCCGTCGAGGAGGGCAAGCGGGGGCTCGCCTGCAACCGGGCTGCGGAAAGGATCTATCCCCTTATCCGGACCGGATCAGGGCCGATCCTTTCGCAGCAGGGCAGTTTCGCCCTGTTTGCCCGGGGAGAGATCTACATTCAGCTGTTTCACTTCACCGCCTTGAGCCGGGCGGGGCTGTGGGATCAGAGCCTTCTGCTCCGCGAGATCGAAAAGCAATCGTTCTCCTGGGTCGTCACGGAGTTTCCGCTCGAGAACCCCGTCCTTTCCCCTGACGATCTCGAGCGGTTCACACCCGAGATGGTGCAGGCACTGCAAAACAATTACGAACGGCGCGAATCGGTCTTTCCTTATTACATCTATGGTCCCAGACATCGGGGATACACGCTGAGGGAACCAAGAAAGGGGATCGAAACAGTGGAATGAGTCGCGTGCCGAGCCGCAATTATCTCCGTGGGAACAGGACGACAGCCGGCGGAATAACGCATTTCGAGGGAGGAAGCATGCTTGCCCTGAAGGGAATCGTCGTGGCGGCGCCGGAAGCGGCGGCTGCCCCGGCAGCAAGCGCCGGCGCGCGCCCGGAATACTGCCGGCAGTGACCGCCGGAGAGGTCCAGCCCGTTCACCCGCAATCCCCCGTTCTTCCATGCCGGAATGCAATGCAGGCGGCAGTGCGGTCCGAGCCGCGCGAAGGATCGCGCGATTTTGCATGAGGCAAAACAAAAAAAGAGCTTGACATTCTCCCGTAACCTCCACATACTAGTTTGTAGTACAAACTAGTATGTGTGATATATGGAGGCTGTATGGAATATCCCGAGCTTGCTGACATCGAACGCCGTGCCGTGCGCTATTGGAATGTAGACGGCCTGCCCGAAATCGTCATGGGCGCACTGTGGGTTTTATGGGCAGTGGCTTTTCTGCTCCCGGAGTACCGCATCCGCGGCGGCTGGCGGGAAACGTACTGGGCGATCGTGCCTTTTCTTCTTGTGGGCAGCGGATTCGCCTCAGTCTGGCTTACCAAGAAGCTCAAGGCTAAATGGACATTCCCGCGCGCGGGGTATGTGGAGTGGAAGGAGCCGTCGCGCGCGCACCATCTCCTGACGGCGCTTATCGCCGGCGCTGTGGCGGCGGGGCTGACCGGGCTCATTGTTGTGGGACGCGGGGAGGGATTTGCCGACCTTGCGGCGCCGGGATTTGGAGCATTGCTGGCCGGCGCCTTCCTGATTGCCTCGAAACGGCAGCGCCTGCCCCATTTCCTCTGGCTTTCGGCAGCCTCTTTGCTTCTCGGCTTCGTGCTGTATCCGCTGCATCTGGGATGGAACGGAATGTCCTGGCTGATGCTGGCGATCGGAGCGGCGACGGCGCTGGCAGGTTCCCTGCGATTCCGGTCATTTCTCCGGAGTGTTCCCCAGGCTCCGGTGGGGGATTTGCAGTGACTGACCTGGACCGTGTCATTCACGAACCAGCCCGGCTCGTGCTCATGGCGCTGCTGAGCGGAGTCAAGGAGGCCGACTTTCTGTATCTTCTGCGCGAAAGCGGCCTGACCAAGGGCAACCTGTCGAGTCACCTCGCGAAACTTGAGGAAGTCCGGTACATTGATATCGAGAAGACCTACCGCGGCAAGATCCCGCTCACCATAATTCGCCTCACCAGGTCCGGGCACGCCGCGTTCGTGGGATACCGGAAGGACCTTGACGGGTTGCTTGGGAAATAGGGACGTTTTCCGGATGCTTCAAAAGAGGGTCTTCGCGCCGCGCTATTTGACCGAAAGGTTCCCACCCCTGGCGGCGTTCGCGCCGGTCTCCGGGGAATGCCGCACCAGCGCGGGCACCTCCATCACGACCACATCGCTGTTCAACTCGCCGTATTCGAGCATGGCATGGGAGGGAGCCTTTATGATGCAGGCCGGCGTTCCTTCGATGTCCACAATCTCCTCTATCAACCCGTCGCAGGACCAATAGTAGCCGAGGGTGAACACGACATCCTGGCACAAGAACGGACGGGGCTTGGCGGCTGCCCGGAGCGGGCTGTATTCGCGTGATTCTTCGACCGGAGTCGCCATGTGGACTTCCTCGTCATAACTCGCGCCGGCTCTCACGGGTGTGAGGAAGGGCGCGACAGGGCACACAACGTTCCTGTTCTCCGGCATGTCGTCGATCCGTTTGTACAGGTGCAGGCGACGTTTTTCGCTTTCCACCCTGATATAGATCAAGTCCGGGCTCATCAGCCAATCCGGGCCCGGCCGGTACAACCTGTTGAGGAGATAGGCATCCCGGGAGTCTTTGTTTCGGACTTCGTAGTGAAGAACGAGATCCTGGCCCTTTTTGGCCAGTTCCACACCGAATTGGAGCGGGGCTTTCGTTACCATGGAGGACCTCCGGGCCAGTTCATCGGGTAGAATTTCACGCGCCGCGCAATCCCCATCTCTCCCCTGAGCGAGTTCTCAGACGGGGCTGCCTTTCCGTGGTCGGCAACATGCACCAGGCCTCCCTCCGGCCCGTTGATAAAGCTGCCGCCCAACCCGATTGTGTTGCGTTCGTCTTCCGGGCATACGCCACTGCTCTGACCCGGATATGCATGCCGGGATCCCCGCAGCTTGATGCCCATGGCGTTGTGATACGCGTGTACGAGCAGCTTCCCCAGGATCACTGCAACCCCCGGCCGGTCGGTCGGATCGACTTCTTCCAGGTCGGGATTCCATGCGATCGTGCTCCCGCACCCTTCCCCCTGAGAACAGGCTTTCTCGATGTTGTGCGCTTCGCAGTAGCCGTTGGAATCCGCTGTGGCAATTATGGTCAGGTTCTGGCCGGAATCGATCAGTGCCTTGATGAGCAGGCGGCCGGATCGAGTCGCCCACAGAATGGTGAAGCAGGCACGCACTCTGACCTTGAACTCCTCATCGCCTTCGATTTCGAAGGGCAGCGGCTGGGGCAGGTTCTTCATGGGCACCTCGACGATCCGCTTGTAAGGCGGACTGCATGCGGCAAACGAACGTGATTATTGTGTCTGATCCTTTGGGTTCATCAGGGCGGAGATTCTTTCCTGATCACGGAGCTTGCGCCGGACGATTTCTGCGAATCGTTGCTCCAGCTCCTTCCTTTCCTGTGATCCTGCCCACTGCCGGAAAAACATCGCTTCCCGCAGCAGCTCGGATTCTGCGAGCGCTAAAGCCGGCAGATGATCCCCGGGGACGCCGCGGCCGTTCACGGCAACTGCCATTTCCTGCAGCATTGCGGCGCTATCCTCGGCGGCCAGACCTGCAAGAGCTGCTGTCTCCCCGCCTGTCCCGGTTTTGGCAAGCGCCGCAACGTTCCTCAAGAGCAAATGCTGCTCCAGCCGCAGCGCGCGCAAGTGGTTTACCGTTCGGGCGTCGCTGCTTCCTGGCTCAGCCCGTTCCGCGCACTCCCGCTCGAGTTGCGCGCTTGTGAGGGAGGCAAGGTCCGCGGAAAAATCGCCGCCATTCATGTACAGGATGGCGACTGATCTGCCTGATTTCCGCAATTCCTGAACGCCGTCCAGAGGCCAGGGGGCGACCAATCCCTTTCTCCATTCAAGGAAATCGACGCCGCGGGCAACCAGGAGCCGCTGCAGTTCCTTGTCGCGCGGCTCGATAAACAACACCCGTTCCAGTCTGATGTGAGGCAGGGATCCGGCAAACTCACGATTTCCGGTTTCACGGAGTGCGGATTGCAGGATCGCCGCGCGATTGCGGGCCGTGGCCGTCATCGCGCCGATCGCCGTTCCTGACTGTTGTCGGATCGGGCTGTCTTTGGAAATCTCCGACAATTCCGCCAGAACCCTGGCTTCCTGCCGCAAAGCCAGGGCCAGGATCTGCTGCAGACTCATTCCCTCGTACCGGCCCTGTCCGACCAGATCCGCCAGAAGCTGCAGGCCGTCCGCAAAGTGTTCTTCGAGTTTGTTGCGTTTTTCCGGGCCGGACTCCGCATGCCAGGAACCGGCCGTCAGGCTGAGGCAGTGCGTTTGCAGGCGGTAGACGCGATCCTGCGCGTCGTTGATCGCATTCTCCGACCACTCGCCCAGGCGCTTCCGGATGACGCGAACCACCTCCCGGGCAGAGAGTCCGTGGATGGCGGCCTCATACTCCTGCTTTGAAAAGTAGAGCAGTTTTCCCGGAGGCTTCGCGGCGAGGCCGGAGAGGAACACATCGTCGGGTACCGCCTCCCAGGTCCCCTCAGGGAGAGTCCCGAGTTTCACACAGCCCGAGCAGGGAAGACTGCTCGGGCTGCTTTGTGGCAGGAACGCCACCCGGAGCATAGACTGCCTTTCCCCCGGCCTGCCTGAATATGCCGAGGCGAAAACCGCCGCCAGGATCCCGGCGGTTCGAATCAACCGATACGCCGTTGGCGATCGCATGGACATATACCTTCGCGACAACCATTCGCAGCCTGCTCGAGGCAGCCACGAAATCAGGGCACCCAGCCCTGAAACACTTCCCAGCAGTTGCGGACTGCCTGACATACTGTTGCCGCGGAAACCCGGGAGTCGCAACCGGTTCGATCGGGTTGCGCATCAAACCCGGCGCAATTGATCAACGCAAGGGCTGCCGGCAGGTTCTCCCTGAAGCATGGCTCGATCTCCGATTCCGGCAGCCCGCTGAAAACATGCGAGCGGCTCGGCGGAGGATGCCTGGGGCGCAGTTCAATGGTGAATGTGGGACGCGCCGGTGCAACCTGCAAAGAAAAATCCATCAGATCACCCGTTGTGTGGTAGAGGGCGGAGCCGGCCTGATACGAGTAAGGGTTGCCGCGTTCTGCGATCAGGTCGTTCATTCCGCGTCCGACCGCCTGGAGGTACGCATCTCCGGCGCCCCTGTCGGGGTACAAAATCAACTGGCTGAAACTGTGATAGGTGAGGCTGGACCGGAAGTTCTCCCTGCGCATGAGCGCCGCGATCGCGGCGCCCTCGGCTTCGGAGTTTGCCGACGGTCCGAACCACACGCTGTTCGCACCCGAGTCCCTCGGGTCCGCACTGGTCATTGCGACGCCGAAGCTGAACGTCTCCTTCCCCCACGTGCTGGTAGCGTAGTTGCGGTTGATGTCGACTCCGGTAAATACTGCAGCCGGGTGGGTGATCGTCCGCCGGTTGCCATCGATATCCTCGGCCTCGAAAGTCCGGGCGGGGAGGTCGTAACTCCTGTTGTTCGGTCGCCAGCTTCGGTTGGCGGTAATGGTAATTCGATGCCCGTCAGGATTCACCATCGGTACGAACCAGATCTGCCGGTTCATGAGCAGGTGCTTGATTCTCTTTTCCTTATCGTTGGTTGGAGGATCCACGTAGTTCTGGATCAGGTACTCGGCAACCAGATAGGCGATCTCCACCGAGATCCACTCCCGGGCGTGGTGGTCTCCCGTAAACAGCACCTTGTGCGAGGCGCCCGTGCCTACTTTCAAAGCCCAAAGGTCCAGGTTCTCTGTGCTCATCCCGACTCTGACGATCGAATCGTCGACGATGCCCTTGGTCCTGCCGATTCTTCTGAGTTCCTCCATGTCTTTCTTGAGACTGTAGACGGTTTTCGTTTCTGTGCTTCTCCCCGACAGGCGCGGACAGCTGATATCCACGCTGGAAAATGGCGGAAGAGCATCAAACGAAGGCAGGTGCCAAACGTGGTATCGATACGGTCGAGCCATTTCAGCCTTTCCTACCTCTCCTTACCGCCACGCTCAGGCTGGCGGTACGGCATTCCGCTTCTTGAATTGCCGGATATACGCAAAGCGGGAGCTCAGGCCCGCTCTTCTTGCGTGCCTGGCGAGTTCCTCCAGCAGCGCCGCGTCCCGCTCCACCTTCTGATGGATGGACCGCAGCAGGGCAACTGCTTCCGCTGCCTGGATCCGATCCCGGTTAAACCAGGGCGGCGTCTGTGCCAGACGTGTCCGCAAATCCTTGGTCTCCTCCAGTACCTGCTCGCGCAGTTGGATTTCCAGTGCAGTGCCCGGATCGACAACAGACAGTACATTCCTTCTGAGGAGCGCCTGCTCCAGGGCGAGTTCGTGCAGGAATTCCAGGAATGCGGGGCACGATGCCTCGTACCCTTCATCCAGTTTTTGCTGCACGTCGCGAGCCATCTGTTCCGGCGTGAGGTCATTCAGATCTTCGATGAATTCTCCCCTGCTGAAGTAGACGACCCTGGCGGCGCCTCCCTTGTCTGTGAGCCTCTCTGTGCTTCTCAACGGCCAGACGGCTACCAGGCCATCCAGGCATTCCGTGAAAGGGACGTCGCGCGCTTCCAGGGCGCTGGCCAGGTCCCCGTCAAAGGGCCGTATGGAGAAAACCCTCTCCACCTCGATGAAAGGAAGCGCGCCGCCGAATTCACTCCGTCCCAGCCCGGCGGTGGCGGCACACAACGCGCTCGCCCTGTTCCGGCCAGCCTGGACGGACTTCTTGGCCAATTCACGAAGAACGCTGTCATTGCCGGACCATCCCGTACCCTCCATAGCCCGGTTCTCTTCGATCAGTCTTGCTTCACCGCGGAGCAACAGAATCAGCATGTCGACCGGCTTGAGAGCGAGGTACCTGCCCGCGCCCGTGATGTGTGCGAGCAACTCGAGGCTGCTTTCAAGATGTTTGAACCAGAATTGCGCCTGGGCCGTGTCGGCTGCAGCAGCCAGGGCCGACAGCACGAGACATTGCCGTTCGCTGCGGTACACCAGGTCCATGCCCTGATCCAGCGCCTGCGGGGACCAGAACCCCAATCTCTTCCGAATCACGCCGGAGACCGCCGGAGGGTCCAGCTTTCGAACTGCGTGCGTGCAATCCTCCGGCGAAAAATACAGCAGCGGAAGCTTTCGGCCCCTGCTCGCGGCAGCGAGCAGGGCCTCGTCCGGCAGCAGTCCCCACCGGCCCTCTTCGAGGTCTCCCAGCTCTTCGAAGGGCAACCCCGCGACGGGATCATGGAACCGGCGCCGGGAAAAAACGACTCTCTTGTTCACGAGGAGTTCCCTTTCTCCTGGGGAACGGCCGCGCTCTACCGCGGCCCTGTCCCTCCTGCCGTGAAATGCCGCCCTGAAGGGGTGCGAATCGAATCCCCGCTTCCGATTTCGTGAATGTTCGGAATCTCAGCCTTGAACGGAATGCCTGCGGCGAGTCCCGGATAGACGTTCCCATCGTTGTCGGTGATAAGCACGATTTCTCTTCCGTCCTGGAGCGTGAGCTTGACCGGGCTGTCCCTCAGCGGCAGGCCGATCTCGTCGACGAACCGCAGGGGGAGTCCGATCCTCCCGGGCGCTTCGCAGGGAGAGTGGATGGAGAGCAAATGGTAGAAACGGCAGGCAAAAGTGTCCCGGGTGTCCTCGAACCTCCTGCGCGCCGCCTGGTTGCGCCGGCGATCTGCGGCATCCGAAAAGAAACGCTCCTCGCACCCTCTTGTCCCCTGGGCCGCCGCCGGGCACGGCCACCAGGCCGGGTCGACGCGAGTACCGGACCGGAAAAGAAATATGATCACCCTGCGGTTGGGCGCATTTTCCGCATTTCTTTCCGATTTGTCGCTGGCGCTTTCGTATCGACGGTGCTCCTCCTGCGAGAACACCAGGACGGGATTGAACTCACTGCATCCCTGATAGTCTCCCTTGCCTTGCGCGTCCGCTCCCGCTGCCAGGAAGTCGGAGTCCGTCAGCCGGAACGGATTCCCATCCATATCGCGGCAGATGTGATCCATATATGCTTCAAAGAGCTTCGTGCGTGTGCCCCGATCTGCGTTTCCGTTGTCCGGAAGGCCGTGGGAACGCTGGAATCTCTTCAGGGCTTCCCGGGTGGGGGCATCCATGCTGCCGCCGGTAGAGCCGGG
>JAFNAG010000332.1 GCA_017860135.1 Acidobacteriota bacterium
CAAGACGCTCGATCAGCGGATCGGGCACCGTGGCCTCCGCCTCAGTGACGCGCTCAAGTACGCCGTTCAGATCGCCGACGCGCTGGCCAAGGCTCACTCAGCAGGTATCGTTCACAGGGATCTGAAACCCACGAACATCATGGTGAACGAGGACGGCGTGGTGAAGGTCCTCGATTTCGGCTTGGCGAAGCTCACGGAGCAGATCCAGGGAGATGAGACTGCCTCCACGGCCACCGTGGATGGTGAAGGAAGACCCATCACTGAAGAGGGTGTCATCGTCGGCACCGTGGCTTACATGTCGCCCGAGCAGGCTGAAGGGAAGAAGGTCGATGCCCGTTCGGACATCTTCTCGCTGGGGTCGGTGCTATACGAGATGTTGACCGGGCAGAAGGCTTTTCAGGGTACGAGCAAGATGTCGACGCTCTCGGCGATTCTGCACCAGGAGCCGAAACCGGTGAGCGGCATCACGCCGGCAATTCCGGCCGATCTGGAAAAACTAATCAACCGCTGCCTGCGTAAAGATGCTGCGAAACGCTTTCAACACATGGACGACGTGAAGGTCGCCCTTGATGAGCTAAAGGAGGATTCGGATTCGGGACGGCTGCAGGCTGCGCCTGCCAGGGCTGGTCCGTTCGCGCCTTTGCGGCTCGTGATCGGCGCTGTGGCGGTCATTGTTCTGGTTGCCATAGGATGGTACTGGCTAGGCCGGCAACGCCCTTCCGAACCGGAAACGCCGCTCGTTCCCAATCCGCTGACCGGGTATCGTGGTTATGAGAATGTCCCCAGTTTCTCACCTGACGGTAACTTCGTGGCTTTTGAACGGTGTCCGGACGGACAAGGGGCGAACTGCGACATCTACGTCAAGCAGATCGGCATGGAACCTCCTCTCCCGTTGACGAGTGGTCCCGCGGTTGAGTACAGTCCGGCTTGGTCTCCCGACGGGCTGTTCATCGCGTTCCTACGCCGGCTCTCCCAGGCCAAAGCGGCTGTGGTGATCGCTCCGCGAACTGGAGGACGGGAGCAGGTTCTGGGGGAACTCGATTTGCCGAAGGACTACCCCCTGTGGGGATTGTCATACCTCGATTGGACGCCGGACTCAAAATGGCTGGTCGTCCCCTCCGCGGAATCCGGCCAAGCCGCACGGGGCTTGTTTCTGCTGTCCGTGGAAACCCTGGAAAGAAAAAGGCTGACGACGTCCCCCGCCGGGTTTTTGGACAGCACTCCTGCGTTTTCGCCGGATGGCCGGACCTTGGCGTTCACTCGCTGGAGCGGCTTGACATCGGAAATTTACCTGCGCCGCGCTGGGGTGGACTATGAGCCGCAGGGAGAGCGGCAAATGTCCGCCTCAACGGGGGAGCCGTATGTCCGTGCGATAGCCTGGACTCCGGATGGAAGCGAGCTCGTGTTCTCTTGTGGTTCCTATAGCACTTACAGCCTCTGGCGGATGGCGGCGTCTGCTTCCGCGAAGCCACGGAGGCTGCCTGTCGCGTCGGAGAAACCCATGGTGCTGGCGGTTTCCCGCAAGGGCAACCGTCTGGCTTATATGGTGCTGATATCGAAAGCCAGCATCTGGCGTATTGATCTACGCGGCCCGAGTCAGACCTCGGCCGCCCCATTGCAGTTTATCCGTTCGACCCGGAATGAATACGGCCCGGCATACTCGCCGGATGGCAAGAGAGTCGCTTTCAATTCGGACTTTTCCGGGCATTATCAGATCTGGGTATGCAACAACGATGGGTCGAATGCCGTTCAACTGACCTCGCTTGGAGGGGACGCCGGTGAGGCGAAATGGTCGCCGGACGGCCGCAGCATTGTATTTGCCGGTGTTGTCGAAGGAAACGATGATATCTACCTTGTTAACGCGAACGGAGGCGCTCCCCGGCGTTTGACAACCGACCCAGCTGTGCAAAGATGGCCGAGCTGGTCCCGGGATGGCCAATGGATCTACTTCAAATCAAAGCACAGCGGATCGTTCCAGATCTGGAAGATGCCCGCTGCCGGCGGGGAGGCAGTTCAGGTCACCCACAACACGGGAGACCAGCCACAGGAATCGCCCGATGGGAGATACCTTTACTACATGAAAGGCGATCGATATCCGGAGGAGTGCAGTGTATGGAGGGTGCCGGTCGGAGGAGGCGAAGAGGCCAAGTTGCTTGATTCCATCTATTGCGATGGCCTCTATGCCGTTGGAGAACAGGGGATCTACTTCTTCGCAAAACCCGACGAAAGGTGCCGCACCGAGATCTGCCTCCGCGAGTTCGCGACCGGCAGCACAAGTAGAATCCTGAAGCTGGATCAACGGGTCGATTCAGGGCTCGTCCCTTCTCCAGATGGCCGGACGATTCTCTACACGCAGATTGACGAGGCCGGCAGCGATCTGATGCTGGTGGAGAACTTCCGATGATCGGCCGGACGGTGTCGCACTACAAGATCATCGAGAAGCTCGGCGGCGGTGGCATGGGTGTCGTCTACAAGGCCGAGGACAGCCAGTTCGGCTGATGCATAGGCTGCTTTGCAGAGGCGGTATCCGACCGAACTCTGCCGGAGAAGACACATTATAGAGGAGGGAGAAGTTGGGAGAAGATCTTCGAATTCACCCCCACCTCCAGTTCTTCCGGCGCCCTGGCGTGATTCTATTGTTGCTTTCTGCCGCTTGGCTCCATGAAGCCGGCTGCGACGGCGCTCAGCAAGCGAAATTCGAAGGCCCTCCCACAACCCGGACGGACAATGTCACGGAAGTCGTCCAGGGCGTTGAGATAATCGACCCATATCGCTGGCTCGAAGACCGCAAGAGTCAGGAGACGCAAGCCTGGATAGACGCCCAGAACAAATACACTCAATCCCTCCTTGCCTCCTTGCCGGGGCGCGAGCAATTGAAACAGCGCCTCACGGAGCTCGAGAAAATCGACATGATCTCCTGGCTGCCGGTCGAGTGCAACGGGCGCTACTTCTACAGCAAGCGGCTCGCCGACCAGGAACAGTTTGTTATTTGTATGAAGCAAGGGCTCAAGGGCAGCGAACAAGTGCTGATTGACCCCAATCCGATGGGCCCTGATCATTCGACCAGCGTCGATCTGACGGCTGTTTCGAGAGACGGCACGCTGATCGCCTATGGCGTGAGCCAGCAAGGTGAAGGCGAGGGCACTATCGACCTGCTCAACGTGGACACGCGGGCAGGCTTGCCCGATCGTTTGCCAAAAGGACGCTATTTCGGTGTTTCGCTTAAGCCTGACAAGAGTGGGTTGTATTACACACGCTACGAGACTGAAGGCTGGCGCGTTCACTACCACGCCTTGGGGACAAACCCGGCCGAGGATATTGAGGTTTTCGGAAAGGGCTTCGGCCCTGACAAGGTCATCTACGCTGACCTTTCGGAGGACGGGCGCTATCTAGTCATTCACGTGGCGCATGGCCCCAGGGACGCAGCAGAAAAGACGGAGATCTACTACCAGGACCTGGCATCCCGGGGGCCCATCAGGCCGGTGGTCAATGACATTGCCGCGAGATTCTATGGTTCAATTGGTGGCGATCAACTTTTCCTGCGTACCAATTGGAGGGCCTCCAACGGCCGCATCCTGAAAGTGGATCTGAACAATCCGGCGCGTGACCGCTGGCGCGAGGTGGTCCCGGAAAGCGATGCCCCGGTCGCAGCGCTTTCGTTGGTGGGCGGCAAGCTGGTGGTGAACTACACGCGGAACGTCAGTTCTCAGTTGAAGATTTTTGAGCCGGGCGGAAAGCACATTCGTGACGTTGCGCTCCCCTCCATTGGCTCCGCCTATCTTGACGGACGGTGGGAGAACTCAGAAAGTTTCCTGACCTTCAGTTCATACCCCATCCCCATGACGATCTACCGCTACGATGTTGTGAGCGGCAATGAAGAGGTATGGGCGCGCCTGAAAGTGCCCGTCGATAGCAACCGGCTTGAGGTCAGACAGGTCTGGTACGAATCCAAGGACAAGACAAGGATTCCGATGTTCCTCGTGCACGCCAAGGGAATCCAGCTCGACGGGTCTCGCCCCACACTATTGACGGGTTACGGCGGCTTCGCCACCGGCTATCTGCCCTGGTTCACACCTACGGCGGTGCTGTGGGCTGAGCAGGGCGGCGTCTATGCTGTGGCGAACCTGCGCGGGGGTGGAGAATTCGGCGAGGAGTGGCACAAGGCAGGAATGCTGGGCAAGAAGCAGAACGTTTTCGACGATTTCATTGCTGCTGCTGAGTGGCTCATCCGGAACCACTATACTAATCCCTCCAAGCTGGCCATCGAGGGGTGGAGCAACGGCGGGCTGCTTGTGGGCGCCGTGCTTACGCAGCGCCCCGACCTCTTCGGGGCCGTGAGATGCGGGTATCCCTTGCTCGACATGCTCCGCTACCACAAGTTTCAGGGGGCCCAGTGGGCGGCTTCCGAATACGGATCGTCAGGCAATCCAGAGCAGTTCAAATACCTTTATGCGTACTCACCCTATCACCACGTGAAGCCGGGCACGAAATACCCGGCGGTCATCGTCACTACCGGGGATCACGACCAGAGCGCCGATCCGCTTCACGCCCGGAAGATGGTCGCTCTGCTACAGGCCGCGACCACTTCCGGCCGGCCCATAGTGATCCTTTACCACGCCGCCTCGGGTCACGGCGCTAGCGGACTCCCTCTGAGCAAGCAGATCGAAGAAACCACAGATGAGCAGACTTTCCTGTTCTGGCAGCTTGGTGTGGCAGGATTTCAGCCATTGTCATCAAAGGAGAATCGATAGGTTCTTCCACAAGTTGGTTTGGAGCACTTCGGTGTTTCACTGAGACTCAACAAGCCTGCACCCTCAACTGGCAAACGGCATGATCGGCCAAACGGTTTCGCACTACAGAATCATCGAGAAGCTCGGCGGCGGAGGGATGGGCGTCGTCTACAAGGCAGAGGACACCAAGCTCCATCGCTTTGTCGCCCTGAAGTTCCTGCCCGAAGAGTTATCCAGGGATCGCCATGCCCTTGAGAGATTCGAGCGTGAGGCGCAGGCAGCTTCTGCCCTCAATCATCCCAACATCTGCACCATCCACGACATCGACGAGCACGAAGGCCGCCACTTCATCGCGATGGAGTATCTTGAGGGCAACGCGCTCAAGCACCGCATTCAGGGGAAGCCGCTCGGCACGGACGAGATCCTCGATCTGGCGATCCAGATCGCGGACGGCCTAGATGCGGCGCACTCCAAGGGAATCGTTCATCGCGACATCAAACCGGCGAACATCTTCATCACGGCGTCGGGACACGCCAAGATCCTCGACTTTGGATTAGCGAAACTCGCACCGGCAAGGGTTCAGACCGGCGAACCTGCCTCCGCTACGGCTACTACTGAGACAGCCGAAGCAATGCTCACCAGCCCCGGCACCGCCGTGGGAACCGTCGCTTATATGTCGCCGGAGCAGGCTTTGGGGAAGGAACTGGATGTCCGGACCGACTTGTTTTCTTTCGGCGCGGTGCTTTACGAGATGGCAACCGGACTGCTGCCGTTTCGGGGCACAACGTCGGCAGCAACCTTCAATGCCATTTTGAATTCTGCACCCACTGCGCCTGTG
>JAFNAG010000333.1 GCA_017860135.1 Acidobacteriota bacterium
GACTGGGATTGATGCAGAAGGGGAGTGTCATTATAATGCGCATTCCAGTTGCTCCGAAAAACCTGGGGGCCAGCGCTGTCCGGGGAGGCAAGCGTGCTTTGGTGGACATTGCAGCGATTGAGGTCGTCCAAGTGGCAGACACGTGCGGAGGCGGCCGCGCTCCTGGGAAACGCGGATGAGAAAAAAGCCGCACCGGCGCTGATGGAAGCGCTGGAGGACGGACATCCGGAGGTCCGGCTCGCAGTGATCGGCGCCCTGACCCGGATCCGCCATCCTGCTTCCGCCGAACCGTTGGCCAGGCGACTGGGAAAATTGGCAGATCAGCCCAAAGGGCGAAAGGAGAGCGCGGAACCGAGTTCCTCTGCGGCAGAGTGCGAGGCGCTGGCGCGCGCTCTCGGAGCGCTGGGGGCCGCTGCCGTTCCGGCCCTGGTGCGCCTGCTGGAATCCGGGGAGAGGCAAACGCGCCGCTGGGCCGCAAATGCCCTTGGCATCGCACGGAATCCGCAAGCAGTGGCGCCGCTGATCCGAATGCTTGCCGACAGCCGATCGGATGTCCGCAAGGAGGCTGCCCTGGCTCTTGGCGAGATCCGGGATGCAAGTGCGGTGGATCCACTGATCGGTGCTCTGGGCAGCCGCGATCCGGAAACGCGCCGGGCTGCGGCGACCGCCCTGGGGGCTGTCGGCAGCGAGAAAGCCGTCGACGCATTGATCTCGTTATCCGGCGATCCGAATGAATCCCTGCAACTGGCGATCGTGGAAGCGTTGCGGCGGATCGGCGGCCTTCGTGCCGGGGCGGGTCTGCGAATGATGATCGATGCGGGCAGGAAACACGTGCGCGATGCTGCCCTGGCTGCTCTGAATGCGCTGGAATTCGCCCCGGACAACGCGCAGGAGCGTGCTGCTGCTGCGCTGCTGGCCGATGATTTCACCGCGGCGCTGCGCGAAGGCCCGGCTGCTGCCCAGGCGCTCGCTGCAACCCTCGAATCGCAGGATCCGCTCAGGCGGCGACGCGCTGCAGAAGCACTCTCGTCATTGCGGTCCCCGGATACCGCGCCTCACCTGGTGCGGGCGCTCAGGGATCTCGACCTCGCAGTCCGGGAGGCTGCGGCCGGCGCGCTTGCTGCCATCGGTCTCCCCGCGGTCGATTCGCTGATCGGCGCACTCTCCCATCATGACGCGGGCGTACAGCGCCTGGCCGCGCGCGCCCTTGGCGAGATCGGCGATCCGCGTGCCGCCGCGCCGCTGGCGGAAGTGCTCGAACAGAACGCCGACATCCCCGGTGATTATCCGGATGCGCTTGAGATGGCACGGGCCGCCGCCGCGGCCCTGGGATCGATCCTCGCGGCAGCTTCCTCCCGCGTGGCCGGCGGGGAACTGCAGCGCATCGCCGCCGTGCCCGATTCCTTCCTGAACGGGGCTGCCGCGTCCGGCTCCGCCCCGGCGGTTGACTGCGGCAGCGTACGGGAAGCCGCGCTCCTGGAATTGCGCCGGCGTTCGTAATTGCTGCAACGCAAAATGAGCTGTCCAGTGCTGACACGCAGGCTCCTGATCAGGGATGCCAGGCGCCGGAGGAATGCGCGACACCCGGGCGCGGACGTCTATGTCCTTCGTTTCGCGCCCTGTGCCATGGTACTTTTCCTTTGGTGCGGCCGGGGGACGATATTTCCCGCCACCTGCTTTCCCGATTCCGCCGCGCTGCCGGGCATCGGATCCCGGTTGCGAAGCAGCGCTGCAAAACGCAGTGAGGTTGCGCATCTTGAAAAGACTGACCATACATCCGGTGAACCCACAAGGCAGGCACTTGAAAACCGCCGCCGACGTTCTCCGGTCCGGCGGGCTGGTCGTCTACCCGACGGACTCCGTGTACGGGCTCGGGTGCGACCTTTTTAACAAAAAAGCCGTGGAAAGGATCTATCAGATAAAGGGTAACGACAAGCGCAAGCTTCTCAGTTTTATCTGCCCGGATTTAAAGCGCATTTCAGAATATGCGTACGTTTCCAATTCCGCATACAAAATCATGCGGCACCTTCTTCCCGGGCCCTACACCTTCATTCTGACTGCCACAAAGCAGGTCCCCAGAATCCTGTTGGAAAATCGGAAGACGGTTGGCATCCGGGTGCCGGACAATACAATCTGCCACGCTCTGTTGTCTGCATTCGGTTCCCCGATCATCAGCACGAGCGCCTGCCCGGCCAATCAGGGGTTTCTCGCCGACCCGGACGAGATCGAGAGGACCTTCACAAAAACGGTGGACCTGTTTCTGGACGCCGGTCCCGGCGGACTCGAGCCCTCGACAATCGTGGACCTGACCGAGGAAAACCCCATCCTGGTCAGGCAGGGAAAAGGCCCGTTGCCCTGAAGAATCGTGCTCAGGCCGGACGCCATGCTGGAACCACGCCCGATGCCTGCCGGATTCCGAGTCCGACATGGCCGCCGCATCATATCGCGGCAAACGCGGGCTGAAGCCCGCGCGCTTGCAATCGGGCTCCCGCCCGCAACCCATCGCTCACGGCGGTCAAAGACCCTCCTGGCTGCTTGATCCTCAGCGCATGCGGTGTCGCCGGGGCGCGATCAGAGCACCGCGTCGCGCGTCACCGCAACCACCCAATCGCTACTCCCTGTGATGAGCTGCGTCCGCAGACCCCGGCGTTCGTCGTCCGCGCGATTGAATCCGATCGTGGTGCCCTCCCGGAGGATTACGTGCCGGTCAAGGATGGCGTTGCGCACCCGGCAGTGGCGGCTGATGGAAGTCTCCAGTACCTTCTCCTTGTGGATAGTGCCGCCGAATAGCACCGAGTTCTCCACCAGAGCGTGGCTGTGAACGATGGTGCCCGAGCCGAGCACGCTCGAGCGGACGAGGGCGCCGGAGACGATGACCCCCTCGGCGACAATGGAATTCACGGCCATGCCGATGCGCGTGCCGTGTTCGTGGACGAACTTTGCGGGCGGGAAGAAGGTCGGGCTGCGGAAGAATGGCCATTTCTCGCCGTAGAGCGAGAAGGGCGGCTTGACCGATACGAGATCGATGTTGGCTTGCCAGTAGGAGTCGAGCGTGCCGACGTCACGCCAGTAACCGGAGTCGTCGGTGACCCGAAGCTCCTTCACGCGCGCGTCGCCCTGGGTGACAACCACATAGTCCCTGATCTCGTTCAACGTCGAGAAGTCGAAAGCGTAGACCGGAGCGCCCGCCTTCACCATGGCCGGGATGATGTCCTTGCCGAAGTCGACAAGGTCGTTGTCGAGCCACTCGTGCAGCGTGTCCGACTCGAACATATAGATGCCCATCGATGCCATGCAATCGGTCGTTCCGGGGATGCACTTCGGCTTTGCCGGTTTCTCCTCGAAGCCCACGATACGCGCCTGGTCGTCCACCTCCAGCACTCCGTACTGTCCGGCCGCCATCGAGCAGGGCACGCGGATGACGGACACGGTGAGTCCGGCACCCCGCTCGTGGTGGAACTCGCGGAGCCGGCGGTAGTCCATTTTGTAAATGTGGTCGCCGGCGAGGACGAGCACATGCTCCGGAGCGACACTATTGATGAAGGCCATGTTCTGGCGGATGGCGTCGGCGGTGCCCTTGTACCACTGGTTGCCAAGCTGCATCTGTGCGGGGATTTCCTCGATAAACTCGTCGAGGCGCTGGGAGAGGAAATTGAAGCCGGTGGACAGGTGCCGGCTGAGGGAGCGGGACTTGTACTGTGTGAGGACCACGATCTGGCGAATGTCTGAATTGATGCAGTTGCTGAGCGTGAAGTCGATGATCCGGAAGATCGCCCCGAAAGGCACGGCGGGCTTCGCCCGGAAGTCTGTGAGAGGCCGCAGCCGCTCGCCCATGCCGCCCGCCATGATTACCGCAACCGTTCGCCCTGCCATGCCGTACCCCTCCATGTGCTCCCTGCCAGATCGGTTTGAGGTGGAAGCCGGTCACCGGCCCCACTCAAATTACCCGGCCGGCAGGATCAGGCCCGCGGAACCGACCAGGGATGATTTCACGAAGCGACGCCGCGAGGACTCGCACTCCGATCGTTTTCGTTTCGCCATGCTGGGGATCCTCTCCTCGGGCACTACTTCCGTTCGCGAATCTTGATCGACCGGAACGACACCCGGTTGCCGTGGTCCTGCAGCAGGATGTGCCCCGCCGGCCGCTCTCCGAATTTCGGCCAGATTGTGTATTTGCTGTGATCCACGAGCGCCCGCCACATCTGCGTGGCCCGCTCGTACTCCACCGTCATGAATCCGTTCAACCAGTGCTCCACGTGCTGTCCCCGCACGACGATGCGCGCGTGGTTCCACTCACCTACGCCGTTGAAGCGGACGTTCTGCGGCGCGATGAGGTCATACAGCCCCGCGTTCGTGCGGTTCCCGTTCACACCCAGCTTCGCATCCGGGTGCAACTCGTTGTCCAGGATCTGGTACTCGCACCCGATCGACGATCCCTCGCCCTTATTGAGCTCGGTGTCGACAAAGTACTTGATGCCGCTGTTCGCGCCCTTGGTTATGTTGTAGTCGACCATGAGCTCGAAGTCAGCGTGCTCGCCCACCGTGACGATGTCGCCGCCTGCGGTCGATTCCTTACCGCCGGACTCGAGCACCGTGAGGACGCCGTCCTTGATTTCCCAACCGCCCGCCGGGAACGCGGTCAGCTTCGCGCCGCGCCAGCCGGAAGTCGTCTTGCCGTCCCACAGCAGCTTCCAGCCTTCCTTCGCCTCGCGCTCGGAGATCGTGTTCGGGATGTAGTTGTACTGCGGGGTGTCGCCCTCGGCGGGCGTTCGATTTGCGGCGAGGTTGGCCGTGAGGATGCGGAGGTTGCGGAACTTGACGAGGCGGCCGGCCCGGGACGCGTCATTGCCGATCGAGTGCACCTGAATGCCGAACACACCCTTCATCGTGAGGTCGTCGAGAATATCGGCGCATGGGACGCCGTTGATCCACGTGCGGATCGACGTGCCGATGGCCTCGATGCGGAACCGGTTCCATTCCTTCAGCCTGAAGGCCTTTTGGGCGGTCTCCTGGCCGGTGAGCGTGTGGAGCCAGCCGCGGCGCGCCTCGTCGTAGATGCCGCCGCTCCAGGCACGCTCGGACGGGTCGACTTCCACCTGCAGGCCGTGCATGCGGCCGTTTTTGATTGCCGGGTCAGCGATGCTGCGGATCTGCATTCCGCTGTTGAAGTTGGTATCGACCCACACTTCGTACTCGAGGACAAAGTCGCCAAACGACTCCTTCGAGCATAGAAAGCTGTTGGGCGAGCCCACCACAGTGCGCCCGACAATCACCCCTTCCTCGACGCTGTACGGGGCGGTGCCGTTGCATTGGTACCAGCCGTCGAGGGTCCTGCCGTTGAATAACGGCCGCCAGCCGTCCTGGGCGGCGACCGGCGAGGCCAGGCAGGCCAGCGCCATCATCACAATCAGTGCAATCCTCATGAATCGCTCCTCTCTGCCCCTGGCGGTGCCGGGCAAAACGCATGGTTAGGATACACCATACCGTCAATGCCGTGCTGCTGCGAACGCTGCCTTGCACGAATCCCGGGGAACTCGTCATGGTAAGG
>JAFNAG010000334.1 GCA_017860135.1 Acidobacteriota bacterium
AAATAAAGCCACGAATTCTCACGAAGAATTTTCTCCCCTGATGCCAGCCCTACGATGCGGCCTTCGTGATAATTCGTGGAATTCGTGGCAGTTTTCTTCGGGCTGGCTAAACAATTACCAGTCTCGCATAACGCAAGGCCACCCGCGTGTCGGCGCGCGCGGCCCGGAATGTAGCGCCTGGTCCCAGGGTATCAACCCTGCCGCCGTTGTTTGGCCGCAAACGGGATGCAATCGGTGCGCGCGGCGGCGATGACGCCCGTCTCACGTAAACGCGCGAGGGTTTCCGTGCCGCATCATTTTTATGTTTGACAACGCTCCAAATCTTAATATAATGGTTGCGCAATTAAGAAACTGTGAAACAGGTTGGCCGCAATGACAAAAAACAGATCGACTTTAAAAAAGATTTTTGAAATGCAGTGCGAGATCTGCAAGGCGATGGCGCATCCGATTCGTCTGGAGATCGTCGAAACCCTGCGCCAGGACGAAATGTCCGCCGCCGCGCTGTTGGAGGCCCTGGAAACATCGAAGGCCAGCCTGTCGAAGCACATGGCTCTCCTCCTGCACGCCGGCATCGTGGATCTGCGGCGGGAAGGCCGCCAGGTCTACTACCGGCTTTCGCACCCGGAAATCCATGAGGCGTGCGCGATCATGCGTTCCATCCTGCACCGGCGGCTGAAAAAAGAGGGGCGCCTCGCGTCGGCCATGGATGCGCCCAGGCAGTGATGGACAGAACCGAGCATTTGCACCAGGTGGACAAACCGATGAATCCTACCAAGAGAACGATGATTTCCTCAGCACTTCTTCTTGCGTTTGCCGCACTGCCCCTGGCGGCGCAGCAGCAGACACTGACGCTGGCCGGCGCCGTTTCCAGGGCGCTGGCGAACAATCCGGAGCTGGCAGTCGACGCGCCGGCGCGGGAGGCGGTACGCGAAGAGGTGTCGGCCAGTCGCGCCGCGTATCGCCCGCGGGTCGATTTCGAGCAATCCTTCGCCGGCGGCAACAATCCCGTCTTTGTTTTCGGCACCCTCCTGACCCAAAGGCGGTTCACCGCGGCGAACTTTAGCATTCCTTCCCTGAATACGCCCGACCCGGTGAAGAACCTGAAGACGAGCATCGTCGGGCAGCAGCTGCTGTGGGATTTTGGCCGCAGCCGGGACCGGGTGGAATCTGCGCGCCTAGGCCTGGATGTCGCGGACCGCAACCATGAGGAGAATGTCAAACAGGTTCTCCTGCGCACTCTCGACGCCTATTATTCCGTGTCGCTCGCCTCGAGCTCGCTGGAAACCGCACGCGCCTCGGTCGCTGCGGCCGAGGCGATCGTGTCGCAGGCGCAGGCCCGGGTGCAGAGCGGGTTGTCGGTCGAGGCGGATCTCCTGCGCGGCCAGGTGCACCGGGCCAACGCACGACAGCAGGAGATCGAAGCGCGCGGCCGCCTCGAAATGGCGCGTGCCGCGCTCAACCGGATCATGGGAGCGCCGCTGGATGCTGCAACAGGTGACACCGCCCGTCTGCTCCCGGCATCCTTTCCTCTGCCCTCCGAGGAACTTCTGCTTGCGGAACAGAAAAAGAACCGCCCCGATTACCTCCGGATGCTGACCGAGGTGCGCCGCGCCGAACTGGAAGCAGGCGCGCGCAGGAACTCCATGCTGCCCGTGCTGGACGCATTCGCCGGCTGGGAGCTCGACAACCCCTCTCTCAGCGACTACGGCGGCAACAACTGGACCGCGGGCATCAGCTTTCGATGGAACATCTATGCCGGCGGAGGCGATTCGGCAGAGCTGGAGGCGGCGCGCCACCGGCTGGAACAGAACCGGCGCCGGCTGGCGGCCATGGAGACGACCCTGGCCCTGGAGGTCCGGCAGGCTCTTATCCAGGTTCGCTCGACCTCACAGCAGGTCGAGGCCATGCAGGCCGCCGAATCCCAAAGCACGGAGAGCCTGCGCATCCTGCAGAACCGCTATGAAGCAGGACTGGCCACCCTGACCGACGTGTTGTCGGCCGAAACGGCGCGCGCGGCCGCGCGAACCGCTGTGGCACAGGCTATCTACCGTTATCGCATCAGCTATGCACAGCTCGAGTATGCAGCGGGCATCCTCAGCCCAACCTCAACCGCCATGAATCAATGAAGGGTTTCGGAACCATGCGCACACACATCCTGTTTGGACTCGTGATTCTGCCGGGCATCCTGCTCCTGGCCTCGTGCGGCTCCAGCGCGCCTGACGCCAGTGCGCCGGCGCGTGCCGTTGCAGTCAACGTCATCCGTGCCGCTTATGCCGCCGTCCCGAATGTGATCTTGGCGCCCGGCACGGTGCGGCCGCGGAATCGCATTCCGCTCGCCGCCCAGATCAACGGCTTCGTGCGCGATGTGCAGGTGCGGGCCGGCGACGATGTGCGCGCCGGCCAGATCCTGGCTACGCTCGATGCGCGGGAGGCGGAAAGCCAGAAAGCTGCCGCTGCTGCCGCAATTGCCGAGTCCGAGGCGGCGCTGGATGAAGCGCGGAAGGCCTCCGAAGTGGCTGCGAGCATGCGCAACGCGGCCAGAGCCTCCGCGGAGCTTGCGAGCAGCACCCTCGAGCGCTATCAGAAGCTCTTCGGCACTAAATCAGTCAGCCCGCAAGAACTCGACGAAGTCAGAACACGCCGCGATGCCGCGGCCGCAGACCTGGAGGCAAAGGAGACCATGGTCGCCGCCGCAGAGGACCGTCTGCGCCAGGTGTCGGCAAAAATCGGGCAGGCAAAAGCCCAGGCCAATCGTGTCGATGTGATCCTCAGCTGGACCGTGATCAAAGCCCCGGAATCCGGAAGGGTGGCGGCGAGAATGGTGGACCCGGGGAGCGCGATCTTCCCCGGCAGCCCGATTCTTGTGCTCGAATCCGCGGGGAATCCGCAGGTGGTCGCGGACATTCCGGAAAACCAGTCGCGCCATCTCCGGAAAGGGCTGGAGGTCGTGGTTGCGGGAGCCGGCGACTCTTCCGGTCCCATTACAGGACGCATCGCCGAGATCGTTCCCCTCTCGGATACCGTATCCCACACGGTGCAGTTCAAGGTGGATCTCCCGCAAGGGACTTCGCTGCAGCCGGGCAGGTTTGTAACCATCGGCGTCCCCGCCGGGAGCCGTCAGGCGCTCCTGATCTCCAGGCAGGCTTTGCGGGAGAACGGCCAGCTGACCGGAGTCTACATCGTGGACGGGGCATCCATGGCGCGGTACCGCCTGGTCAAGGCCGCGCCCTACGGGTCGGATCGAATCGAGCTGCTTTCGGGAATTGCCGAAGGAGAAGAGATCATCGAGAATCCTGCGGGCGGGATTCAGGACGGCACTCCGCTGGAGGTCCGCCGATGAGCAAGCCACAGATTGCCGGCCGCCTGGCCAATGCGTTCATTCACTCCAAGCTGACGCCTCTGTTTCTGCTGGCATCGATCGTTCTGGGTGCTGCCGCCGTTGTCATGCTGCCGCGCGAAGAGGAGCCACAGATCATCGTGCCGATGATCGATGTCCTGGTGGCGGTGCCGGGCGCCTCCGCCAAAGAGGTCGAAACCCGGGTCACGAAGCCGATGGAGCGGTTGCTGTGGGAGATCCCGGGTGTCGAGTATGTCTACAGCACATCGAGCCCGGGCATGGCGATGGCGATTGTGCGCTTCTACGTCGGGGAAGACGAGGAAAAGAGCATCGTCCGTTTGAATCAGAAGATGTTCGCCAATTTCGACCTGATCCCCCCGGGCACATCGCAGCCCCTGATCAAGCCGCGTTCGATCGACGACGTGCCGTTTCTGGCTCTCACGCTGTGGAGCAACCAGCTCGACGGCTACCAGATCCGGCGCGCTGCCGCGGAACTCCGCAACGACCTGCAGCAGATTCCCGACATCTCCGCCACCGAGCTCATCGGCGGCCAGCGGCGCGAAATCCGTGTCGAGCTCGATGCGGTGCAACTGGCCGCTTATGGAGTCAGCGGCGAGCAGATCCGCGGGGCGCTCCTGATGGGCAACCGCGCGGCTGACGCCGGGGTAGTCACAGGCAGCAACGAGGCGGTATCGGTTCGCCTCAACGGGTTCCTCAAGAGTTCGGACGACCTGGCCAACCTCGTGGTGGGCGTCCACAACGGCGCGCCGGTCTACCTGCGCGATGTCTCCCGCATCGTGGATGGCCCGGAGGAGCCAAAGGACTACGTATTCTTCTCTCCGGGGCCATCCGCCGCAGCGAAGGGGATCGCGGTCCCCGGCCCCGCACAATCCGGCGCAGCAGCATTAAATGCGGGTTCGGCAAACCTGGAAGAGAACCTGATGCCGGCGGTGACGATCTCGCTCGCCAAGCGCAAGGGCAAAAACGCGGTCGTGCTTGCCGAACAGGCGATGCACCGCGCCGAGCAGTTCCGAGCCCGCCACTTCCCTTCCGCGCTGCAGATCACCGTGACCCGTAATTATGGAGAAACCGCGGCGGAAAAGTCCAACGAGCTGCTGCTGCACATGATGATCGCGGTTCTGTCCGTAACGCTGCTTATTTGGCTGATCCTCGGATTCCGGGAAGCGGGCGTGGTGGCGGTTGCGATTCCCGTTACGCTGGCCCTCACACTGGTAGTGTTTTTTCTCTACGGCTACACGCTCAACCGCATCACGCTGTTTGCCCTGATTTTCTCCATCGGCATCCTGGTGGACGACGCCATCGTGGTGATCGAAAACATTGTCCGGCACACGCGGATGCCCCAAAACAAAAAGCGGCGCTTCTCCGAGGTTGCCGTCGAGGCCGTGGACGAAGTAGGAAACCCAACCATCCTGGCTACCTTCACCGTAATTGCGGCGATCCTGCCGATGGCGCTGGTGCGCGGGCTCATGGGGCCTTACATGCGCCCGATACCGATCGGCGCATCCGCGGCCATGATTTTCTCCCTGCTGGTCGCCTTCGTGATCACTCCCTGGGCGGCAATCCGCCTGCTTCGCAACGGCGGGCACCACCACGAGGAGGGCGAGGCGGAGGACCGATCCACCCGGCTCTACCGAAAATTCATGTCGTTCCTGCTCTCCAAATCGCGGAACCAGTGGGGGTTTCTGGGACTGGTCGTGCTGCTGCTCCTGATGTCCGCGAGCCTGCTCCTCTTCCGCGCCGTAATCGTCAAGATGCTGCCTTTCGACAACAAGAGCGAATTCCAGGTCATCGTGGACATGCCCGAGGGCACCAGCCTGGAGGCGACGGCAGCCGTGACCCGGAGGCTCGCCGTCGCGCTGCATCAGATCCCTGAGATCACGGATCTCGAGACGTACGTGGGAACCGCCTCCCCGTTCAATTTCAACGGCCTGGTGCGCCACTACTACCTGCGCCGCGGCGACAACGTCGCCGACATCCAGGTCAACCTCACGCCGAAGGGGGACCGTTCCGACCAGAGTCACGCGATTGCAAAAAGGGCCCGGGGCCTTCTCACGCCGATAGCGGAGAAACACGGGGCCCGCATCAAGGTCGCGGAAGTGCCGCCGGGCCCGCCGGTTCTTCAGACCCTCGTGGCCGAAATCTATGGCCCCGACTATCCTCGTCAGATCGAGTTGGCG
>JAFNAG010000335.1 GCA_017860135.1 Acidobacteriota bacterium
GCGGCCTACGGCCGCAACCAGGCCAAGCGACCACTCCTGGAAATGGCACAATCGGTATCGGAATCGGCAGCGGTATCGCAATCGCTGTCGGGATCGACGCCGGCATCATCGCGCTGCCGGCATTAATACAGAGAAGAATCACTATGCACAATTTTCCATAGCGATTGCGATCGCGATCGCGATGCCGACTGTTATGCCGTGGTGCTGAAAAATCCTTTCCTTCTTGGCGAGGATTTTCAGGTGAGTAGTACAGGAAGCGCGCTGCATTCCCCTGCTTGCCGGTGTTGTGCAAACCACGACCCTTCGTTGTCGAGGCGGCCGCGCCGGGGCGCGGCTCCCTCGGGGGATCGGAGACGGTTTGCCGGATCAAAAGACGAAGCGGATGCCGATCTGCGCCTGGGCCCGAGAGCGCAGGTCGTCACGGGTGAAGACTCCTTGGAACGTCGACGAATTGATGGTGGCAAGGTTGTATCTCATCTTGCCGGTGGCGGCATCGATGCCGCCGTAGCCGATCAGGTTGGTGGATGGGAATGACCCGAAGTACTGCCAGCCCCAGTCGGGATTGAGGAGATTCATGAAATTGAACACGTCGATCGTCACTTCCGCTCTGGTGTTCCGGCCGGTGGGGATCCGGACCGCATACCGGAGGTCCAGCTGGTTGTTCCACGGGGCCCGACCGGCATATCGCGGGAAGATCTGGCCGCGATAGTCCTTTGCGGCGGTGCTATTCAGGTAGGCATCGAGCTGATCCCAGGTCGCCGTCTGACCGGAAACGGAGCTGTAGACGATCACCTGGTCGGAGGTTGCCGGGACAAAGAGCAGGTCGTTGTTGGTGACGCCATCGGTATTTGCATCGCCGTTGAATCCAAGCGAATATCGGAACCCGGACTGGCCGTTGAAGAAAATGGAGGCGTTGCTCTGCAGGCCCTTGAACAATTTGATCGGCACGGAAGCCATCACGTTGACTCTGTGCCCGACGTCGTATCGCGACCGGCTCACGGGAGGATCGTTGGGGCTCAGCCCGGCAGGGTTGTTGGCCCAGTTGGAACGCGCAACGCTCGAGGTGCCGTCGTTGACTCCGAACGCGCGGCCATACAAGTAGGAGGCGCTCACATATAGAGCGCGGAACGGACGCTCGACCTTGTAGCTCAGGGACCAGGACTTTCCCTCCGTCGTGTTGCTCAGGAGCAGCACGTCATTCAGGTTCGAGTCCAGTTTCTTGTGAGTGGTCCGACCGTCGGGCAAGGAGCCGGCCGGGATATAGTTCAGGTTCTGATAGAGAATGTCCTTCAAGCTTTTGGTGTAGACAAGCTCGGCCGTGCCAATCAAACCCAGGATCCGGAGGTCGTGGTCGTAGGCCGCGTTGGAGCGCAGGATCGTTGGGAACTTGTAGTCGGGATCGATCAGGTTGATGGTCTGGCGCCCGGTTGTGCCGCCTGTGACGGTGGTCGGCTGATTGAACGGGTCCGCCACGAACGGGACCTTGTTGCTCGAGCTGTAGCTGACGGACAAGCTGGTGAAGTCCAGGCCGTTGTTGCTGTACTGGTTCGAGAGCCACACATACGGCGTTCGGCCGGTGAACATCCCGATGCCGCCGCGCACCTGGGAACGCTTGCCCTTCTCGCCGCTCAGGTTCCAGTTGAAACCCGCGCGCGGCGACCACATGGCTGGCGCAGGAACGACGTCCGTTGCATACCCGAATTCCTCAACGGTCAGCGGGTTTGAGCGGGGCTTGTCCGGGAAGTGGGGAATGTCCACGCGCAGGCCGTAAGTGATCAGGAAGTTTTCCAGTGCACGCCACTGATCGCCGCCGTAAAAACCGAACTGGCGCACCGGCAGTTCCGCCGGCTGCAGCGGATCCGACGTGTTCGAGAAATTGTGGCTGTACGACTGGGCAATTCCCGCCTGGAAATTCGCGGCGTTCGAGAAGCGGTAGCCGCCGTAATAGTTCTGAATGAACACGTTGTAGAATTTGTAAAACTCGTTGTGGGTACCGAACGAAAACGTGTGATTCTCCCTGATGATCGTGAGGTCGTCGGTTATTTCCACTATGTCCTGGTTCAGCCGGTTGGCCTGGGACGAATACTCGGTGCCCAGGTAGACGTAGTTTCCGTCGGGCAGATCCACCCGGACTTCCGGAAAAGCGGCGAAGCCCGGCTGGTCGCCCCGTTCGTTGCGCTCCCTCTGGTAGGTGATCCTGAATTCATTGTAAATCTTGCCGAAGGAACTGTTCAGCTGACCGACGATGGAGAGCATCTTGTCCTGAATGCTGTAGAAATTGTCCGGCATTTTGTAGCTGTTGTTGTAAATCGTCCCCACATAGGCCAGCCCGTCGACGTAGTTGGCGCGGACCGTCAATTGGTGGCGCGACGAGAGGTTGAAATCCCCGCGGACGAAATACTTATTGCTGTTGTTCGGCTTCGTGAACTCGCTCAGCGGGCCGGGATCGAAGCTGTACGTATTCTTCGCGATGTCCAGCACCTGCGTCACGTAGGACGGGTTGCCCCAGGTCTGACCGGAAGTTCCGTCGAGCGAATATCCCGAGGGCGTATCTTTTCGCGCCCAGTCAAGATTGGTAAAGAAAAACGCCCTGTCCCTCACGATCGGCCCGCCGATGCTGAAGCCGACCTGTTTGTCGCTGAAAGGACCCACCGAGGTGTCCCCGGGAGTCGGATTCGCGGGAGTAACGATGCCGGGGATGGAGCGGATCCATTTCTGATTGCGCCCGAACAGATACGCGGTGCCGTGAAAATCGTTTGTTCCGCTCTTGGTCACGGCGTTGATGCCGCCTCCCGAGAAGCCGCCCTGGCGCACGTCATACGGTGAAACGAGCAGCTGGATTTCCTGGATGGCATCGAGGCTGACCGGCTGCGTCCCGGTCTGCCCGCCGGGCGTTCCGGTGCTCGCGAGACCGAATACGTCGTTATTTACGGCGCCGTCGATCTGCATGTTGTTATAGCGGTTATTGCGGCCCGCGATGCTGATCATGTCCGAGCCGCCCGCGCTGTCGGTGCCGGTATTGAAATAGGGCGACGTGCGTGCGAAGTCATTGATGCTGCGCGACAGAGTCGGCAGGTCCTGGATGACCTGGGTGGCAACGTTGGCCGCCGTGCCTGCCCTGGAAGTGTCGATGAGTTGGGCTTCGGCGACCACGGTTACTGTTTCGGCTGCCACCGCCGGCTGGAGGACAAAATCCACCTGCCTCGACTCTCCCAGGCTGACCATGATCTCATTCTGTTCCTGGGTATTGAATTTAGGCATGCTGGCCTTGATTGTGTACGGGCCGCCGACGCGGACGGCCGGTATGGTGTAGTGCCCGTCGCCCTGGGTGACAGACTGGTAGGTGGTGCCTGTCGGTACGTGAACGGCGATCACATTGGCGCCGGGAATCACGGCCTTCGCCGCGTCCATCACGACGCCGGTGATGGTGCCCGTTGTAACAGTCTGCGCCCCCGCGCTTGTCGGCATCGCTGCCGCCAGCATGCAGGCCAGGATGCTGCCCAACATGGTTCGGGATCCCTTTCTCATATTCAGCTTTTCTCCTGATGGCGAATTGTCGCTGGACTCGACAAGCGCACAAGCCGGACGAATCTGGCGGATAAGCCCCGGTTTCAGGAATCACGGCACCGCCTGAGTTGCCCGCGGAACCACGAATCGTCCGGCTTGCCGATCTTGCTCCCATCCGGGCCAGGCTTTGGGAGGTTCGGGCGCATCATGGCGGCCGGAAGCAGGAGTCCGGCTTTTTGTACTCTTGGGTTTGCCAGCCACACAATGAAAAAACAAAAATTACCAATTGCTAAGTATCTTCTCGAATGGAAGGCGAGACATTATCCCGAAGAAAGGCCGCGCGTCAAATCAATTCCCTGTTGACTTGTCATGAATGAATCCGGGCTGGCTGAGATTCGGAATTCAATGGGAGAATTCGGGCGGCAGCATGGCAATCAAGTGGCTGGCCTGGCCGCGGCTGATCCGGGGCGGGGGAACCAGATGGGCTCGTTTCAGCCGCCCGATCTGCTTCTCGGTAGCCGGAAGGCGGCGCCAGGAAGCCCGCAGATCCACAAGATCCAGGGCGCCCGGACGCTTCTGCCTGACGTATTGCTCCGCCTTCCTGATCGCCAGGTCGAGCCGGCGCTCCGCGGCGACAATGCTGCCATCCTCCTCTATGTGGCGCGAGCCGAGCACCACTTCCCACTGCTGCAACATGGTCAGTGCGCAGGTCAGGTATTCGCCCTGGCCCAGACCCAGCCGATAGGCGTTCCGCCCTACTGCGGCCCATGCAAACAGCGCGAGTCCCTTGAGTTCGTCGGGGAGGCGCAATCCCATCAGGTCAACCCGCGTGCAGCGAAGCCGCAGGTCGTCAAGATCGGCCGCCAGATCGGCTTTGACCCACGGGCGGTTGGCCTCGACCCACTTCATTGCACGCTGCACATCGCTCGTCGTCCTTCCCTTGAGGTTGAAATCCGGCGCAAGTCCGAACAGCGAGGGCAACGTGACCAGCCGGTGTTTGCTGGAGTTGTCGACGACATCCACCACGGTCACATCGTTCTTGCCCGGGTGCAGCCTCGTTCCCCTGCCGATCATCTGTGTGTACAGGAGTGCCGACTTCGTGGGCCGCGCCAGGATGATCCCGTCGACTGCCGGTTCGTCGTACCCCTCGGTCAGCACCATGCAGTTTG
Organism: Acidobacteriota bacterium; assembly: GCA_017860135.1. Lineage (GTDB taxonomy): Bacteria > Acidobacteriota > UBA6911 > UBA6911 > UBA6911 > JAFNAG01. The sequence continues at coordinate 4,677 of JAFNAG010000335.1, forward strand.
TTAAAACCTGGATCCGGCCAGCCGAGAATGCAGCCAGGGTGTTGCTGCGCGCGTCGGGCGGAGTGTCACCGGTGACCGGCGCCGCCGCGATCCCGTAATGATTGAATGCCGCGGAGAGGGCAAGCGCGTGGGCGACGTCGACGCCGAACACCAGTGTCCGCCGGTCCGGCACCAGTTCGCGAAACGCCTTTACGACCAGGGCGTTGCGGCTTTCGATGTTGACCGCATCGGACAATTGCGAAACCACAAAATCGCCCATGCTGGTCTTGACCCGCGACAGGTCGATGTCGGTCTCCACACGGTAACCTGCCACAGGCGCCAGGTAACCGGCATGCATCATCTCGGGTATGGTACGAGAGAAGGAGATCTCGTCGAAGACAGCGTCGAGACCGATGCCGTCGCTGCGCTTCGGCGTCGCCGTGAAACCCACGAGGAGTTTTTTCGTATCCGGCTCCAGCAGCCCCAGGTATTTGACGATGCGCTGGTAGCTCTCCGCGGTGGCGTGGTGGGCTTCGTCGACCACGACGATTGAAAACTGATCGGGATCGAGTGCCGCGAGGCGCCGCGATTCGCGCCGTCCGAGGGTGGGGACGGAGGCGACGACAACATCGCTGTCTCCCGACGCGCTGCGCTCGGCCTGTTCGATCTCCACTTTGAGAGCGGGATTGGCCGCCAGCAGCTTGTCACGGGCCTGGTGGAGCAGCTCCGCCCGATGAGCCAGGACGAGCATGCGCCGTTTCATACGGAAAAAAGAAGGGAACCGGGCGAAGATCACGGTCTTGCCCGTGCCGGTCGGGAGGCAGACGAGCTGACGACGCACTCCGGCTTTGTAGCGTCGGAAA
>JAFNAG010000101.1 GCA_017860135.1 Acidobacteriota bacterium
GATGGGGAAAATGAAAGTATCAAAGCTTCACGGTCTGGGAAACGATTTTTTGATCGCCGCCTCCGAGGAGATCGGGCTTCCCGGCGTTTCCTTCGGCTCCCTGGCTGAGAGCTGGTGCCGGCGCCGCACAGGCATCGGCGCCGATGGCGTTATTTTTTATCAACCGACTGTCGGGGATCCCGAAGCGGATGTCTCCGCCCTTATTTTCAACGCCGACGGCAGCCGCGCGGAGATGTCGGGAAACGGAACACGGTGCCTGGCAGCATGGCTCCTGCATTCAGGAATCCTCGACGCGCCGCAGATCCGGATCCGCACCGTGTCGGGAGTCAAATCCTTCGTTCTCCGCGGACGGGACGGTCGGACGTTTGTTTTCGAAAGCACGCTGGGCGTGCCTGTGACCGAGCCCTCGCGGATCCCGGTGCTTCTCGAAGCGCAATCCCAGCCTCTCATCGGGTATCCGCTGGCTGTGGATACCGGCGTGGTGAGGGTTACCGTCACCTCGATGGGGAATCCTCACTGTTCCACTTTCTGGCCGGAGGTGTCGGAAGCTCCCGTGGATATGCTGGGGCCGGCGCTCGAGCGCCACCCCTGCTTCCCCAATCGCACTAATGTCGAATTCGTCCAGGTCCTTGACCGTCACAATATCCGCGTCCGCTTCTGGGAGCGCGGCGTCGGTCCGACCCTGGCCTCGGGCACCGGGAGTTGCGCGGCAGCGGTCGCGGCGATGTTGAACCGGCTTGCGGACAGCCCCGTGCGTGTGGAGGTTGTTGAGGGGAGCATGATGGTCCAATGGCAGCCTCCCGGTGAGTTGTCCCTCACGGGACCTGCGGAGTATATCTGTAGCGTCGAATTCCCATGACGCCAACCGTTTGGTGAACCCGAAGGAGTGAACCGCAAAAAACTCCAGGAGCTCGCCGGCCATCGATGGCATGCCCCTGCTGTTGCGGAAATATGACATCAGAGCGATGCAGGGACTTCCAAGGGTTTTTCTTTTGGTCCCGGAGGTCTTTGTGGTTCAATGCTCATCCTGGTCCATACAGTCACCCATAGTGGGATGCTCATGACCGCTGCGCTGGATCTGCTCAGTGTTTTTCAGAGAAATCTGGACGCTTCCCTTGCGCTGCTGCAGCGACTGGTGGAAATGGAGTCCCACTCCCTGGACGCCGCGGGAGTGAATGCGCTGGCGCTTTCGCTTTCAGGCGAGTTCAGGCGCCGTGATATCGATGTGGAAATCCTGCCCTGTCCGGGGAGAGGGAGCGCGCTCCAGGCGGTTTGGCGGAGCGGAGCGCCGGGTGCGCCCGTCCTTTTCCTGGGGCACCTGGACACGGTGTGGCCGCGGGGAACGGTTCGGGAACGTCCCTTCGTCATCAAGGACGGCAAGGCGCATGGTCCGGGGATCTTCGACATGAAATGCGGGATCCTCCTGTGCCTGCTTGTTTGCGATGCATTGCACAATCGCCAGGTGCGGCCGAATGGAGACGTGGTGTTTTTCTTTACTCCCGATGAGGAGATCGGAACCTCCGCCGGCCTTCCACTGCTGGAACGCGTCGCCAGAGGGTGCCGGGCCGTCTTCTGTCTGGAGCCGCCGTTGCCCGGCGGAAAAGCGAAGACATTTCGCAAGGGAGTTGGCACGTTTCACATGCGAGTTGCCGGAATTTCCTCTCATGCGGGCATTGACCATGCGAAAGGCGCCAACGCGATCCTTGAGCTCAGCCGCCAGGTGATTGCTCTGCAGGGCATGACCAACTATCAGCGCGGGATCACCGTCAGCGTAGGAACGGTCCGAGGCGGCGCCGCGGTAAATATGGTGCCGGAGTCCGCCGAAGCCGAGATCGATTTCCGATTCGCGCGCCTTCCGGACGGTCGGAGGATCGCCAGGCGCATCCTCAGGCTGCAGCCGCGCGATCCGCGGTGCCGGATCGTGATCACCGGAGGAATCAACCGGCCGCCACTCGAGCGAACTCCTGAATCGGCCAGGCTCTTCCAGCTGGCGAGGCGGGTGGCGGAGTCCCTCGGGCAGGAACTGGGGGAAGGAGACACAGGGGGAGGCAGCGACGGCTCTTTCACCGCAGCGCTGGGCATTCCCACCCTGGATGGCCTCGGAGTCGATGGTGATGGCGCCCATGCGGTCGATGAGCATATAATCATTGCGGACATTCCCAGGCGCGCCGCACTACTTAGCCTTCTTGCCCAGGAGGTGTTTTCGTGAATGTCAAACCGCTGCTTCGAAGGACGTATCACACGATCCTGCAGTCGAGGCGCCGAATTCTCGCTCCGCGATTCGTCGAGCGACATCGAGGATGGCTGCGCGGGGCAGCCCTCCTGGCTCTGCTCGCGTGCGCGACGGCGGGAGCGAGAGCCCGGCAGCCGGCGAAGAACTTCGCCTTCGTCGGACCGCAGTACATCATGACTGCCGAGGTCGCCGGACCTCATGAGTTCATTCTCAACTTCGTGAACCTGTCGGAGTACGTGATTGTCGTCCAACCGGGCGAGTTCATTTATCAGGGGGCCTCGGGGCAGTTCTATATCGGGCAGGTGTTTGACCAGCAGACGAAAGGAACGCGCGGCGATACCTATCGCTACAGCGCATCGATTCTCCTGACGAGCCTTACCTTCAAGGGGCTCAATATTCTAGGAGCCTTTCATGAACTGGACCAGATCATGGAGCTGAGCGTCCGCATCGGCGCCAAGAGGTTTTATTTTGCGCCGCTGGAAAAATCGCAATTCGACCAGGTGGTCGCCAAAATCGAAAACCTCGACCTCGAGAGTTCCGATATGCCGGCTGCCATGCGCGCCGCGAATTTGACCGAGATGGGACGCATCAAAAGCACGGACGGAACTTCCGAATGGGACAAAGACTGGCAGGGACTCCTGATGCCCGAAGGCCTGAATCCGCCGAGAATTATAGAGCGCCCGGAGATTCAGCCCACCGACGAAGCGCGCCGTGCCAATACCTACGGCGCGGTCAAAATGTCCGCCATCGTTACCAGGGACGGAACCGTTGAAAACTTAACGGTGGTCAAGGGCCTCGGACGCGGCCTGGATCAGCGCGCTCTCGATGTTGTCAAGAACAACTACGTATTTCTCCCTGCCACCAAAAACGGGGAAGTCGTCGAGACGAATATCAAGTTCGATGTGGTCTTCCCGCCGCCCAAGAAATAGGGTGCTGGGTGCTGGGTGTTGGGTGTTAGGTGTTGGGTGCCCGTTCTCAGACAAACCCGGCGGCTTGTTTGTTTAGCCCGATCCCCAACCCTCAGTGTCCAGCCCCCAAAACCCAGAACCCAACACCCAATCCGCAGCTCCCAGCCCCCAACAATCAGCACCCAGCACCCAGCACCCAAAACCCAGACCCAGAATCCAGCACCCAAAACCCAGCACCCAGAACCCAGCCCCCAGAACCCAGCACCCAAAACCCAGCCCCCAGAACCCAGCACCCAACTCAGCGCTCTCGCGTGAAATATTCCCCGATGCGCTCGAGCAGTGAGTCGATTGTGCTCTCACGAGGGACGATCTCCGCATCCTTGCCATGCGCTGCCAGGGTCCGGCACGTGATCGGCCCGAGGACCGCGACCCGCGCGCGTGCGAGCATATTCCGTCCTTCTTCGATACCCAGAATGGCGAGGAAGTTGTTCACCGTGGAAGAGCTCGTGAATACCACTAATTCCGGCGGTCTCGCGAGGATAGCCTGGACCAGGTCCGGTCGAATCTGCGGCACCCTGTTTTCGTAGCAGGGTACTGCGTCTACCAGAGCCCCGTGCGCCCTCAGGGTATCCGGAAGCAGATCTCGGGCCTCTCTGGCGCGCGGAAGCAGGATCCGCAGTCCTTCCAGCGCGTGCAGGCCCCCGTGTTTCTTTCCGAGGGCTGCCAGGATTCCCTCCGCATCGTACTTTTCGGGGATCAGCGAAACCCTTTTTCCGGTTTCATGGAGAGCCTGCGCAGTGGCCGGGCCCACGGCACAGATGGCAGCGGTGTCGCAGCGCTGCACCGGCATGCCGCGTTCGACCATGCGGTTCAAGAAATACCGCACCCCGTATGCGCTCGTGAATATGATCCAGGCAAATTCCTGGAGCCGGTCCAACGCGTTGTCCAGCGGAGCCTTGTCCGCCGCCGGCACCATCGATATCACCGGAAAGACCGTCACGTCGGCACCAAGATCTGTCAGGCCGGAAGCGAGCTTCTCCGCTTTCATGTCGCTGCATGCAATCAGGACCCTTTTACGGGCCAGCGGCGAATCCGGTGCGCTCATCGATTCATGGCAGCGACTTCAGGATGTCGGCCCCTCCGGTGGACAGGATCGTTTCTGCCAGCGCGTCGGCCGCCTCCACGGCGCCGGCAGTCGCACACCGGGCCGACTTTCGAATCATGCGACTGCCGTCGGGGGTCGCCACCATGCCGTCGATCGTACAGAGGCTTCCGGCAACCCGAGCGTGCACTGCGATCGGCGAATTGCACCCGCTCCCCATACGGCGCAGGAAGGCTCGTTCGGCGAACACCGCGGTGGCCGCGTCAGGGTCGTTCAGGAAGGAGATCAGTTCTGCGGTGCCGCCGTCCCCTTTTCTTACTTCGAGCGCCAGCGCTCCCTGGCCAGGTGCAGGAATCATCTGGCCGGTCTCGAATCGCAGGTCGATGCGGTCCTGCAGCCCAAGGCGGTTGAGGCCGGCACAGGCCAGAATGATGGCGTCGTATTTTCCCGCATCCAGCTTCTCGAGACGAGTTCCAACATTGCCCCTGATGTCCCGGGCAGTGAGGTCCGGCCTCAGTGCCAGGATCTGTGCCTGCCGCCGGACGCTTCCGGTTCCAATCACCGCGCCCGGAGGCAGCTGGTCGAGGTTGCGGCAGTGGCTCCGCGCAATCAGCGCGTCCCGGGGGTCTTCCCGGGCCGGAATGGCGCCGATTTCGACGCCTTCGGGGATCCGGGTGGGAAGATCCTTCATGCTGTGCACCGCCAGGTCGATTTCCCCGGCGATCAAGGCTTCCTCGATCTCCTTGACAAAGACCCCCGTCGCGGCGCCGGAGCGGATGGAGGTCTCCATGTCCTGGTCGGCCGATGTCCGGATGATCTTTAAGGTGATTTCGGCCTGCGGACATCCGGACTGGATGTGCTGCCGAACCCATTGCGCCTGCGCCAGAGCCAGCGAGCTGCCGCGGGTGCCGATCGTAAGCATAGGAACCTCTAAACGGTTAAAGCGCGCGGGCTAAAGAGGGTGTTCAACGGTTGACAAGCGGCAAGCTGAGGCGCGGAGCGCCGGCAGGTAATAGCCCCGCGCGTCAGCGCGCGGTTGGCGCACAGCCAGAAGGGAGGCCTGAAGGGCCGGCACATCCCATATGTTTCCGGAAACTCAGTGCCGCGCCTTCGGCGCTCAACCATGCTCCATCCCCATCCCGGCCTCACGGCCGGGCCTGTTTACCGCCGGCCCTTCGGGCCTGGTCACGCCGTGATTCAACCGTTGGACAGCCTCTAAAAGCCGGGCACACGAGGCTAAAGCCCGCGCTCAAGGCTGCATGGCCGGATGTTTTCCAATTGCGATACACCTCACAAATATGTGTGCAATCCCTTGTTGATCCCGAAGGTGAATATCATCGAAACAAAGCCCGCGATGCTGATGCAGGAAGTCCAACGCCCCCGCCAGCCGGAGGGCTGCCGGTAATTGACCGGAACCAGATCAATCGCCCATGTCACCAGCGAGGCTGTCTCTTTCGGGTCTCAACTCCAATAACGGCCCTACGCCTGCTGCGCCCAGAATGCGCCGTGGTGACGGTAAGGCCCATCCGCAGGAAACCTGCGCACAGCGACCGGCGCAGCAGCTCATCGCACATCTGCAGCGAGGGGCGCCGGAAGTAGAAAAACCGGAAAAGGTCACGTGCGATATCAGTCACGATTTCCAGGCTTCCTCCGGGAGCTTTTTCTTGCCGGACCCGGTTTCAAAGCCCTTTTGTTTCCAGTTTTGGATCGGGCAGAACTCAGCTGTTTTGAATCCGGCCTGCTCCGCGAGCTTCGCAGCCTGCGAGCTCCTCCGTCCGGTATTTCAGGTGAAGACGAGAGTCGTGTCCTTTGGGATTTCCTGCAGACGCGCTTCGAGCTCCGGAAAGGGGATGTGGATGGCCCCCTTGATAGTTTCCTCCTCGAATTGCGCTTTGTCGCGGACGTCGATAATGATCGTTTTCGAATTCCGGGCGATCAACTTGCGCAGTTCGTCCGGCTGCATCTCCCTGGCACCCACGGCCCTTCCTGATTTTGGATCGACTTCGACCTGCGATCTGCCGGATTGTTGATATGCTCCTCCGGCCGCCGGACAGGCCGCGGCCAGCAGCACGGCTGACAAGCCGGACACCATTGCTCGAACCATCGTCCACATGCTGCCTCCCCACGCGACACCTATGGGAGAGATTATATTCCCCGGAAGATTCTATGAACAGGGCCGAACATGTGCCACCGGCAGCTTTCCCGCAGCCATCCGGTCACTGGGAAGTTGTGACGGTATGAGCAGAGATATCAGGCAGGGCTCACGCCCGGGCTCTTCCGCACCTCCCCTTCGGGCCCCCCAGGCTGGTTTGCAGGTTTGCGATCTGTCGTGTTTTATGGGGCGGCGGCGGTGTGGTATAGTGCATGCTTCTTGCGCTTACTCATTTGGAGTCACGGAATTGGATCTACTTCAGAACATAGATGTCGGCAGCATCATGATCCAGTTTGCCGTCCTGCTCTTCTCGTTGAGCATTCATGAAGCGTCTCATGCATGGATGGCAGATTGGCGCGGAGACTACACGGCGCGTTATATGGGGCGGGTGTCGTTGAACCCGATCGTGCACATCGATCCCATCGGGACCATCCTGTTTCCTCTGCTGCAGTTTTTCACGAACCTTCCCTTGATCGGGTGGGCGAAGCCGGTCCCGCTCAACCCGTCGAGGCTGCGCAATCCCCAGCGCGACCAGGTCCTCGTCTCCCTCGCCGGGCCCGGCTCCAACCTGATCGCGGCAACGGTGGCTTTCATTCTCCTTGCGGTCATCAAGATAGCGTCGCCCCAGGCCAACGACATCATCCTGCACATCATCGGCACCATGCGCATGCCGCAGCAGGACTCGGTCCTGGTCCCGATTCTCGGGCTGCTGTTTTTCGCTTTCGTCATCAACTTCGCGCTGGCCCTGTTCAACCTGATCCCAATTCCCCCGCTCGACGGGCACTGGCTCCTCTATGCACTGCTTCCTTACAACGCTGGCAAGGCATTGGAGCGCATCAGCTCGTACGGTATTTTCATTCTTTACGCACTCATGTTCCTGGGATTGTTCAGCTTCATCTTCGTTCCGGTCCGGGTGTTGCTCCTGCTGCTGCTCCGCCTCTAGGAGAAATGTTTCGCCGGATCCCGGCAGGCAGCATCCGGCGCGGTTTCCTTGTGGATGGAAGGCTTTATGGATGTTACGGATAACCCTCAGCCCGATGACAGCGCTCCGGGTAGTCCCTCGATGATGATCCGGCTGGAGGGATTCGAGGGTCCTCTGGACCTTCTCCTGCACTTGATCCGAAGCGAGGAGATCGACATCTGGAACATCCCGATCGCCCACGTCACCGAGCAATACCTGAGCTACCTGCACCTGATGCAGGACCTGAACATCAATCTGGCCGGCGAGTGGCTGGTCATGGCAGCGACGCTGATCTACATCAAGTCGCGCATGCTGCTTCCCCCTGACTCGCTGCAGGAGAATGCCCAGGAAGAAGAGGAGGACCCGAGGAAAGAGCTGGTGTATCAATTGCTGGAGCATCAGAAATTCAGGAACGCCGCCCAGATGCTCTACACCCGTGAAGAGGTGGAAAACGCGGTCTGGAACAGCCCGCCGCAGGACATCCTCGATCACAGCAAAGAGGTGGTTGCGGTTTCCCTGTTCGACCTGCTGCAAGCCTTCCACGAAGTAGTCAGGCGCTTCGAAGCTATGGCGGGCCTGGAGGTCGACCAGGAGGAAGTGACCATCGAACAGAAGCTGACGGAGATCCGTCGGCTTCTGCTGGTCCACGATTCGCTGGTGTTCTCGCAGTTGTTTGAACAGATTGCCTCGAAGCGCCACCTGATCGTCACTTTCCTTGCGCTCCTGGAGCTTGTACGCCTCTGCGAGGTCTCGCTGCGCCAGAGGAAGCCGTTCGAAGAGATCCACATCGCCAGGCGCACAAGCGCCGGGGGAGCCGACTGAGAACCATGGAAATCGAAGAACTTCAACCCATCCTGGAAGCGATCATTTATGCGGCCGATGACCCGGTGCGCCCCGAGCAGCTCAAGGAAGTCTTTCCGGACGAAAGCTACGACAAGATAGAGACGGCCCTGCAGAAACTGGTTGAGGAGTTCAACGGGCGCAGCGGCGGCATGTGGATCCGCGAGATTGCCGGCGGATTTCGCATGACCACCCGACCGGAACACCACGAGCACGTGCGGGCCTATCTGAAAACCAAACCGGGGGCGAAGCTTTCCATGGCCGCCCTGGAGACCCTTGCGGTCATAGCCTACAAGCAGCCGGTGACGCTGGCGGAAATCCTGGCCATCCGGGGGAAGAAGTCGACGACCGCCCTGCACACCCTGCTGGAGAAGAAACTCGTGGTGATCATGGGCCGAAAACAGGTCGTCGGCCGCCCGATTCTCTACGGAACATCAAAAGAGTTCCTCGTGCACTTCGGGCTGAAGGATCTGACGGAACTGCCCACTCTGGAAGAGTTCGCTCAGATGGCCGGCGAGATTTCCTAGCTGCAGGAGCCCGGCGGACAAGCCATGGAGAATTTGGAACGGCTGCAGAAGATCATTTCCACAGCGGGCATTGCGTCACGCCGCACGGCGGAGGAGTGGATCCGGGCGGGGCGTGTAACCCTGAACGGAAAGGTTGTCACCGAACTCGGCACGCGTGCCGACGCGAATCGCGATCACATCAAGGTGAACGGCCGTCTGATCCGCCCGGCTGCCCGAAGAGTCTATGTCCTCTTGAATAAGCCGAAAGGAGTCCTCACCACGGTCTCAGACCCCGAAGGCCGGATGAGAGTCACGGATCTTGTCAAGGTCAAAGGGAAGCTCTATCCGGTGGGGCGGCTTGACTACAATACCGAGGGCCTCATCCTTCTGACCAACGACGGGGAGTTTGCCAGGATCGTTTCGGCGGCGGGGGACGCGCTGCCGAAGGTCTACCTGGCGAAGGTTCGAGGCATCCCCGACGAGAACCGCCTGAACCGCCTGCGTGCGGGATGCCGGCTGCCCGGCGGAACACGGCTGGCTCCAGCCGGGATCCGGCTGTTGCGTCCGGAGAACAATGCCTGGCTGGAAGTAACGCTCACGCAGGGAAAGAACCGTCAGATCCACAGGATGTTCGAGTCGATCGGACATCCGGTCGCAAAACTGCGCCGGATCCGAATCGGTTTCCTGAGTGCGGGGGGCCTGCCCGTGGGTGCATGGCGATTCCTCGCGCCGCGCGAAGTGGCAAGGATGTTGCGCATTGCCCGATCGGACGATTGAAACCGGCGTGGCTTTCGGGGGACAGGAGCGGAGGGAGCGCGGGGTCCCGCCGGCATAGCTGTGTTTGCGGGCGGGACGCCCACGCTCCTCATGCAGGCTGCATCCGGCCCGCACATGCCGGAATCGCAGTCCTCATCTGCACAGGCTGTTACCGAATCCCCCGCAGATGTTACAATCTGGGCGGACGGCAATCAGGGGGGTCGAGTGTTCACCGGAATCATTGAGGAAGCTGGCATCATACGTTCCCTGCGGCGGTCATCCGGCGGGGCAATCCTCCGCATCGACGCCGCGCGGATCGGACCGGACCTGAAAACGGGTGATTCGGTGGCGGTCAATGGCGTGTGCCTGACAGTCGTCGAAAGAACCGGATCCGTGTTTTCCTGCGATCTGTCCGCCGAGACGCTGCAAAGATCCAGCCTGGGTGAAGCTGCGGAAGGGAAACCCGTCAACCTGGAAAGGCCGCTCGAGGTCGGAGGGCGGCTGGGCGGGCATATTGTGCAAGGGCATGTCGACGGCGTGGGAGCCCTGATCTCCTCCGTTCCCCGCGGGGAGTGGGTGGAAATGGAGTTCTCCATACCGGAGCCGCTGGAAAGGTACCTGGTCCCCAAGGGTTCCATTGCGGTCGACGGGATCAGCCTTACGGTGGCTGCACTGAAAAAAGCCGCTTTTGCCGTCGCCGTGATCCCCTTGACCTACCGGGTGACAAACCTCCGGACACTGCGCCCGGGGGACAAGGTCAATCTGGAAGGGGACATCCTCGCAAAGTACTTTGAACGCTTCTTCCAGCTCGGCCTCGTGCAGAATCCGGCTCCAAAATCGAAAATGACCATCGAGTCCCTTCGGGAACAGGGATACTGAGATGAAGATGACTCTCGCGCCGCTTCTCTTCCTGCTGCCCTGGCTGCTCGCTCCCCCGGATCAGATTCCCGAATCCGCTCTGCCCGCCTTCGGGCGGCACACGGTGCTGGTCTACAAGAGCTCGAATGAAAGCGAGGCTCCCATGGTGGTGCGCATCGCAGAATTCTCTCCTTCCCGATTTGTGGAGTGGGAGGACGCGACCACCCAGGGAACCATCCTCATGCCGGAACGCGCGGTCAACGAGGCCCGCGCCTACGTAAACTGGCAGCTGTATGTGGCAGGAGTGGACACGCGCAGCAAGAATGCCACGACGCTTTGGCTCAGCCGCCGCATTTTCCGGGAGTTGAAGGCGAAGCCAAAGGTGAAAATGGATATGGACTCCATTGCCACGTGGGTCAACTCGCTCGGAGTTGACCATATGACGGTAGAGGTGAACCGGGAACAGCGTTCCCTCCCGGTTGTGAAAACCAGGGATGAGCGGGGAGGCGAACGCTGGTTTCTCGATTCGGAAGACAATCCGCTCATCGTCAACGCGATCTACCGCAACTATCGGCAGAAACTGGTCAGCATCACCACAGACAAATCCAACACGCTTCGCTGGATCAAAAAGAAGGCAGGGAGCTCTGTTCCGTGGTGAGCGGCCGGGAGCCTGCCGATGTCAGAGTCCGCGGGCGATTGCTTCGCGCGTGAGCTGCAGCAGGCGGTCCCGATCCTCGAGCCGCAACTCATTGGTCCGGATGGGTTCGTGAAAAATCACCTCGACCCGGCCGGGCCGGATCCCATAGCTTCCCGGGGGCTGAATGGCTGCGGTGTTGCGGATGGATACGGGAAGCACGGGAATCCCGGACTGAATTGCCATGACAAAAACGCCCTTCTTGAAGGGTCCGAGGCTGCCGTCGCGACTGCGCGTGCCTTCCGGAAAGGCAAAAAAAGAAAAGCCGGCTTTGAGCAGCTGAGCTGCCCGGTCGATGCTTGCCCGGGCATGGATCGGGTCTTTGCGGTCGACCGGGACGAAATCCACGATCCGGAGCACCCATCCGAGGATCGGGATGCGCATGATCTCCTTCTTGATGATGGCGCGGCAATCCCGGCGCGTGGCGTGAACCAGGATCGGTCCGTCCAGGTTGCCGCGATGGTTGGACAGGAAGAGGTAAGGCTGTCCGCCGCCCACGTTCTCCTTTCCCTTTACTTCCACCCTGATCCCTCCGATCCAGCCTGCACTCAGAATACAGACCCGGGCCAGACGAAAGAGCAGCCGGGAGTCTCGCGACAGCAGGGCCCACAGCATGCCGACCGGCGCGGCAACCAGAACATACAGCCCGATGAACAGGTAGACCAGCGTAGCCCGAAACATACGCGATGGATTGTACCGGATTTCTGTTTCCGTCGCGACACTGTGGAGAGCGCAAAATCGGTTCTGTGCGGTTGCAGGCGTGCTGGGTGTTACGTTAAGCTTATGTCTTGCGGCCGCAAGTGAAGCCTGCGGGACACCTGCAGACCGAAACCTCGGCTATTGGCCGGGCGCCACTGAAGGGTTCCGCCGTTCCGGGGTTTTGTTGAAGGGGCAAGAGGTGCACGATACGACAGCATAACCCTCGGTACCGGTATCGAGTTCGACTTGGACCAGGGAGCCGCCGCGTTGCTGCCGGCCGCGACAGGGTATCGGTAGCGATTGCTATCCCGATACCGATTCCGATACCGGGGGTGGCGCAGAATCGCGCCGCTTTGCGGGTTGCGCTGATGCCACCCCGTCCAGGGGTGACAGTTGCCTGACTTGCCGACGGGGAGTGCATTTTGGGATTTGACGCCATCGAAGATTCGATTGAAGAAATACGCCGCGGCAGGATCATCATCGTGCTCGATGACGAGGACCGCGAGAACGAAGGGGATTTCACGATGGCTGCGGAAAAGGTCACGCCGGAAGCCATCAATTTCATGGCACGGCATGGCAGGGGGCTAATCTGCCTTGCCATGACGGGGGAGCGGTTGGACGAGCTGCAGGTACCTTTGATGGTGTCTCACAACACCACCAAACTCGGCACTGCGTTTACCGTGTCCATTGAAGCGCGCCAGGGGGTGACCACGGGCATTTCCGCCTCGGATCGGGCAACCACCATTCGAACCGCGGTCGACCCGAAATCCACGCCCGCCGACCTGGTTCGCCCGGGGCACGTATTCCCTCTTCGCGCCAGGCCCGGCGGAGTTCTCGAACGCGCCGGGCAGACCGAAGCTTCGGTAGACCTGGCCCGGCTTGCCGGCCTCTATCCTGCGGGAGTTATCTGCGAAGTGATGAAGGACGACGGGACCATGGCCCGCGTGCCGGAATTGACTGAGGTGGCTCGGACGCACGGCCTGAAGATCATTACCGTCGCGGATCTCATCGCCTACCGCCTCAGGACTGAAACCTTCGTGCGCAAGGTATCGGAGGCGTTTCTCCCGACGGAGTTCGGCGACTTCCGCGTCGTGGCCTTCGAGAATACGCTCGACCATGAATCCCACATCGCCCTTGTCAAAGGGACGATCCGGGAGGAGGAATCAGTCCTGGTGCGCGTGCAGTCCCAGTCGACCATGGGCGACGTGTTTCACTCACTGCGCAGCGACAGCGGCGAACAGTTGCGCGCGGCGCTCCGGGTCATCGGCCAGGCGTCGTGCGGCGTCCTGGTGTACCTGCGCCAGGAAGGGAGAGGCGCCAGCCTTGTAAATGAAATCCGTTCCTACGCGCTGCAGGATGATGGCGACAAAGACGCCGAGGCCAAGGTGCCGCCCGGATTCAGCACCGACCTGAGGCTCTATGGCGTCGGAGCGCAGATTCTTCGCGCCCTGGGACTCGGCAAGATCCGCCTGTTGACGAACCACCCGAAAAAGATCGTCGGCCTGCAGGGCTATGGAATCCTCGTCGAAGAACAAGTCCCCCTGGAAATCGACCGTACCTGGAAAAACAAGTCAGACCATGCCTTGAAGTCCGTGCCACCCTGAAAAGACAGCCACGAATTTCACGAATTGCACGAATCTCTCTGACCTTCATACCGTTTTTTATACGCAGCGTCATAAGTTCGCGACACGATTCCAGAGCTGGTTCGCATCTGGGGCGGTCAGGGCCGATCGCATTTTCACCAAAGAGATCGCGGAGGGGTAATGCGGCTATCCATGCCCGGGGGCCGAAGGCGCCCGGGCAGGTCTGGAATATCTCAGTGATCTCTGTGCTCTCTGT
>JAFNAG010000336.1 GCA_017860135.1 Acidobacteriota bacterium
CACGGTCCAATGGCCCGGCGCGCTCCGCCTGGCATCAATGGCCAGAACCACAGCCTGCGCCCCGAACTCCTCGGAGAGTTCCCGGATCAGATCCGGCCGCACGACAGCCGCGGTGTTTACGGCGACCTTGTCGGCGCCGGCCAGCAGGATGGCGCGCGCGTCCGCAACCGTGCGGATGCCCCCGCCTGCGGTGAGCGGTATGAAGACCGCTCGAGCCGTGCGCGCCACCACATCTGCCATGATGCCGCGCTGGTCGCTCGAGGCGGTGATGTCCAGAAACACCAGTTCGTCCGCCCCCTGCCGGTCGTAGCGGCCGGCGAGTTCCACGGGATCACCCGCATCGCGCAGACCGACAAAGTTCGTCCCCTTGACGACCCGGCCCGCGGTCACGTCCAGACAAGGGATGATGCGCTTCGCCAACATTTCACAGCTCCACAAAATTTCTGATGATCTGAAGCCCTACCGGCCCGGACTTTTCCGGATGAAACTGCACACCGTGGAGACTGCCCGCCTCAAAGGCTGCCGTGAAGGTAACCGCATAGGTGCAGGAGGCGGAGGCTGCGGGAACGATCGGGACATAATAGCTGTGGGCGAAATAGACATACGGCTCGGCGCCTGCACGCCGGAACAGGTTCGAAGGTGCAGCCCTCGTCCACCCCAGCCGATTCCAGCCCATATGCGGCACGCGTGTGGCTTGCGGAAACCGTTCTGCACGTCCCGCCAGCAAACCCAGCCCAAGTTCGCCGGGCGCCTCCTCACTTCCCTGGAGGAGTGCCTGGAATCCGAGGCAGATCCCGAGAAACAGGGTCCCGGCCTGAATCCGGTCCTGCAGCGCCGCGCGCAGGTCGAGGCGATCGAGGGCGCGCATCAGCTGTCCGAAGTGTCCCACTCCGGGGAGAATAATTCTGGATGCGCCCTTGAGCTCTTCCGGGCGGCTTACAAACCTGTACGCCGCGGCCATTAGATCAAGCGTGTTGGCGACGGAGCGCAGGTTTCCGGCGCCATAATCAATGATCGCAATCATAGCAGTCCCTTTGTGGATGGCAGCCGGCCGCGCAACTGCCGGTCGAGCGAACAGGCGTAGCGGAGCGCACGGGCAAAGCACTTGAATATCGATTCCACCTTGTGATGGCTCGAGCGCCCATACAGGACCCTGATGTGCAGGTTGGCGCCGGCATGCGTGGCGAATCCCTGAAAGAAGTCCTCGAGGAGCTCCGACTGGAGGTCGCCCACGGCGCGCGCGCTCACTCGGTCGCGGTAGACCAAGCAGGGCCGGCCGCTCAAATCCAGGGCCGCCACAGCAAGAGTCTCATCCATTGTCATGACAAAATAGCCGGCGCGGTTGATGCCGCGACGCCCGCCGAGCGCGCGGCTGAACAACTGCCCCAGTACGATGCCTGCGTCCTCCACCAGGTGATGCTGGTCCACATCCAGGTCGCCCTTGGCACGGAGCATGAGGTCGAATCCCCCATGCGTTGCGAAGAGCTCGAGCATGTGATCGAGAAAGCGGATTCCGGTCGAGATCCGGTGGCAGCCGCGGCCCTCGATCTTCAAGGTCCCGGCGATCTGAGTTTCCCGGGTGATCCTCCGAATGGCGGCGCGTCTCATTTGGGCAATACCTCTTCCAGGGCGTTGATGTCGGGCAGCACCGCCAGCGCACCCTCGGTCCGCAGCAGTCCCGCCAATTCGTGATGCCTCCCGGCGGCAGGGGCGGCGATGCCGATGAACCTGACCCCGGCAGCGCGGGCACTCCGGGCGTCATCCACGGTATCGCCGACATACCAGAGTTCCCGGCCCGGATGAAGCGCGGCAATTCGCAGCAGGCCGTCGGGCGCCGGCTTGGGATTGATGACATCCTCGGCGGCAATCACCGGATCGAAGGGTGCCTGATTGGAGAATCGGCGCAGGGTTACGGCAAGCTCCGGGCGGCTCCGCCCCGTAAACAGCGCCAGCCGGTAACGGTTCACAAGCCGCTCCAGCAATCCGGGCCGGGCGATCCATCGTTCGTGACGGATCATCCCATCCGAACCGTCCCCAAGAAAGATGCGGTTGAAACAGTCGACTACCTGGCCATAGGAAATTTGAGCGCCGGCCTGGGCAACCAAATGGTGGCTCAAGGCCCAGTCGTTATTCCACCCGCCCTGATTCTTGAGGGCCTGAATGTGGTCAGGATCGGGATCATGACCGCTGAAGTGGCGTACCACCAGCCGGATGGTCTCGCGGTAAGACCGGGTTACATCCACGAGAACGCCATCCATATCCAACACGAGAATGCGATTGCCGTTCACCATAGCGATTTCAACCGGGCAATAAAACAACTCATCTGTGCCTCGCTGCCGGCGGTCACGCGCAGGCATCCGGGCAGTTCGTAGCTGCGGTCGCGGACCAGTACACCTTGCTCCCGCAACCGGTCGCGGAGGTCGCGGGCGCGCGGGCCCACGTCCATAAGCACAAAGTTGGCGCGGCTCGGGAAATAGGGGATCCGGAGCGCATCGAGTCCGCGGCAGAGGAGATCGCGCGCCCGCAGCACTTCCGCGACGTATTCGCGGAGATACGTCCGGTCCCGCGTGGCCGCACAGGCTGCCGCGGCGGCCAGGGCATTCACGCTGTAAGGGGATTGGACCCTTTGAAGACAGGCGATGTTTTCCGGCCGGGAAAACAGGCATCCGACGCGCAACGCCGCCAATCCGTAGGCCTTGGAAAACGTGCGGCTCACAAAGAGGTTTGGGTAACGCGAAAGCAGCGGCAGTGTCGTCACGCCGCAGAATTCGAAGTACGCCTCATCGATGAGCACGGCGGCATGGGCGGCAGCTTTCAGCAGTTCCTCGATCCCGTCCAACTCCAGTCCGGTGCCCGTGGGATTGTTGGGATTGGCGATCAGCACCGCGCGCGTCGACGGTCCGATCGTCCGCAGCAGTTCTTCGAGCGGAAATGCGAGGTCCGGGAGACGATATGCCACTTCCCGAACCGCGGCGCCGGCACCCTGGCAATAGAATCGATACATGGCATAGGAAGGCCGCAGCAAGACAACTTCATCGCGATCTGCCACGTAAGTGTTAACGACCACCTGGATGGCTTCATCCGTGCCGTTCGTCAACAGAAGCTCGCCGGGGGGGACGCAAAAGAACCGGGCCAGTTCCTGCCTCGCCTCGCCGTATGCGGGATACATGGAGAGAGTGGAAGCATCCAGGGCTGCCCGCAGGGATTCCAGTACGAGCGGCGAGCAGCCGACGGTGTTCTCGTTGAAATCAAGGCGCAGTCCTCCGCTGCGTTCCCCTGTCGGCGGCACATAGGGATCGATGTGCCGGACCGCTTCCCGTGGGCTCAGGATATCAGGAGGATTCATGGATTCGGGCCTCCACGGAGCGGGCATGAGCTTCAAGTCCTTCGGCGCGCGCCAGCGTGAGGATCGCGGGCGCAAGATCCTCCAAGGCGCTGCGATCGAGCTGCTGCACGGAAATAACCTTGACGAAATCAGCCGTGGACAGGCCGCCGCGCAGGCGGGCGACCCCATTGGTCGGAAGCACGTGGTTGGTGCCGGAAGCATAGTCGCCCGCGGCCTCCGGGCTGTGGGGCCCGATAAACACGCACCCGGCGCTTCGTATTTTCTTAAGAAATGAGCGTGCCGGGATGCTTAGGTGCTCGGGGGCGAGCTGATTGGCGAACTTGATCCCTTCCTCCATGGAACGTACGCGAACGATCGCGCTGTTGCGTGCGATGGCCCGGGCGGCAACGGCGGCGGTCGGAAGGGTCAATAACTGGCGCGCCAATTCGGCCGCCACCGCCCGGGCCAGCGTGTTCGATGTCGTCAGCAGCACTGCGGAAGCATCGGCATCATGCTCCGCTTGTGCCAGCATGTCCGCCGCCAGGATGCGGGCGTTTCCGTCCTCGGCAAGGATGAGAATTTCCGTGGGGCCGGCCACAAAGTCAATCCCGACTTCGCCGGCGAGCAGCTTTTTGGCCGCGGCCACATAGATATTGCCCGGACCCACGATCCGGTCCACCCGCGGCACCGTTTCGGTGCCGTACGCGAAGGCCGCGATCGCGTGTGCGCCACCCATAAGAAAAATCTCGTCCGCGCCCAGGATCGAAGCCGCCCCCAGGATCGATTCGGCGGGCTTCGGGGATGCGACACAGATGCGCCGGACGCCGGCCACCTGCGCCGGGATCACAGTCATCAGCAAGGTGGACGGGAGCGCGTGCCTTCCCGCGGGAACGTACGCGGCGATCGCATCCAGCGGCCTCACCACCTGGCCCAGGCGCAATCCCGGCCGCAATTCCAAGGTAAAGTCTCTGGGCAGTTGGATGCGGGCATAGGCTCGGATATTCTCCGATGCGATCGCAATCGCCCGGCGCAACGGACGGGACATTTTCCCGGCCGCTCTCCGGGACTCCCGCAGCGGCACGCGAACGCTCCGCCGCTCCAAGCCGTCGAGCCGGCGGGCATACTGAAGCAGCGCCCGGTCGCCGTGCCGGCGCACCGCCTCGAGAATCGGCTTCACCGTCCGCTCCGCTTCTCTCCAGCACGCGCTCCGGCGCCGCAATAGGACGCCGGCATCTTTCAATTCAAGGATCCTGATCATGAGCATCACATCACAATCTTGTTCAGTGGATACTCCACGATGCCCTGAGCGCCGGCCTTTTTCAACCGGGGGATAATGCTGCGTACGGTGCTTTCGTCGAGGATCGTGTTAACTGCCAGCCAGCTCTCGTCGCTCAAGTGGGAAACCGTCGGATGCTTCAGAGCCGGCAACACCTCCAGGACGGATGCCAGCATCTCCTTCTCAACATCCGGACATCCTCCAGCTTGCGGCGCTTCCAATCGTCGCGCCAGCAATACACATTCGCGATGAGCTGGGTATTCGACTCGATCACCGTGTCGAGAATGCGCAGCTTGTTCGCACGCAACGACGATCCGGTCTCAGTCACTTCCACGATGGCATCCGCCAGGTCGGGCGGCTTGACTTCCGTGGCCCCCCAGCTGAACTCCACCTTGGCGCGCACGCCGCGCGACGCAAGAAAGCGGTTCGTTGTGTTCACGAGTTCGGTCGCGATGACCTTGCCCTCGAGGTCGCGCGGCGAACGGAAGCTGGAGGCCTCGGGAGCGGCCAGAACCCAGCGCACCTTGCCGAAGCTCTGCTTGGCATAAATCAGGTCCGCTACCGTCTCCACACGCGCATTGCACTCGGCGACCCAGTCCGATCCTGTGAGCCCGGCATCCAGCACGCCGTCCTCCACATAGCGGGGCATCTCTTGCGCGCGGATCAGCATGCATTCGATTTCAGGGTCATCGATGGCAGGGTAATAGGAACGGCTGCTGGTGGTGAGGTTGTACCCCGCGCGCCGGAAGAGGTCGATGGTCGCGTTCTCCAGGCTCCCTTTGGGAATACCCAGTTTGATTTTCATTTCCTTCCTCCGTACACGGCAGCAGGATCAAACTCCTGAGTTTCCGTTACCACCCAATTCCCGTCTTCAAGACGCCGATAGAAACAGCTCCGGTACCCGTTGTGGCACACACCCGGTCCGCTCTGGAGCACCCTCAAAAGCACGCAATCCCGATCGCAATCGATCGCGATTTGTTTAACGGAAAGGCGGTGCCCCGACTGCTCCCCTTTCATCCAGAGTTTCCGGCGCGAGCGGCTGTAGAAGGTGGCAAAGCCGGTCTCGACCGTCAGGCGAAAGGCCTCCTCGTTCATGAATCCGAGCATGAGCACATTTCCGGATTCATGGTCCTGGACAATCGCCGGCAGCATCCCGCCCATTTTTTGAAAATCCAATTCCATGCGAGTACTCCCTGAAAATGAAAAAGCCCGCCGGGGTGCGGCGGGCTTGGTTTCCAGCGTGTGTTTTTGATTATTGCATGCGTCAGCCCGTCGACTGGTGGGGTCCGTGGTGATGATGGCGATGATGATGCCGGGTGACGATAGCTGTTACCATGACGGTCGCAAGATAGCAAAACGGATCACGCATGTCAATCCGGCAGGTTGCGTTTCACGTGGCTTGCATGTGAGGTGGACCTCGACTCCCTGTTTTACCTGCCGCGTTCTCGCGCGGCTTGAGTATCTCCGGTGTATTCGACGCCCCGCATGGAAAGGTCATCGGAGAACCGGTGGTTTTGATGACAGCATTGGAGAGTTTCCAGCAGATTATTGAGAGTGCTCTGAATGGAACGGCAGCGGCCGGCGGCGATTGCCGCCAAAAGGCCTCCGGCACCAAACTCCCGGCCGCTGCTATCGGACGCCTCGGTGAAGCCGTCGGTGCAGAGAAAAGGCCGGTCGCCCAGACTGAGAACAACCGACTCCTCCTGATATTCCACATCCGGGAATAAGCCAATTGGAAATCCCTGATTGGGAAGCAAAATCGGCTTGCCGGTGCTATGCTATGCTTGCATCGGTCGGGAATCGCGCGGTCGAGCGATTCAGGCGGGCGGGAAATTCCCATGTTTGATCTCGTACTGATTCAGGTCGCGGTAGTCACGCTTTATGCGAGCCTCTGGTTCCTGGCCGCACTGAAACTGCGGCGGAACGACGTGGCGGATATCGCATGGGGCGCCGGTTTTATCGTTCTCGCCCTAGCGGGACAGTTCACGGCGACGGCCGCTTCTATCCGTGGACTACTCGCCCTGACGCTCGTGACCATCTGGGGGCTGCGTCTCTCATTGCACATCGGTCTGCGGAATCGGGGAAAATCCGAAGATCCGCGCTACCGGAAGTGGCGCGAAGAATGGGGGGCTCATGCGACGGTACGGGCGTTTTTCCAGGTGTTCCTGCTGCAGGGTTTTCTGGCCGTTGTTGTCCTTTCCCCCGTGACCTATATCCTCGCCCATCCATATTCCGATTTCACTTGGATCGACGCTCTCGGCGCAGCGGTATGGCTGGCGGGTTTTGGGTTCGAGAGCATAGGGGATTTGCAGCTGGTTCAATTCAAGAATGATCCGGGCAACCGCGGGCGGGTGATCACCTCGGGGCTCTGGAAGTACACGCGCCATCCCAACTACTTCGGCGAAGTGACGCTTTGGTGGGGCGTATGGCTGATGGCGTGCTCAATTCCCGGCGGGTGGAAAACCGTTTTCGGTCCGGCCACGATTACCGTGTTGATCCTGTTCGTGTCGGGCATCCCGCTCCTCGAGAAGAGATACGAGGGCAACGTCGAGTTCAAGGAGTACCGGCGGCGGACAAGTGCTTTCTTTCCGCTCCCGCCCAAACGATGAAGGAGGTCGATTGTGTGGCATTCTATAAAAGTTTTTCTATTCCTGCCGCCCCTGCTGTTCGCTCTTGACTACATATGGCTGGGAGTCTTCGCATCGGACCTGTACAAGAAGGAACTGGGACCATTTCTGCGCATGTCCGGAACCGCCCTGCAGCCCATCATCTGGGCCGCTTTGATCGTGTATGTTGCCATTCCGCTTGGGATTGTGCTTTTTGTTCTGCCTCGGGTTTCCGCGGACAACCTCGCAGGCTCCGCGCTTCTCTGGGGCGCCCTGTATGGCATCATAGTCTACACGATCTATGACATGACCAATTATTCGCTCGTGCGCGATTGGCCCCTGCGCGTGGCGCTGATTGACATCTGCTGGGGCGGCCTGCTGAACGCCATCGGGACCCTGGCCGCAGCCTGGCTGGACCGCTGGATGAAATAACGAATCCGAAGTGATGTCATCCGCCTCACTTCCCGGAAACGCCACAGGACGGCGAGGGGATTTGCCAAGCAGAGGGGAGGACTTCCCATGCGCATTGCGATCATTGGCGGCGGCATTTCAGGCCTGGTGTCCGCTTACCTGCTCAATGAGGACCACGATGTTGTCCTGCTCGAAGCCAACGACTACATCGGCGGCCATACTCACACCATCGATGTGACCCTCGGGACAAGCCGCTATGCCGTAGATACGGGCTTCATCGTCTTCAACGAGGTCACCTACCCCAACTTCCTGAAACTGCTTGCGCGGCTCGGCGTCGAGTACCAGCCGTCGACCATGACCTTCAGCGTCAAGTCGGAGCGCGATGGCATCGAGTACAGCGCGCACAATCTCAACTCCATTTTTGCCCAGCGCAAGAACCTGCTGGCCCCATCCTTCTACCGGATGATCTGGGACATTTTCCGCTTCCGTCGCGAGTTCGGCCGCCTGCTTGAAAAAGAGCGCCGTGAAGAAGGCCTGGTTCCTTTTCTGCGCTCCCAGGGCTACTCCCGCAGATTCATCGACTATTTCATCATCCCGCTGGGATCGTCGCTGTGGTCCACCGACCCGAAGCGCATCGATGATTTCCCGCTCGCCACCTTCGTCCGTTTCTTTGAAAACCACGGTTTCCTCGAGATCAAAAATCCTTTCGAATGGAAGGTGATCAAGGGCGGGTCGGCGCGCTACGTCGAAAGGCTGATTACGCCATTCTCCGGCAAAATCCGCCTTGGTTCACCCGTCCGCGCCGTGACCCGGCATCGCGACAGGGTGGAAGTGCGCCTCGATGGGGGAATCGTCGAGCCGTTCGACCATGTTGTGTTGGCTGTCCATAGCGACCAGGCGCTGGCCATGCTCAGCGATCCTGCGCCGGCGGAACGGGAGATCCTGGGCGCGATCCCATACCAGGAGAACTTCACCATGTTGCACACAGATATCCGCATTCTGCCCGAACGGAAGCGGATCTGGTCGAGCTGGAATTACTGCATCCCGAAGCAGGAACTGAAACGGGCGGTCATCACCTATGACATGAATATCCTCCAAAATCTCCGGGCTCCGGAGGAATTCTGCGTGACTCTCAATCGCCCCGAAGCCATTGCCCGGGACAGGGTGATCGGGACTTATAACTACCACCACCCGGTGTACACGACGGCCGCGCCGGCGGCGCAGAAGCGTCACGGCGAAATCAGCGGCGCCAACCGCACACATTATGCGGGCGCCTACTGGGGTTACGGCTTCCATGAGGACGGAGTAAACGGCGCCCTGGCAGCATGTGCCTACTTCGGGAAGAAATTATGAACAGCTGCATCTATGCCGGGCATGTCGGACATTATCGCTACCAGCCCATCGCGCACCGTTTCCGATATTCCCTGTTCATGATGTACCTCGATCTCGCTGAACTGGAACACCTGTTCCGGGGACGGGTGCTCTGGTCCGTGGGGCGGCCGAACCTGGCATGGTTCCGGCGGCGTGACTACCTGGGCGATCCGAGCCTGCCGCTCGATACCGCTGTCCGGGACCTGGTGCAAGAGCGGCTGGGGGAAAGGCCCGAGGGCGCCATCCGCATGCTCACGCACCTCCGCTACTTCGGCCACAATTTCAATCCCGTGACCTTCTACTACGTTTTCGATCCGGCCGGCGCGAGGGCGGCAGCGATCGTGGCCGATATCACGAACACACCCTGGGGCGAACGCCACAGCTATGTGCTCGACGCAAGGCACGGCTTCGACCCGGGGGAAGAGAAGCGCTTCCGGTTTGCCAAAAGCTTCCACGTCTCGCCTTTTCTGGATATGGACATGGACTATGACTGGCGGTTCAGCGAGCCCGGCGACGTGCTGCATGTGCAAATGATCAACTTGCGCCAGGAAACCAGGCTGTTCGTGGCCAGTCTTGAATTGAAGCGGCGGGAACTCGACGGCTGCAACCTCGCCAAGGTGCTGGTATCCTATCCGCCGATCACCTTGAAAGCCATCGCCGGGATATACTGGCAAGCCCTCAGGCTCTGGATCAAGGGCGCCACATTCTACCCTCACCCGGCCAAGCGGGAGAAAAGCCTACGCCGCGAGATTCGTTAATCTGTGAGCTCGCTTGCTTGCCGGGTGGTCGCTGTTGGAAGGAGGCATTGTGAAGGAAACCATTGTTCCAGGCCAATCCACGCCGGGCATACGTGTGGTGCCTTCCGGCCTGACCGGTGGGCTCAGCCGGGTGGCGCGGCGTGCCGTGCTCGCCAATCTCGAGAAACTGGAATGCGGCAGGATCACAATCTTTGAAGACGATCAAAGGTATGATTTCGGCGGGGATGGTCTCCGCGCCATCATTACCATCTACGACCCGAGATTTTACACGGACCTCGCCTTTGGCGGCAGCATCGGCGCTGCCGAGGCCTACATGTCCGGGTTCTGGTCGGTCGATGACTTGACCAGTCTGGTGCGAATCATCGCGCTGAACCGGAATGTCCTCTCCGGCATGGAAGGCGGTCTTGCCATTATAAGCCGGCCGATCCATGGCCTGCTGCATCTGGTACGGAAGAACACGCTGACCGGGAGCAGGCGAAACATCGCCGCTCACTACGACCTGGGGAACGATTTCT
>JAFNAG010000337.1 GCA_017860135.1 Acidobacteriota bacterium
AAAATATGGAGGATGTGCCGGCCCTTCGGGCCTCGTTTATGGCCGCGCCCGAACCCCGCGCTGACGCGCGGGGCTATTCACTTCCGGCGCTTCGCGCCTAAGCTTGCCGTGATGCAACCATGGACACCCTCTTCAGCCCGCGCGTCTTAAAACCAATGAATTTCCGGTCGGTGGGGTAAGGCATTTTAAAGCGCACGTGCTGAAGCCCGTGCTCACTGTTATATTCCAGGGGACGCCACCATGGGAACGTCCCTATCCAAGCCCAGGGACGGGATGGACACCGCCGGGGAGATGGCCGCATAATTTCCGCATGAATACGGGATCTCAGGGAGGACCGCCGGGCCCGTTTTCCGGAGGGAGCCGGTACAACGCATACGGCACATATCTGAAAGAGAAGTTCGGCTGCCGGGTCAGCAAGGTGGCGGTGGATGCGGGATTTACCTGTCCGAACCGCGACGGCAGTCTGGGCTTCGGCGGTTGCACTTACTGTAATAATGATGCCTTTCGGCCGTCGACCGCGCGGCGCCTGGATCCGGTCCCGCTGCAGGTGGAAGCCGGCATCCGCTACCTCCGGCGGAGATTTCGCGCGGAGAAGTTCATCGTGTATTTCCAGCCGTTCAGCAACACGTACGCCCCGCTGGAAAGGTTGATCCCCTTGTATGAGGCGGCACTGCAGCATCCGGACGTGGTCGGGATTGCGGTCGGCACGCGGCCCGATTGCGTCGACGAAGGCAAGATCGCCTGGTTTGAAGCCCTGGCTCGGGACCGGTTCGTGGCGCTGGAATACGGTCTCGAATCGATCCACGACCAGACGCTGATCCGGATCCGGCGCGGCCACGACTACCAATCCTGGAAGGAGGCGGTGGGGTGGACGCGCGGCCGCGGGATCCATATCGGCGCCCACCTGATCCTGGGCTTTCCGTGGGAATCCCGGCAAGAGATGCTGGCCATGGCGGATGCCGTCTCCGGCACCGGCCTGGATTTCCTCAAGGTGCATCACCTGCACATCGTCCGCGGCACGGAGCTTGCGCGGCAGTACCGCGACGAACCTTTCCCGCTGCTGGAGTACGAGGAGTACCTCGACATAGCCGTCGAGTTCCTCGAGCGCCTCAACCCGGAGATCAGGGTGGAGCGCCTCTTCGGCCTTGCTCCCGCGGAACTATTGATCGGCCCGCTCTGGGGGAGGAGCAAAGCCGAGATCCAGCGCGACCTGGAGGGCAGGCTTGCGGCCCGGAGAACCTGGCAGGGCCGCATATTTATTGCCTCCCGGAGAGGAAACGCCGTCCCTTAGAAGCAACCGCGGATGTCGAAGATTTCACGGAATAGCCTGTCCCTGCAGTCCGCGGAATCTGTGACTGCCGTCCATTATCCACGCTGAGACCCCGGTTAAAATTATTTCATTTTTTCCTTGCGGACCTTGGCAGGCCTGTTGCATGGTAGTTAACAGGTTGAAATACTTACTGAGTTAAGTAGTGCGTTGAACGCTTTACCTGTTCTGGGGGCCGGGAACTGAAGAATCCCGGACTGAAAAATGGCCCCAAACACCGCAAGCGAATGGCCCAACGCGAGACCCCGTAAAGCCGGGGCGGCGCCGAACACACAGAGTCGCCTTGCTTTCCTCCACCACAGCCACATCTTTGCGTCCGTGATCCACGACATCCTGGAAGTGAAGTTTCTCGAAGAGGTGACTCCGCTCTCCCTCACGCTTTCGCAATTTCGTCTGCTGAAATTGATTGCGCTCAATGGAAGCCATCAGGTCGGCGAGGTGGCCGTATTTCTCGGCATGAGCCCGCCGGCGGCCACCAAGAACCTCGACAAGCTCGAGCGGCTGGGGCTGATTCTCCGGAATCCGTCCAAAGGGGATCGCAGGGCCACGCTGGTGACTCCGAGCGCGCGGGGCCGCCGTCTGGTCCGGGAGTATGAAGCCCTGAAGGCTGGCCGTTTGTCTCCGGTGCTCGAGACGTTCGAGCCGTACGAGATCAAGCGGCTCGTGGATCTGATGAAGCGATTTTCCGTCCTGATGGCCAGGCAGGAGAATTCGGGCGGCCGGGTGTGCCTCTGGTGTGCCGCCTATTGTCAGCCGAACTGCGCCGTTGCCGGCATGCGCGGGAGCTGCCCTTACGGGCAGCACAGCAAGAGTGCCCAGGGAACCAGGCGCGCAAACGAGGCTCGTGCCCCGGCGCATGCCGGGCCCACGCACCTCACCATTTAGGAGTTGGTGATGAAATACTGGCGAAAACCTTTGGATCTCGACCAGGTCAAGATCCCACACGGCGAGGTACGGATCATTGTCGAGCGCTGCAAGGGATGCGGATTTTGCGTCGAGTACTGTCCGAAGGATGTATTGGTGATGTCAGAGGAGTTCAATCGCAAAGGGTACCACCCACCGAAGGTGGTGAAGAGCGGGGAATGCGTGAACTGCAACCTCTGCGAGATGATCTGCCCGGATTTCGCGATATTCAGTGTGGCTGCGGAAGATGCCGAGTCTGTAGCCGCGGTTGGGTAATACGGTTCGGCACATGGCCGAAGTGACGGCGGAGAAAGGAAGGACCGCAAGTGAAAACCGATCCTGCGGGTGTCCTGACCGGCACCCACTATCTTGACGGGGATTTTGCATGCGGCGAGGGGGCGATGGCCGCGGGATGCCGTTTCGTTGCCGGATATCCCATCACCCCTTCGACCGAAGTTGTGGAGCGCATCACGCGCAGGTTTCCCATGATGGGGGGCACTTTCATTCAAATGGAGGACGAACTTGCGAGCATGGCCGCAGTGGTCGGCGCCTCCTGGACAGGCACGAAGTCGATGACCGTGACCAGCGGGCCCGGGTTCAGCCTGATGATGGAAAACATAGGCCTTGCCGCCATGATGGAGACTCCTTGCGTGGTGGTGAACGTCCAGCGGGGGGGGCCGTCGACGGGGCTTCCGACCATGGTCGGGCAGGCGGACATGATGCAGGCCCGGTGGGGTTCGCACGGCGATTACGAGATCATCGCCCTGTGCCCGCGCTCGCCCCAGGAAGCGTTCGACATCACCATCGACGCTTTCAACCTGGCGGAGCTGTATCGCGTGCCGGTGCTGATCATGATGGACGAATGCGTCGGGCACATGACGGAGAAGGTGGTGATCCCGCCGGCGGATGCAATCGAGATCGTGCCGCGCAAACTCACGACCAAGCCTCCCGGCGAGTTTTTCCCTTACCGGGTGAACGGCGGGACCGTGCCGGAGTTCGCCCGGGCCGGGGACGGGTACCGGTTCCACACAACAGGCCTGACTCACGATGAACGCGGATACCCTGTGATGAGCGTGGAGTGCCAGGAGCAGTGCGTGCGCCACCTGATCGATAAGATCAAAAAAAATGCCGACAAGATCGTGCGCTTCGAGGAGGAGGAGACGGACGGCGCCGAAGTTGTCGTGGTTTCCTACGGGATCACTTCCCGGGTCGCGCGGATGGGGGCGGATCTGGCCCGGAAGAAGGGCGTGAAGGTCGGCATGCTCCGGCTGATTGTCGCCTGGCCCTTCCCGGAGAAGCGCATCCGCGAGCTTGCCGGGAAAATCAAAGGCTTTGTCGTTCCGGAGATCAACTACGGGCAGATGGTGCTCGAAGTGGAGCGCTGCGCCGCGGGCAAGGTCCCGGCAATCTTGGTGCCGCACGGTGGCGGCGGAGTGCACGATCCCAACGAGATCTGCAAAACCATACTGGGGGTGGCACGATGAGCACCTTGATGAAAACTGAAGTTCGTCCCGAGGAGCATCCGATCGCTCCCTTTCTGCGCATGGACCGCATGCCTCACATCTGGTGCCCGACCTGCGGGATCGGCACGGTGGTCAAATGCTATGCTACGGCGCTGGGGTCGTCCGGCGTCGACCTCGACAAGGCAGTGATCGTGTCGGGCATTGGCTGCACCGGCCGGGTGGCGGGTTACATGAAGCTGGATGCCTTCCATTCCACGCACGGCCGTGCCATTCCGTTTGCCACCGGGCTCAAGCTGGGCCGGCCGGAACTGCTGGTGACCGTGTTTTCGGGGGATGGCGACCTCGCCGGAATCGGCGGCAATCATTTTATCCACGCCGCCCGCCGCAACATGGACCTGCTGGTGATCCTGGTGAACAACTTCATCTACGGGATGACCGGCGGCCAGAACGCGCCCACCACTCCATTGACGGCCAAGTCTTCCACGATGCCCTTCGGCAATTTCGAAAGGCCTTTCAACCTGCCCCACCTCGCGGCCAGCTGCGGGGCGACGTATGTGGCGCGCTGGACATGCCTGCACATCCGCAGGCTGACCAAGTCGTTCCAGGAGGCACTCAAACGCAAAGGATTCCGCTTCATTGAGGTGATCGCGCCTTGTTCCACGCTGTACGCGCGCCTGAACAAGCTGGGGACGGGTTTGAACCTGATGCGCTTCTACCACGACAACGCCGAGATCCGGCACGGCGCGGATACGCGCGAGCTCGACATCGACTTTCAGCAGAAGCTGGTCTGCGGCAAGTTCGTCGACGAGGAGCGGCCGACGTTCCTGGACATGATGCAGGAGCATTACCGCCGCGTTCTCGGCGACAAGTACAAGCCTATGCCGCCGGAGGGAGGGATGATCCATGGATAGGAAAGAAATACGGATTACCGGCTACGGGGGCCAGGGCGTTGTGCTCCTCGGATACATCACTGGAAGAGCCTCTGCGGTGAACTCCGGGCTGCACGCCACCATGATCCAGAGCTTTGGACCGGAGGCGCGCGGCTCGGCATGCAGCGCGACGCTGGCGATTTCGAGCACCGAAGTGCTCTACCCCTATATCCAGCACCCCGATGTTCTCATCGCCATGTCATCGGAAGGGTACGAGAAATTCCACGACGAGCTGAAAGGGGACGGATTCCTGATCTATGAAAGAGACCTGGTGCACCCGGTCTTGAAGGAGGGGCAGCCGGCCTACGGCGTGCCCTCCACCCGAATCGCGGAATCACTGGGGAGGGGCCTGGTCCAGAACATTGTCATGCTCGGCTTCTTTGCCGCGGTGACGAAACTCCTCTCCCGCGACGCGGTGCGCGATGCGGTCAAGGCATCCGTGCCTGCCGGCACGGAGGATCTGAACCTCAAAGCCTTCGATGCCGGGTGGAACTACTATGAGGAGGAATTCGGCGGCAAAAAGGCGGAAGGCGGGGAAAAGGCAGCAGCGGCAAAGGGCTGATCCGCGCCAGGAGACGAACAGCATTCCGGAGGTGGAGAGCGTGAACGCGCAACACAAACATGCAGCGAGTGCGCCGGCATCTAAAACGGAGACGTGCGCGCTGGTGATCGGCGGGGGCATCGCCGGCATCCAAGCGGCACTGGACCTGGCCAACGCCCGCATCCGCGTGAAACTGGTGGAAAAGTCCCCGTCCCTCGGCGGCCGCATGGCCCAGCTGGACAAGACCTTCCCCACCATGGACTGTGCGATATGAATCCTCGGGCCTAAGGCCATGGATGCCGGTCGGCATCCGTTGATCGAGGTGATCACCAATGC
>JAFNAG010000102.1 GCA_017860135.1 Acidobacteriota bacterium
CCGTCTCCTCCCGCATCCCCCACCGGGGGCGTGCGAGCGCCAGGATTCCAAAGGTGAAGAAACCCAGCAACAGGAGCGTTCGCACAGCCGCTTTACGCCGGCTGAAATCCGCCGTGAGCCGCAGCGCCAGCGTTGGGGAAACGAGTGTCTCCAGCCTGCGGCGCCGTTGCCGCAGGGACCACAGCAAGAACAAGAGGAACGCGGGCAGAGCCCAAAGCAGGTAGAGATATTCCGGGCGGCCGAAGTTCATGGCGGTCCCTAAGGTATTTTGGCAAACCTGGTAAATCCGGCTACGGTGGAAACCAGAACCAGCATCATGGCAAAGGCCAGGAAATCCGCGAAGTGCTCCTCATAGCGGGTATACGCCTTGACCTCGATTTTGGTCTTTTCCAGGCGTCCGATATCCTGAAAGATCTTTTCCAGAGACGGCTTGTCGGTGGCTCTGTAGTACAGCCCCCCGGTTGTCTCAGCAATCCTGGTAAGGGATGCTTCATCGATTTCGACGCGCATATCCACGTAAACGCGGCCGTAGTTGGGATCCTGCACCGGGACGCGCGCCATCCCCTGGCTGCCGATTCCCACGGTATAGATCTTCACTCCGAGCGCCTGGGCCATTGCGGCAGCATCGAGCGGCTGTATCTCGCCGCGATTGTTGATCCCGTCGGTCACCAGGATGATGACCTTGCTCTTCGCTTTGCTCTCGCGCAAGCGGTTCAGGCAGGTTGCGAGTGCATTCCCGATCGCGGTTCCATCCTCGATCGTGCCGAGATCGATCTCGTCCACCACGTTGAGAAGGACGCCGTAGTCCAGGGTCAGAGGGCAGCGGGTGTACGCCTTGCCTGCGAACACTACCAGCCCAACGCGGTCATGTCTGAGCCCCTCCACGAACTGGCGAACCACCAGTTTGGCCACGAATAGCCGGTTGCGCGGCATAAAATCCTCTGCCGCCATGCTGCCGGACGCATCGAGTGCGAGGATGATATCCACCCCTTCCGTGAGGATCTCCTCCTCTTCGATGCCTTTCTGCGGCCGAGCCATTGCCGCGATGCATAGCGCCAGCGCAATCAGGCTCATGCCCGGCAGAGCCTGGTGGAACCGCACGGTCCAGGGGACCGGCACCCCCTCCAGCGAAACGGTGGAAGCGAACCGCAGGCTCCCTTCTCCGCGTCGCACGCGCAGGACATGGCGCCGGATGAGGACGGGGATCAGAACGAGTAGAAGGAAAAACCACGGGTCTGCAAAATGAGGCATCAGGACACTCCGGCAACCGGGGCCGTCCCTGGCGCTGCCGGCTGACGTGTCTCCCTGCAGTCGGCAATAACCGCGAATGCTTCCGATACCGCCTTGTCGTTTTCGCCTTGCGACGGAATGTAGCGCGCGAATTTGACCATGTCGCATGAGAGCAGCAAGGTCTCGACGCGTTCCAGGACCGGCGCCGGGATGTCGGTGGTTCCCCCGGCCTGCGATTCCCGCAATGAGCTCATGATTTCCAGCGTCGTTTTCTCGACCGTTTGAATTCGGTAACTGGCTTCCAGCACCCGTTTCACGATCTCCGACAGGAGTACATAAAACTGTTTGATCATTCCCCGAGCCGGCAGACCGCGCCCAACCAGGTCCTTCAAATCGGTTTCCGCCAGGTCCAACGGGTCGATCTCCGCCTGAGAGAAGGGCGTGATACCACCTTGGTGGCGGCGTTTCAGCCGCTTCCGGATCAGGAAGAAGATCAATAGCAGAGCCGGCACGACCAGCAAGAGCCACCACAGCCAGCTTGCCGTCCCTTCAATGTCTGCCTGTTTCTTGAGGTCATGCAGGCCCGAGTCCTGATCCGACAGGACACTCTCGATTTCAATCCGGACGGCAGAGCTGGATGTCCTGATCTCGGTTCCTGCAGGATCGCGGATCACCAGGGGAAGCGCAGGAAAATCAAAAGTCCCTGTCTTATAGACCGCGGCGACGATCCGCGTCCGATGGTGCACCATTCCCGAATCCTCGATTGAACCGGAAGGCGTCGGCGCCGAGGACTTCCCGGAAGATGCCTGGGAATCCATACCGGTTCGGCCCGGCTGAGTTTCGAGGATCACAAAGTCACCCGCCTGCGACGGCAACTGAGGAAAAAGGAGTTGATAATCCCGGGGCAGGGTGATGTCCAGGTCGATCTGAATCGGGTCCCCCACCGTCGCTTTCAGAGGTTGTGCCCGGATGTTGATTTGGACGCCGGGGGGCAAAGCAGCCTGCGGCGCTTCCTGTCCGCGGATCGACAAGGTCGGAAACATCCAAAGAAGTGCGATCACAGCGCGGAACAGGCAGCCGGCGGGAAGGTTTGCCAGGCGCCCCGTGAATGCTCCCGGATGGCCTTCCTCTGCTCTTGCGTAGTGCATCATGGCCTGTAACATGGCACTTCAGTGAACTTTGCGGGCGCGCTCCTCAAAGAATCGCACCAGCGGAATATCGTACGGTTCCGTCGCGTCAATCAGGATATGGTCCATGCGATGAGATTGGAACAGTTTCTTTTGCAGCTGGTGATTGCGGAGCCAATTTTCCCTGTAGGAGGTCCGCACTGCCGTCAGTGAGGTGTCGATGAAGAGCACCTCGGCTGTCTCCGCGTCACACACTTTCAGAATGCCGATCGGGGGCAATTCCCGCTCCCGTCTATCGACGATCTGAACGATCACCACGTCGTGTTTGCGATTGGCTACTTTGAGGCTCTGCTCGAATCCCTGGTCGAGGAGGTCGGAGATCAGGAAGACGACGGCGCGCTTGCGAACCACCAGATTGAGATGTTCCAGGGCTTCCTGGATGCGGGTCCCCTGGCCTTTCGGACGGAAGTAGAGCAGTTCGCGGATCACGCGCAGCACGTGCGTGCTCCCGCGCCGCGGCGGGATGAACTTCTCCACCCGGTCTGTGAAAAGGATGGCTCCGACCCTGTCGTGGTTCTTTATGGCGGAGAAGGCAAGCAGTGCGGAGATCTCGGCGGTCACCTCCGCTTTGGTCTTCTCAAACGAACCAAAAGACCCCGAGGCGCTCGCATCCACGAGGAGCATCACCGTCAGCTCGCGTTCTTCGACGAAGCGTTTCACGAAAGGATGCCCTGTGCGCGATGTGACGTTCCAGTCAATAGTGCGGATATCGTCTCCGTGCTGGTACTCCCGGACCTCGTCGAACTCCATTCCCCGCCCTTTGAACACGGAATGGTACTCACCCGCCAGGGA
Source organism: Acidobacteriota bacterium (assembly GCA_017860135.1). Taxonomy (GTDB): domain Bacteria; phylum Acidobacteriota; class UBA6911; order UBA6911; family UBA6911; genus JAFNAG01. The sequence goes on from JAFNAG010000102.1 coordinate 3,210, forward strand.
TTCATTGACCAGGCGGTTGGTCATGATCTGGATGCGGCGGACTTTGCGGACAATTTCTCTCGGCAACATCGCATCAAATTCGGAATCCGGATTTCGGGATCCGGATGGAAGGACTTGTTTGATTTTTGATTTTGGATTGCGGATTTTGGAATCGGCGTTTCAAGGGCAAACCACCCTCGTCAATCTGCTGCATTACCAATCACAGAGTCCCAAAATGCAAATCAAATGATCCTGGATTGCGGGCATTGGCGTCACAGACGGAGCGTTTCAATTCCACCCCCTCCATTTCCCCATCCCCCATCCCCCATCCCCCAACACCCAGCACCCAGCACCCAGCCCAAGGTTAAGGGACTTCCACTGCATCAAAGATCCTGCTCACAATGGATTCGGCAGTGATCTCCTCGGCCTCGGCCTCATACGTGAGAATGATGCGGTGCCGGAGGACGTCCATTCCGATGGCTTTGACATCCTCGGGGGTGACGTAACCCCGGCCTTTGATGAACGCGTGTGCGCGCGCGGCCTGGGCCAGGAAAATCGTAGCTCTGGGGGAAGCTCCAAACTGGATCAGGTCTTTCAGGTCGAGCTTGAATTCCTGCGGTTTGCGTGAGGCGGCCACGAGCCGGACGATGTAATCCTTGATGCGTTCGTCCATGTATATGTTCTTCACCACACCGCGGACGCGCAGGATATCCGCCGGAATCACCACCCGCTCGACAGGGATTGGCTCATCGCGAGCCATCAGGTCGAGGATCTGGCGCTCCTCTTTCATGTCGGGGTAATCGATCCTGAGCTTGAGCATGAATCGGTCGATCTGAGCCTCGGGCAGCGGGTATGTCCCTTCCTGCTCGATTGGATTTTGCGTCGCCAGCACCAGGAACGGCTCGTCAAGCGGGTAGGTAGTGTCCCCGATGGTGACCTGACGTTCCTGCATGGCTTCGAGCAGGGCGCTCTGCACTTTGGCGGGCGCCCGGTTGATCTCATCTGCGAGCAGGATGTTGGAAAAAATCGGACCTCTCTTCGGGTGAAAGGTGCCGTCTCTCGGATTGAAAATCATCGTCCCGATCAGGTCTGCGGGGAGCAAGTCGGGCGTGAACTGGATGCGTTGGAATCGGGTATCGATCGCGGCGGAGAGCGTCTTTACAGCCAGGGTTTTGGCCAGGCCCGGCACACCTTCGAGCAGAATGTGACCGCGTGTCAGCAGCCCGATCAGCAGGCGCTCCACCATATACTTCTGGCCTACGATGACGCGGTGCACTTCGGTGGTCAGTTGTTGCAGGAACCCGCTTTCGTCCCTGACCTGCTGGTTGATCTCCTGGATGTGTGTGGCGAGTTCCATATCACCTGTGCGCCGTTTCAGGGTTGCACGGGAGTATTAACCCGGATGATTCATAAACCGGGCGCGGGCACGAAGGAAAGCCGTGAAATGGGACGCGGCAAAAGCTCCTCCACGCCGCCAGATGACGGCATTGCAGCGTGCAGCGGCGCCCTTCCGCGTCCCCAAAATACCAGGCCCATGATCCATGAATAATCCGGGTTAGTATCATCCCTTGTTGAGAGAGTTCAGGAAGTCGGCATTGCTCTCGGACTTGCGCAGTTTGTCCAGGAGCAGGTCCATGGCTTCATCGATGGACAGGGGATTGAGCACTTTTCGCAGGATCCAGATCTTGTTCAGGTCGAGCGCCGCCACCAGAAGCTCTTCTTTCCGGGTGCCGGACCGGTTGATGTCGATGGCGGGGAAGATGCGCTTGTCGACGAGTTTGCGGTCGAGGATGATTTCCATGTTGCCGGTGCCCTTGAATTCCTCGAAGATGACGTCATCCATGCGGCTCCCGGTGTCGATCAGGGCAGTCGCCATGATGGTGAGGCTGCCCCCCTCCTCGATTTTGCGCGCCGCGCCGAAGAAGCGCTTGGGTTTTTCCAGCGCGTTGGCGTCGACGCCTCCGGACAGGACCTTGCCGCTGGAAGGCACGATGGTATTGTAGGCGCGTGCGAGGCGCGTGATACTGTCAAGCAGGATGACCACATCCTTCTTGTGTTCGACGAGGCGCTTCGCCTTTTCCATGACGATCTCGGCCACCTGTACATGCCTGGACGCCGGCTCGTCGAATGTCGAGCTGATCACCTCTCCCTTCACGGACCGTTCCATGTCGGTCACTTCCTCGGGCCGTTCGTCGATCAGAAGGACGATCAGGTAGATTTCCGGGTGATTGGTGCTGATGGAGTTCGCGATGTTCTGCAGGATCATCGTCTTGCCCGCCCTGGGCGGCGATACGATCAGCCCGCGCTGGCCTTTTCCGATGGGGGTGAAGATATCCATCACGCGGGCGGACAGATTCTCGCGGACTGTCTCCAGGCGGATTCTGTCGTGCGGATACAGGGGAGTAAGGTTATCGTAAAAAATCCGGCGGCGTGCCTCCTCCGGCGGTTCGAAATTGACCGCGTCCACCTTCACCAGCGCCAGATACCGCTCCCCCTCATTCGGCATGCGGATCTGACCCGACACGATATCACCGGTGCGGAGGTCGAACTTGCGGATCTGCGAAGGGGAAATATAGATGTCGTCCGGGCCGGGAAGATAGCTGTAATCGGGCGAGCGCAGGAATCCGTAGCCTTCAGGCAGCACTTCCAGGACGCCCTCGGAGAAAATGAGACCATGCTTTTCCGCCTGCGCCTGCAGAATCGCGAAAATAAGGTCCTGCTTGGTCATTTTCCCGACATCGGCGAGCTTGTATTTGCGTGCGATCTTGGTGAGGTCCTTGATGTTCAATGCCTGCAGCTCGCTGATGTGCAGCTGTTCCCCCTCCCGGTCCAGAGCTTCCTGGATGGAGATCTTCTTTTCTTCTGAGGTGTTGCCGGCCGACTTTGGTTCTTTTTCAGCCATAAGGCTCCTCTAGGAATGATTGCCGACGCGTAATGAGTGTGGCGATTGATGTGGATGGAACTGAACTACGCCGGCGAGGTGAAACAATAACTATCCTGCGAAAAATCCTGATACATCGAAACGCCTGCCAGGCCCGGCCCCATCGGCAAGGAGAGCCACGGCGCCGACTCACTGCGGCTCTCCTGCCGGACGTTTTTGCGGATTCCGGCCTAAACGATCCCCAGATCGGTTTTTGCCTTTGCCAGCACGGCATCCAGGCCGTCCAGGCTGCCGTTGTGCTCTGCTTTCCAGAGTTGTTCCAGGTACTCCTTCGCCTTGGGGGAATACGTTTTGCCGTTGATGACCGCAGCTTTGGCCAGTGGCTCGATCGCTCCTTTCTGGTCCTTGCCCTGCCATTTTGCCATGCCGATGAAGTACCAGGCATCCTCCGACTTCGGATTAAACCTTGTCACCTTGTCATATAGTTCCATGGCTTTCGGCAGATCCTTTTTCTGATACGCGTCTGCAGCCAGAACCCCGAATGCGATCGACCTCGTGACATTCCAGTCGGCTTCCTTGACGCCGGCCGGAACCTTGTCGCCGTAAACGTCCATCACCTTGGAGAAATACTCGATCGCTTTCTCCATGTTTCGCTTCTGGGCATAGATCTGAGCAACCTGCAGCGCCATCGAGTAGGTCTTGTCGATCGGCACCTGCGCCATTACCTTCTCGGCGTAGAACACATATTTATCGGCATTGCCCATTTGAAGGTAAATGCCCGCGAGCTGATTTTCCAGCACGAGGCTGGGAGATCCTGCATAGATCTTCTCGGCGATCTCCGCAGTCTTGGGCCAATTCTTGGTCATCGCGTACGATTCCATCTGATATGTCAGAAGAGTCGTATCCTTCGGAGCCACGCCCTGGAACGTCTGGATCATCGAAAGCGCTTTTTGCGCATCCCCTGCCTTCATTGCCACCGCCACGGCCTCGCCATACAAAAACGCGGCGTTCGGGATCGCCCTCGATTCCGGATTTGCCTTGACCCAGTTCAACAGGACCTCCGCGCGTTTCTGGATGTCGGTCTCCTTCGCCTTGATCTCCTCGACCGCGGCATAATCCTTGCGGAACTGGTAGTCGGACGTCGGCGGGATCTTGACCTGCTGTCCGCCCTGCGCCATGGCGCCGGCGACCTGGAGATTCCACGCGATCGCGCCCGCGCAAATCATGATAAACGTTACAATTGCTCTGGTTGAAATGCGACTTGTCATAAGCCTCGCTCCTGCAATCGTTGAACGGCTGAACGTGAGTGCCTTCGACAGTAAATAATAAGCTATAACTGTGCACCGATCCAGGGATTCTGTGTTCTTTATCCTGCGATACTGCGAATTAGGTTGTAATGAACCGGGATAATCTGTCAAGTCAATTTGGAGTATCTGCCGCCAGATTTTACGAAAAGCCAGCGATTTCCAGGATACCACCGCATCCGGCGCATTTCATATTTCCCGCTCAGGCGGGACCCTGCAAAGCGCAACTGCAGGAGGCCGGCCGCGACCGTGTGGACTTCCACCTCCCCGGAATCCCAAACCCGCGCGCGTCCCGCGCCGAACGCCTCTTCTTCGATTCGGGCCTGACCGACCTGCTCGACCGACAGGTGCTCCCTTTCGATTGCCAGCCTTCTTTCGCCCTCGCGCTCGGGCGGTGCTTTGAGCATGGACCAGGATCGGACCGTGTCTTCTTCCACGAGGCGAAGATCGAAGTGCGGCCGCCCGGCGGCGTGCCTGTGAATAAGAAATCGGGCCATGCTTGCCCCTGCGGCTAAAATGTGCAAGTATTCTGAATGAGGAGTGATGGATATCCAAGTCGAAACATCCGGGAACCGGCGGATCGTCCGGATCAAGGACAAGATCACCTTCGAACACTGCGCAATGCTGCAGGGGCATCTCGATGCAGTTCTGGAAGAGGGTGTCCGCGAAGTAATCGTCGATTTTAGCGGCGTTCCGTTCATGGACAGTTCCGGAGTCGGCGAGATTCTGCGTTTGTTTAAGCTGGTAAAGGAACGCAGCGGCGAGGTCATTCTGCTGAATCCGAACCAGAAGCTCCGCAATCTGTTTGCCATGTATCGATTCGAGAAATTCATGAAAATCCGCGACTCCATGGAGGCGGCGCCATGACACTCCGGAAGCGCGAGTGCAGATACGGGCGGATGGCAACTCCCTTGCTTCATATCAGTCTGATAGCGCTGATTTTGCTGGTAGCGGACCGGAACTATGGACAGCAGCGGAATCCTCCATCCGGCCCGCAAAGCCAGGCCGACAGGCGGCAGGGGATCCAAGGCGGCAGGGCCCAGGATGCCCGGGGTGGGCGGGGGCAGAACCCCCGGGGAGGCATGGGACCGGGGAATCGAACCGGAATGCAGAACACCATTGACGCAGTTGAATCCATGCGCTCCGCCCCCAGACAGGACAGTCGCGAACCGATCCAGGAGGGCAATCCCCTGTTCGTGAATCCTCAGAATCCGGTTGTAACAACACAAGTCGCCCGGCCCGGTGTCACTATGCCAAACCGGACGGTGACCACGCAGCCCGCCCGGCCCGTGGAGCCTGCCCTGATGAGGATGCGGCTGGAGGAGCGTAGCGTTACAGCGGAGATCCGAGCCACCCCTCTGCAGCAGATCCTGGAAGAGTTGGCGGCACGAAGCGGAGTCGTCTTTGAAATCGACACGCGGGAAAACCCTCCGAAGTCCGTCGTGTTTTACAGCGTTTCGCTGGAGGAGGCGATCCAGAGGCTCACGGAAGACTACAATTCGATCGCCTTTTTCGACAGCGGCGCCGCGGAGCAGGACCGCGTCTCCTTCGTGCGCATCATCTCCCGCACTCCGCGGCAAACGCAGTCCAGCCTGCGCTACATTGGAACGGGTGCGATCACCAAGCGGGGGATCGACGTGATCGACAGCCCGGAGCAGGCGCTGACCGTGCTCACCGAAAGCCCGGACCTGTCCGCGCGTGAAAGGGCCGTCGAAGCGCTTGCCACCTTCAAGAGCCCGGAGGTTCTCCCCGCGCTCAAGGTGGCGCTGACGGATTCCGCTGCGGAAGTGCGCGTGGCGGCAACGGAAGCTCTTGCGAGCCTGGGTATGCACGAGGCGCTGCCGCAGATTCTGCCCCTCCTGAAGGATCGGCACCCGGGTGTGCGCCAGAGCGCCGTCATCGCCGTCTCGTTGCTCGGCGATCTCGCAAGTGTAAAGAACCTGAGGCCCCTTCTGCGCGATCCTGACGCAAGCGTGGTTGCCGCAGCCGATCTCGCGATACGCAAACTCTCACTGGCCCGCCTTCCATAATGGGTGGCGTTGCGGACCGGATCATGCTCGATCCGGGCATTCTTGCTTTGAGGGGATCGTTCCGCGCGGTCCCCGGAGATGATCCATCGATCCCCTGCGGCGGAGCGCAAGGAGGTCGCGCATCGGATACAGGCTCGGGGCACCCTTGGGATTCCCGGATGGTATTGCGACTCGCGGCATGACATTCGACTCAGTGCCGCGACCGTGAGGGAGCGGGTGCCGCCCCTGACTGAAACGAATGGCGGTCAGAGACGGCCCATTCGTTCGTCATCCTGCTTTCTGATATTCAGATGTTGAGGAGCACGCATGTTTCGAGCTGCGATTGTCATTCTCGTACTGCTCCCGGCGATCAGAGCCATTGGGACGGCGCCGGGCGGCGGGATATCTCAGGACGTCGATGCCGGTATCGATGCGCTCGTGGCGGCGGCCTACCATGCCTCTTCGGCCGGGCTGCCCTGCAAAATCAGCACAACCGGCAAAGCCCGGATGATGAAATGGCAGGATGTCGGCAAGTGTCTGGACCGTGCTATCGCGACGGTGGATTGGGATGAATTTGCGCGACGGCTGCGGGATCTCCGGCCGCCGAAGGTTTCCGAAGGTGATTTTGAGCAGGCAGTGGAGCTCTCTCTCAGCCGGCAGGCGCTTCTGTTCGATAAAGTTTTCCAGGTCAAGGATGCCCGGGCCCTGCTTCCGCTTTCCACCCCGGTTTTGAAATATCTCCCGCCTGACTCGCTGAAGAGCCTGCCGGTGTTCGACCGCAGTGGGAGTCAGATAGGATCATTCGCCGGGGTGTACTCCTATGAGCGCACAGGAGGGTTGACGTCGGCGAACATGTACACCATGTCGCTATTCCAGTATGTGGATCTGGCGGGCAAGGTCGAGGTTCCTTCCGAAAAACTCCTGCTCGATTCCTACGGCGTGCCTTGGGAAAAGGCCAGGACGCAGCCGGGATTCCGACTTCCCATCAAGGTGCCGGCAACGGGAGATAAGCGGTAGCAGCCGGAATCATTACGGGGAAGTTACATCCCCGGATCCCGGACTTGTCATGGCTTGCGCCCCCTTGCGGCGCCGAACCAGGCAAGCTGGCGCGCGATCCCGCGCATGATTCCCACATCCGACCGCTCGAGCCCGGACCGGCCGAGCAGGCGTCTCAGACGGAACATCATGTGTGCGGCGTTCTCGTCATGCAGAAAACCGATGGTTCTGAGGGCTGTCTCCAATTGCAGGTACATGGCTTCGATCTGGTCTACACCCGCCAGAACCGGCACGCGCGCAGGCTCGAAGCCCAAATGGCCCAGGAACAGCTCGTAACTCACGACCATCACCGCGTGGGACAGGTTGATGCTGTGTGCCCCGGGCCGGGTCGGAATGCGCATCAGCCACTGGCAGCGCTTGAGGTCTTCATCGATCAGGCCCGTATCTTCCGGTCCGAAGACGATCGCCACCCTCTGCCGCGCCGCGTGGGAAAGGATCAGCGGCGCCAGCGCGCGGGCGCTGGATGTTTGCTCCCTCTTGCCGCCGCTCTTGCCGGTGGTGCCGACCACGAGGCGGAACCCCCGGAGTGCTGCACCCAGGGAACGATGGCAGCGAGCGGAAGCCAGCACGGGATTCGAAATCCGCGCCATGCGCCGGGCTTCGTCATCGATCCTGCATTGCGGCGCGGCAAGCCGCAGGTGATCGAGACCCATGTTGTGCATCGCTCTTGCCACGGAGCCGATATTGCCCGGGTATTTAGTCCCGACGAGCACGATCCCTATGTTGTTCAACATGGACATCCTCGCGATACGGTGGCTACAATAATGTGATGCCGCCAGCTATTGTTATATGACACAGGTCCTCTTTAACCAGCAGTATTTCGAATCCAGGGCGGCCTCCGGGAGGAAAGCATGGGGCGGGCGCGAGTGGCGACGGCATTTTTACTATTGCTCTACAGTGCATTGTCGCCTGCCCGGGAGCAGACACGGAAGCCGGGCAGCCGGGAACTTCCGCCCGAAGAGATCATCAAGGCCTTCACCGCCAAAGAGACTGATTTTCTCGATGCGTGGAACCAGTATTACTACCGGCAGATCGCCAGTGTGAAAGTGCTTTCCGATGACGGTGTGCCTTCCAAAGAAGCCATGACGCTCGTCTTCGAGGTGGTGTTCCTCGACAGCGGCAAGCGCGAAATCCGCCTGGTGGAAAGAACCGGCTATCTGCGCAGCGTGATGTGGACTCCCGAGGATCAGGATGTGATCACGAACTTTCAGCCCTTCGTCCTGACTTCCAGGGATCTTCCCTCCTATGAACTCAAGTATGAGGGCCAGGAGCACGTGGACGAACTCGACACCTATGTTTTTTCGGTGAGACCGAAGTCCATTGCCGAAGGAAAACTCTATTTTCAAGGGAAGATCTGGATTGACGATACGGACCTCCAGATCGTGCGCACTATCGGGAAGGTCGTTCCCCAGAAAGACAGCCCTCAGTTTCCGGAATTCGAAACGATCCGTCAGCTGGTCGACAGTAAATACTGGTTTCCGGTCTGGAGCCACTCCGACAGCGTTCTGGAGTTCACAAAACCGACTCCGCGGCGTGTGCGGGTCGAGGAGACCGTCACGTACGAAAACTTCAGGAGATTCACTTCGAGCGTAACGGTCAAGCCCGTCAAGAAGTAGCCGCAGCGCCCTTCCCGGGAACCGGAATCCACGAATGATAACGTGGTTTTCAGGACGCGGGAACTCCGGTGTCCGGAGGCCGCGTTATTCCCCGTCCTTGAAAGCGCGTCGTCCTTCTGCCGGGGCCGCGTGCTCAGTAGCCGGACTGTGATGATCGGAAGGGGGAACGAAGTATTCCTGCAATTGTGCGAAGCTGTCGATGATCAGATCGCAGCCGGCAACTGCCAGCTCCTCCCGGCCTCGAAATCCGCAGGACAACCCGCAGGTGAAGATTCCCGCCGCCTTGCCCGCCAGGACGTCTGTCCTGCTGTCTCCGACCATGACGGTCTCCGACGTTTGCGCGCCGCAGTGAATCATCGCCTTCAGGAGCGGCGCCGGATCCGGCTTGCGTGAGGGCAGGCTGTCGCTTCCCAGCACGATACAGAACGATTCGGACAGGTGGAAGGCTTCCAGGATACGCCGGCAGAGGCATTCTGTCTTGTTGGAGACCAGTCCGAACCGCGCCCAGCGGAGTGCCGCGAGAGTTTCCCGCACTCCCGGATAAAGCCGGGAGGATGCCACGGGGCGGGCATGGTACTCCTCGAGCATCACCTGCATAACGGTGCGGATCTCTTGGGCCTCGGGCTCCATGCCGGTCACTTCCCGCAGCGCACGCCGGATCAGGACATCCATGCCTTCGCCCACGAAGCGAATCACATCCGGCAGGGCGAGCGCCCGCCGTCCGATTTTGAGCAGGCCGGAATTGAGCGCGCGGGCGATGTCCTCGCTGGAATCGATCAAAGTGCCGTCGAGATCGAAGAGGAAGAGGCGGCAGGAACGGGGAAATGGCATTCAACTCCTCAACAGCATCATCATGTGGCCGAGTTCAGGCAGAATCAGCTCTTCGGTGGCCAGCCTGCAGGCTCGCGGACCGCCGGGGAGGCAGAAGACAATCTTACCCTTCAGAGTTCCGGCCATGGCGCGGGAGAGCATGGCCGCGCTCTTGGCCTGCGGATAGCTGAGGAGCATGAAGAGGGAATTGAAACCGGGCAATTCCTTGTCGAGCATGCCCCTGACGGTTTCGATCGTAATGTCCGAAGGCGAGATTCCTGTTCCGCCGTTGGTGATGATCACCTCCACGTCCTTCTGCCTTACCAGTTCCCGAAGCGTCGCCCGGAGGACCGTGCGGTTGTCCGAGATCAGCTTGCGCACGGCGATGGTGTGGCCGGCCTGTTCCAATGCTGTCTGGATGAGGTCGCCGGATTGGTCGTTGTCCGCCGATCGGGAACTGGACAGCGTGATCAGCGCGATTTTGGTGCGGATGTCAGATTTTTTCCTGTGTTCTGCTACCGTGTTTTTCAGTTTAGGATCCGGCATTTGCATCCTCCGCTTGCCAAATTGCGGCGACGATGGGATTGAGGCGTGGGATGCCCGACATAATGCCACGGCCCTCGCGGTCAATGCAAGGCCCTAATTGCCG
>JAFNAG010000338.1 GCA_017860135.1 Acidobacteriota bacterium
CCGTCATAATCCAGGCGGTAGAGCAAATCCTGCCCTTGGCGCAGTAATTGCGCTGCGTCCTCTGCTTTCTGTCCACCCAGGCAGGGCAGCAAACCGACAACGCAGGCGCAGAAAAAAACCAACGTTTTTCGCAGCATGTCTTGGCCCTAGTATATTCCAGGCCGATCCGCCCGTAAACAGAATACGTGGATTGCTGCGCCGGCAAGGTGCGGTAATTCGGCGACACCTTCGGTATCGGAACCAGTGCCGGCATCGGTATCGATACCGCGTCCCAGACGATACCGATGCGGCTGGTGTCCGGTCCCGGGTGTTGGGTGCGCCGTTCCCAGGGCCTGCATACCGGCCTTTCCTGCGCAGCCCCATCGGTGCTTGTCCCCATCTGGAAATGAGGGTCTGGCGGCAAGGCTTGCTCTGCGTTACGAATTTGTGAAAGAATGAAGGGCAGGACAAACATCCGATGGCAAATTTACGGCCTATTCGCTGGCTCATTTTTGCTATTTCGCTGCTCATCTTCACCGGGATCGTCCTTACTCTGGCGGGCAGCTCCCGAGAAGAAGAAGACTGGATGCTTGCCGCCCTGGCGGGGATCCTCGCCTGTCTGGCTGCTGGCGTGATGGTCGTGGGCCGGGAAATCCATGTAGCGGCGGTATCGGGCCTGCTTCTGGCCTCCCTGTCTTCGATCATTGGCATCAGCCCGACCGACTGGATTGCCCAGCCGGGAGCATCCGGCTACTATCCCGGCAAGCTGATCCATTTGGCATGGTACGGCTTTTTTTGCCTTGCACCGTTCCTCTTCGTGCACCTGTCGCTGATCTTTCCGGTTCCAAACCGTTGGGTTGAAAGAGATTTGAGGCGCCTCTCCCTCCTGTACATCCCGTATTTGTCTTTACTCCTGCCTCTCGAATGGCAGTTGGCATTCATGACGGATATCAGCGAGTTTATCTCTGATGCCACGCTGATCTTTATCCTGGCTGGATTTGCGACCGGTCTCGCGATCTTCATCTACCAGTATCTGGTCGCTCTTACCGCTGCGGAGAAAAACCGCCTCCGTGTCATCCTGATTGGATGCCTGGCCGGAGGAGTTCCGTATGTTCTGGTGCACGCAGGACGCACTATCATGCAGGGCGAGACCTCGTTCTGGGAGTATCTCGCATATTTTCTGGTCCCTCTGTTCCCCCTTGCCCTGGTGTTCGCCGTCCTGCGCGAGAATTTCTACGATGTCGGGCGCATGTTTCAAAGGATTCTGATCTGTTCACTTGTCCTGGCCGGGGCCATCAGCATATTTTATCTTTCCTTCCTCTTGCTCCAGTCGCAGTCTTCACTTGCGGGAATCACCCTGCCGCTTGCTCTTCTGCTCACTGTAATCGTAGCCTATCCGTTACAGCGCTGGGCCCGCTCATACGTATCGTCCCATTTCTACAGGGCTCCCGAGCGCCCTGCCCAGAGTGTCCCGCTTCCCGAATTCAAACCTATTCAGCCGAATCCATACATTGTCGGGAACCCGGTACAGTCGCCCGAGATGTTCTTCGGACGCAAGGAGGAATTCCAATTCATCCGGACGCGGCTCCAGGGCCAGCGTGAAGGGTGCATTGTCCTGCTCTATGGAGAGCGCCGCGCGGGCAAGACCTCCGTTCTTCACCAGGTCGTCAACGGACGTTTGGGCAGCCGGTTCGTCCCGGCCTTCGTGGACATGCAAGGAATGGTGTTGGAGAATGACCGCGAGTTCCTGCAAAGCCTGGCATTCAGTGTGGCAGGGCCCATACGGGCCTCCGGGTCCGGAAGCAGTTCATTGCTTCCCGGGAAAGTGGAAGGCTATGCCGGCTTCACGGCATTCATGGACGAAGCCATCGGGGAAATCGGGGGGCGGCAGCTCATCTTGCTGATCGACGAGTATGAACTGATCGAGCACAAGGTCAGTCAAGGGAAGATCAAGACGGAGTTTTTCGATTATACGACCAGTCTCCTTGAGCGGTTCCCCAGGCAGTTGTCGCTGATTATGACCGGCTCCAGGAGTCTTGAGGCTAATCCCGCCTGGCACAGCCTGCTGGGAAAATCGACCGCCAGGAAGATCTCGTTTCTGAGTCCCCGGGACGCAACGGACCTGATCTGTGACCCGTTGAAAGATGAAGTCGCATTCAGCCCGGAGGCCGTTGGTGATCTGCTCCGGCTGACGCACGGCCAGCCCTTTTTCACACAACTGCTTTGCCAGACAACCGTCGAACTGTTAAACGAGCAGCGTGTGAACCGCGTCGGCCGGGATGTTGTGAACCTGGTGGCGGAGAGAGTGCTTGAGAATCCCCCTCCCCAGATGATTTACCAGTGGCACGGATTTCCTGCCTCTGAAAAGCTGCTGCTGGCGGCGTTGGCGGCGCTCCTCAAGACTCCGGAAAGCTATGCCTCTTCGGATTGGGTAAACCGGTCCATCCAGTCCCTGCCCCGCGAGCATCGCACTGGACTCGACCGCACGCAGGTCCGCATGCTTCTGGAAGGCCTGCGTCAGCGCGACGTCCTGGACCGGGACCAGACTCGATATCGCTTCACCATGGATCTGATGCGCCGCTGGATCCGGTTTGAGCACAACATCTGGGCTGTACTGCACCAGACCAAGGAACACGGCGGCTCTGCCGGATGACCGCCCTGCCCCCGCACAGGCCGGATGGAGCCGCGCCCGTGAGGGGGCGGACGGCATGGATTTGCAGACAAACCACCCGATCCCTCACCATCGCGGCTCTGACTGTTGCGGTCTCGAATTCTGTGCTTCAGCACCCGGCAATTCAACCGCACTGAAAAACTCCAGCGGGTGATGCTCCCCGGGCCCTACTTGGTGACCCGCTCGATCGTGATGGTCTTGATCACCACGTCCGTGAGCGGCCTCTCGGTATCCGGATTGGTCTTGACCTGGCCGATCTTCTTGACTACATCCATACCTGCAACCACCTGGCCGAAGATCGTGTGTTTGTCGTCCAGAAAGGGCGTAGATGCCAGCGTGATGAAAAACTGGCTGCCGTTGGTGTTCGGGCCCCCGTTGGCCATCGACAGGCACCCCGCACGGGTGTGTCGAAGACCGGGAAGGAATTCATCCGCGAACTGGTATCCCGGCCCGCCGTATCCGGTTGCGGTGGGATCCCCGCTCTGGATCATGAAGCGCTCCACGATCCGATGGAATAGGAGTCCGTCATAGAAGCGCTTCCCGACGACCGTCTGTCCCGTCTTGGCATCCACCCAAGGTTTGGTCCCTTCCGCCAGACCGATAAAATTGGCCACGGTCTTCGGCACGTCCTTTTCGTAGAGCTCACAAGTAAAGCTGCCCATGCTCGTTTCAAAATGGGCATACGTCCCCCGTTTCAGATTCTTCGGCTTGTCCTGACCGAAGGCGGGTATCATGCAGATCATTACGGCAAGCGCCAAAAGCTCTTTCATTCTGACTCCTTCTTTGCAAAAGCGGGTGGTTTCCCGCGGAAGCGCACAGCCGCGGAAACCCTGATTGGTCCCCGCCCTGCGGCTCTTCCGACGTCCCGCAGCCCGCATTCAACGCTTTTCGCGGGAGAAATTCGCCAGCCGCTCGAGAGCGGCGTCCTGCACATACTCCGCTGCGCGGCTCGAAACCAGAAAATTGTTCGCGATCATGGAGAACGCCAGCATCTCCCCGTCGGCGGTGCGGACATACCCCGAGAGGGCGCGCACGTACGCGATCGATCCGGTCTTCGCATGGACGTTGTTCTCCGCCCGGGTCCCCCTCATGCGCCCCGAGATGGTTCCATCCACACCCGCGATCGGCAGCGATTCGTAGAACTGCGGAAAAAACCTGTGCCGGTACATGTACCTGAGGATGCGCACCATCAGGTCGGCGCTCACCAGGTTGTGGCGGGAGAGGCCCGAGCCGTCCGCGTAGGCATAGGTGCCGCTTTCAATCGCCATGCCGCGCAACACCTCCTCCACGACTTCTCTTCCCTTTGCGAAGCTTCCCTCACCGCGCTCCACCAGGCCCAGGGTCCTGGCTAAAGTCTCTGCGTACAGGTTCTGACTTACCTTGAGCAGAGGCTTGAGGATTTCCGCCAGGGTGGGGGAGGAGTGACTCCACAGCACATTCAGGGATTTGTTGTCGGCCGCGCGCGTCGTTTTCACCGGAGCGTGCGACACATCGATGCCTTGTGCCGCAAGCGTCTGCCTGAGCGCCCGCAGGTAGTATTCGGACGGCGCCCGTACCGCCACGGTCTGGCGGAACGCTTCCTTCCTCAGAGGGACGGTGCCGCGCAGCACGAGCGATTCTCGCCCCTCGCCCCTCTCCACGTCGATCCTGGAATCGGAGCCTGCTTCTCCGGTGGCAATCTCCGCATCGATGGCGAAGTAATCTTCCACCGGAAACTGCTTTACTGTCGCATTTTCCCCGACCACAGCCGCCGGGTAGATTTCGATGGTAGCCAGGTTTTCGTTGAACTGAAGGGCGCTGACGGGAGCGGCGTAGCCGTAGGCCAGGTCATCCCACTCCCAACCACTGCCCAGAATCGTCTCTTCGAACGCCCCATCGTCCCCGATGATGTTCCCCTCGATCGCCCGCACACCCATCTGGGCTAGCCGGGATGCCCAATCCTTGAACATCCGGAATGGATCCTTTTCGAGGAAGCGCGCCGCATTGCTCGGATCACCGGATCCCACGATCACGAGGTTCCCCCTGAGCAGGCCGTCGCCGATCTCACCGTCGGTCGCTACCCTGGTCTGGTAACGGAACTCGGGACCCAGGCGCAGCAGGGCCGAAACTGCGGTCAGAACCTTATTGTTGGAAGCGGGCATGTACAGCCGGCCGGGATTGATCTCGTAAAGGATTTCGCCGCGGTCGAGTGAGACGATCTCGACGCCCCACTGCGCCGCGGCGAAATTGGTGTCGGCGAAGATACGTTCCAGGTCCAGGCGCAGCAACGCTCTTGAATCGGCTGCGGTAACAGACGCAGATACGCGTGCCGGCTGGCGCGCCGCACAGCCGGCGACCGGCCAGCCGCAAGTCAGGCAAATAACGAGGACGAGCGCTGAGCGTTTTTTCACGGCCCGCTATTAAACAGCAGCCCGGCCCGCGACCGCAATCAAAATGCTGTTTCTTGTTAAGGGCGGTCCGGGTACTGCCGTCGCGGGAGAAGACTCGGAATGAGCTGGAAAAAGATCTGGACACCCTCAAATGCAGGGCGATTGGGGGGCACGGGATGCCACCAGGAAAGGAGCGCTGCTTGGGTGCATCCGCCCAAAAACGCCTCCGGCAATTCGACGTTCCTTCAGTGGCCCGGGCGCACGGGCATGCGGCCGGAAAACAAAGGCCACGAGGCGCCGATTGGGCTCGTTGTCCTGGTTGCGTGCGCTCCTGTTATTGGGATTCTTGTACGCTTCGTTTTCGGCCGCCGAAAACATCAGAATGGGGCAGAATTCACCGCACCCCTGACGTCCCGAAGGCCGGAATTTCCGGGGCCCGCTTCAACAGCCGTGCACCTATTTCGAT
>JAFNAG010000702.1 GCA_017860135.1 Acidobacteriota bacterium
TGAGTGCTCGTGATCCCGCAGACCAGCAGAAGTATTTCTACCTGCGGCTCTGGACGGGCGGTTCAGGCGACGCGGCGCAGCCGGATCACGGGTTCGCGCCCGGCGCCCCGGTCGAGCTCAAGGGAACCGGCCTGAATGTGACCTTCTCAGCTCCCGGCCTGCCCGGCGACTACTGGATCATTGCGGCGCGTCCGAATACACCCGATGAAGTGGTTCCGTGGGAGCTCAAACAACAGGCTCCGCCTGCAGGTACCCGCTTTTTCTTCGCGGCGCTGGCACTCGTGCGCTGGTCGGTCACAGGGGCGGCGCCGAATCTCACCATCTCATCGAGTGTCCACGACTGCCGCCACAGGTTCCGTTCGCTCTGCGAGGTGAGCGGCTGCTGCACGGTGACCGTGGGGGACGGGAGCCAAAGCTTCGGGGACGTCAACTCGATCCAGCAGGCCATCCAGATGCTGCCGCCCGAGGGAGGCGAAATCTGCATTCTGCCGGGAGACTATCCGGAACGGATCGTTTTGGAGCAGCGGCACAATATCACCCTTCGCGGCTGCGGTCGGAGAACCCGATTGCTGGAACAGGACGGGCCGACCGACCCGGTGATCCAGATCCGCGACTGCCGGGATATCGCTGTACATGGGCTCTCGGTAGTTGCCGCCGCGGTTTCCGGCATCGAGCTGCAGGGCGAGGCCAAGCTTCCACTTGAGCGCATTGTCCTGGCGGAGCTCGAGATTAGCGCTCGCGACCGCAGCGCCATTTTGGGTCGGGGCGGCCGATTCATCTCGCTTCTGAACAACCTGGTGAGCGTGGCGCCCCTCGCCGGCACCCTAGGCGATGATCCGACTGCGGGCCGCCAGGCGGCGATCTTTCTGGCCGGAGACGACCTGCTTATCGAGAACAACCGCATCGTGGGTGAGATCCAGGAGGCCCGGGCGCGCACGCCTTTTGGCGGCCTGCACATCGGCGGCGGCTCGAATCGGGTCGAGGTGCGGCGCAATGTGATCGAGGGGGGCAACGGCAACGGCATCACCCTGGGCAGCTTTCGGTTCGTGCCGGCCAAGGATGCGGCTCTCTTCACCAGATTCACGGGGCTCACCGCCAGTCCCCTGCACGGACTCGCGATCAGCGTGGACGCGAACGGCTGCATCCATATCCATCCCAATCCGCCGCCGCCAACCGGCGACGACGGGCAGCCCCTGGTCCCTGTGGCGGATGAAGCCCTCTCGGATGTACGCATCGTCGACAACGACATCTCCGGCATGGGGGCCAGCGGGATCAGCGTGGCACGTTTCTTTGATCTCACCGCAACCGGATCCGCAAGTGCATGCTCCTTGAGCTCGGCGAAATCCCAGCGGCCCTCCGGGAACATGCGGGCTATGGAGGCATCGCCCTTGCTGACGGCGAGTACCTGATTATCCGCAACAACACGATCGAGCAGAACGGCACTGATCACCTCGACCCGATCTGCGGGGTATTTGTCCTGTTTGGCGAGGGTATCGCCATTGACGGCAATCGGATCCTTCACAACGGGCGTCCGGCCGACCCCGAGCTCACACCGCTGCCGGGCCAGCGCGGTGGGATCGTCATCGGCATGGCCCAACCGCGCAAGGTGTCCGTCGCGCCCTTTGGAACCGGCTTCAGCGGATCGCGCCAGGACGGCGTACCGGCCGCCCGCGTGCACGGCAACATCGTCGTGTCGCCTGAGGGACGGGCGCTCAAGATGTTCGCCATCGGTCCGGTGACGGTCGAGGCCAATCAACTGACCGCCCACGGCAGCAACTCGCTGCATCGGGTCCCGCTTCCCGGCGCTTCCCCCGGCGTGACCGGCGGCTTTGCGGCGACAACTGCCGCGGCGGTGCCCTACGCCAACCGGTCGGCTACCACAAATCCGCTTGCCGCCTTTCTCGATGCGCTGGGCGGGGCGGTCGTTTCCATCGTGAACCTGGGAGTTTCCAACGAGATTTATCTGCAGCTCTTCGGATTGAGCGGCCTGGGTCTGGTCGATCGCTTTCCGGATCCTGGCCGGCAGGGCGATGATGTGCGGCTCTTCGTCGGCGGCAACATCCTGTTCAACGACAACCAGGTCGTGCTCGACGCCTTCGGGCCGGTTGTGACGTTGAGTTTGAGCTCCGTCCTGCTCTTCTCTCTGGACGATATCTCGATGACCGGCAACCAGTGCGATTGTGATCTCGTGCTGGACTTGGTAGGTACCAATGCCCTCGTGGTGGGTTGGTCACTGCGAGTCGCCGACAACCGATTCAAGGAAGGAATTTTGAACGCCCGGCTTTCCGCTTTCACCGTGGGCCTAATGAACTCCACCATTGACAATCAGGGGACCCATTGTTTTGTGGCGGTTGGGGCTCCCGCGCTCAGTGTTGTAACACCCAACCGCACTCTGGCGCTGCTGTTCAACAAAGATGCCTGCGGTCCCTACGGGCCGGCCGTTGCCGGAGTGGCGCACCGCGTCGGGATCGCTCTTTCGGCCGGTTAGGGGGGGGTCCGACAATGAGCTGAGCAGCTTCAAGACCTGACCCCAGGCAAATTCCAGTATGAGGGAGAATATCGACCGTGGATACAAATCGCTGCATCACCGATGAGGAATTCGCGAAGCAGGTGACGGAAGTCCCTGCCACGGCGGACCGGGTTCGGCTGGTCGCCTTGGATCATACCAGTATGCTCGGCAGTGCAAAAGAAAGGAGCCTACGCCGGGAACTTGCTATAAAAACAGCGCGGTTGGGCAAAGATGCGCCCCAGGTCAAAGCCCTCGCCGAGCGTTTGAGCCTGCACCAGGTGTTGCGCACGCAGATGCAGGCTGAAATCCAGCGCAGCGAGACGGTGACGCCGGAGCGCCAAAGCGGGATCTTTATTCTGCATGGCCGTGTCGTCAATGGCGGGCGTCTCGGCCAGCCCGGACTCACGGTCAGTGCCGTCGACCGTGCCGGTCGGCCCGCAGCCTTCACCTGCACGGACGATCGGGGTTATTTCAAGCTGGAGATTGCTGTCAAGGATCCAGCGGGGCAAGGGGTGTTCTTGCGAGTCTCCGGGAAGGACGGAGCCGTCCTCTATCGCGGTACCGAGGCATACAGCATCGCGGCGGAAGGCATCGTTTACCGTGAAATTGTCCTGGGT
>JAFNAG010000016.1 GCA_017860135.1 Acidobacteriota bacterium
CAAAACCTGATTCCGCACGCGGGGATGGCCCCCCGATTCTCAGGCCAGGTAGATGGGAACCGGGGTGAAGCAAATGATCAGGATCAGCATCGCCGCAACGCCGATCACTCTGCGGCCGGTCCCGACGGCCTCATCGTCGTACAGTGTAGGTGGATGGTAGAAGCGTGCCCGCAGGCCGACGATCATAATGAGCACCGCAAACAGCAGGTAGGAGGGAATCGGCCAGCCTGCGAAACTCACCAGCACGAGAGCGACGGTCGCACCGATGGAAACCTTCTTCTGCAGTTCGCGGCCGAGCATCGCATAGGCGATGTGCCCGCCGTCCAGCTGCCAGATCGGAAAGAGATTCAGGCTGGTCGCCAGCAGCCCGAACCACGCGGCCATCGCGATCGGGTGCGCGATCATGTCCTGTGTCCCGGAAGAATAGCCCAGCACCGCGGCGCCGATCCAGCGAAACAGAAGCGGCTCTCCGAACGCGATCTCCCCGGCGATGCTGCCCTTCGGAATCAGAGTGGAATAGGCGATGCCGACAATCAGGGCAGGCACGACGAATACAAAGCCGGCCAGAGGTCCGGCAATACCGACGTCGAACAGCGCCCTCTTGCTTTGAAACGGCGATCTGATTCGGATGAATGCTCCCATGGTTCCCGCGATCGAAATCGGCAGGGGCAGGAAATAGGGCGGGGTGCAGCGGATTCCGTAGTGGCGGCACGCAAGGAAATGCCCCATTTCATGGGCCAGCAGAATCATGACGATCGTGAATGAAAACGAAACCCCCTGCAGCAGCAGACTCGGATGCGATGCGACCAGGATCAGCATGCGAATCAGGCCGACATCCCCGGCGACATAGAAGAGACCGGCGTATGTCGTGCTCAAAATGGTGGCAAGCAGAAGAAAAGAGGGAAGCAGCCATTCCCGCCATTGGAACGGAGCCGTTCCGGGGGGTGGATATTCATGCACCGGAGGCCGCGCGACCCACGTTTGCCCAAGGCGCGCGGTCGGATCGGTGGGGAAATCACTACTCACAAAACTCCGAACTTTCTTGTAATTCCTACTGGACAGGAAGGATGCCTGCAGCGCTTTCCGCAGGATCAGAAGATCTTGTCCGCACGTATTTCCTTGCCGGGCTTGAAGCGGATCGTCTTGCCCGGAGGAATCGCGACCTCTTCCCCGGTGCGGGGATTCCGGCCGACGCCGCTCTTGCGCGGTTTCACGATGAATACCCCGAATCCGCGCAATTCGATCCTTTCACCACGCTTCAGTGCGCTCTTGAGTGAATTGAAAACGGATTCGACCGCAATCTCCGCTTTTACCTTCGTGATATTCAACTGATCGGCAACACGGTTCACGATGTCCTGTTTTATCACGCTGATCCTCCATAAGTTCGTGCAAACATATTATTTGTGGCTCGGAAGCCTGTCAAGCCAATTCTATTTCCCGCATTACACCGTCGACCCTCGTTGCCAGACTCCCGCCTTGCCCGATTCCCTCAGAATCCAATATCGGCGTGATGCCGGATGATTGGATCGCTGCAATTGCGCGCCGCGATTAGGATAATCCTCCCTGTTGCCCGCAGCAGGTCTCGTCACGGCAGGATTTCCTCCGGCGTCAGTCCCTGATCTCACCTGGCGATGGCGCTCCCGTTCCAGTGCGGGTCTATGCCGGCGAAGGCATCACACGAGTGGTCTTCCTGAAAGTGGATTCCGGGTGCTGCACCTCCTATGCCGATCGGAAAGGCAAGTGTCAAGCGCTAAGCAACATCGAGGTAATATGGCACGAATACGGGGCTGCTCCGCCGCAATCCGCTGATGTTTCCCGATGCCGTCGGCTGCGGCGAAGGAGACCCGGCCCTTGCAATCAGATTCAGGCATCCCGTATCATTCGAGATGCGGAATCAGGCGGTGAACATTGGATTCTTAACTGCGCACCTGTGCCACGCGACCTCGGAAAAGTCCCATGAGACGGATGCTGCTGCGGGCGTTGAGTATTAGCCTCCTTTTGTTTCCGGCTGCCTGCGGATACCGGCTCGTCAGTGCGGTGCAAATCCTCCCCGGCGGCGTGCGTTCCCTGGGCATTCCCACATTCATCAACACGACCCGGCAATACAAACTCGAGCAAGGGATCACCGAGGCGGTGTTACAGGAGTTTTTTCTGCGCACCCGCGTCCCGGTGAATTCGGATGCGAGCGGCGTGGACGCCGTGTTCCAGGGAGTGATCCGGGACATGAGGTCAAGCCCCGTGAGCTTCGACAAGGAAGGGTTCGCTTCGGAATTCCTCGTGACCGTGCAGATCTCGGCCAAACTTGTGCGGGTCAGGGATGGAGCGGTGCTGTGGCAGAATCCGGATTTCGTTTATCAAAACCGCTATGTGCTGAACAGCAGAGTCACTGAATTCTTTTCCGAGGAAAATGCGGCCCTGGGTCGCCTGGCACGCGATTTTGCTGCGAGCCTGGCCAGCACTGTCCTCACCCGTTAGCCCCTTGCCAGTCCTGACCTTCGACGAACTGGATGCAGAATTAAGCCGCGGGAAATTCCGTCCCGTCTACCTCCTCTACGGGCCGGAAGAGTATCTGTTGCGGAGGGCGGTAACTTCACTCCGTGAAAGGGCTGTCGCCGCGGAAGCACGTGCGTTCAATTATCGGGAGTTCAGCGGCGCTTCTGGCGACGCCCGCCGGGTCCTCGAAGAAGCAAGGACATTCCCGCTTATGGCAGCGCGCCGGATGGTCCTCGTCACAGAGGCCGGAAAATTCGGCGTCACAGGGCTCGAGCTGATTGCAGAGTATGCCGACCGGCCCGAAGCGAAGACCGTCCTGGCATTGGTGGCGGACGAACTGGATCGCCGCACCGCCTTTTACAAGCGCATGACAGAACGCGCGTGCGTGGTGGAATTCGCGAAAGTGAAGGGACCTGCCCTCGAGACCTGGGCCTCCAGCCTGCTCTCAAGGAGGGGATATCGCATCGGCGCATCGGTCCTGCACGAGCTGATCGAACTTGCGGGCTCCGACCTGCTGAGCCTGAACAATGAACTTGAAAAGCTCATGCTGTACGCCGGCAAGGACAAGGAAATCCGGGATGCGGCCGTCAACTCCCTGGTGCGCGCCAGCCGCCTGCACGGAATATTCGAACTTACCGGCGCCATCGGCCGTCGCGACCGCAAGCAGGCCCTGCGCCTGCTCGGGAATCTTCTCGAAATGGGGGAGCCCCCCCTGGTCATCTTGAGCATGATGGCCAGGCATTTCAGACAAGTCCTGGCTGCAAAGGAACTTATGCAGAAGGGTCAACCGGTTCAGGAGGTCGGAAGACAGATTCAGGTGCCGCCGTTCGCGCTGCAGGAGTTTCTGCGCCAGGCCCGATCCATCGATACCGATTGCGCCCGGGGACTGCTCGAGCGGCTCGCCTGGATCGATCGCCAGATCAAATCAACGAGCCCCGACCCGCGCCTGCTGCTCGAACACTGGATCTGTTCTCTCTGAATGACCGGCGCCGGGGAGGCGGTCTATTTTTCTGCGGCCGGCACCGAAGTGGCATTGCAGTGCCGGGTGAGGCGTGACTTGTGCCGAGCCGCGGCATTGGCGCTGAGCGCCCCTTTACGGACAGCCTTGTCGACTTGAGAATACAATCCGCGAAGGCCCGCGGCGGTCTCTTCGGATTTTCCGGAATTCAGCTTTTCGGAAAACTTTTTCAACGCCGTTCGCAGGGTGCTGCGATTATTGCGGTTCCTGTTCCTACGTCGGTTGCTCTGTCGGTGCGCTTTCAGAGCCGAGGCGTGATTCGCCATTCCCGCTGATCCTCCTGAAAGTCGTTGCCCGGAGCCCATGTTGGAATTCCGGAAAAAACTTTATAATACAAGCACTTATAATTCATGTCAATCGGTATTTTGCCATTGACTTGCCCTGCGCACAGACCTAAGATAGTATCAGAAATGCGCATGATGGATAGTGACCTGAGTCCCGCCGCATCGTGGAGCAATCTGCTGTTCCCGCATATTTCATTCCGAGCACGAGGTCAAGCGGCCGTTTCATGAAAAAAGTCCTTCTCTCGGATCGCAGTCTGCAGCTTCTTTTTGGGCCCCTCGACGAAAATATCCGGTTCCTGGAAAACCTCTTCGCCGTGACCATCCAGGCCCGCGACTCCTCTCTCGCCATCGAGGGCGAAGAGGCAAACGTCACCCTGCTGGAACGCATTCTGGTGGACTTCGCCGGGCTGATCGACAAAGGGCACAGCATAAGCAACGGCGACCTCAAGTCGGCATTCAAGCAGATCGCGGAGGATGCTGCCCTGACGCTGAACGATTTTTTCCCGAAGATGCAACTGCTGGCCGCGGGCAAGAGACAGGTCACGCCCAAGAGTCTGAATCAGCGCCGCTATGTCGAATCGATCCGCCAGAACGACATCGTCTTCGCCATTGGCCCGGGAGGAACGGGCAAGACGTTCCTTGCCGTGGCAATGGCCCTCACCTATCTGCTGGAGAAAGGCGTCACGCGCATCATCCTGACGCGCCCGGCCGTCGAAGCGGGCGAGCGGCTCGGATTCCTCCCGGGAGATCTGGAGGCTAAGATCAATCCGTACCTCCGCCCCCTCTATGACGCACTCTACATCCTGATGGAGTCGGAGAAAATACAGCGCTACCTCGAAACCGGAGTGATCGAGATTGCGCCGCTGGCGTTCATGCGCGGAAGGACTCTCAACGATGCGTTCATCATCCTCGATGAGGCGCAAAACACCACGTCAGAGCAGATGAAGATGTTTTTGACCCGCATCGGATTGCATTCCAAGGCCGTAATCACCGGAGACGTCACCCAGATCGACCTCCCGTTGGGCCGCGGTTCGGGCCTGGTCGAAGCGCGCAATATTCTCAGAGGTGTGGAGGGATTGGCCTTCTGTTATTTCAACGAAGGGGACGTGGTGCGCCACCACCTGGTTCGACTGATCATCAAGGCGTACCAGCAGCACGCGCAGAGTGAAACTACCGGGAACTTCAACGGAAATGGCAGCCAAGAAGCATAAGATACGTCTGGGAGTGATGTTCGGCGGCAAATCCGGCGAACACGAGGTGTCCCTGGCTTCCGCCGCTGCCGTGATCGGCGGGCTGGACCCCGAAGAGTATGAAGTGATCGCGATCGGCATTACGAAGTCCGGAACGATAGCGAGCGCTTCCGAGGTCCGCACCATGCTGCCGGCGACGCTGCTGCAACGTGTCTCCCCGTGGGTGGGGGAAGAGGGGGGGAACACTCCGGACCTGAAATCCTCATTGCTTGGGCACGATGGCAGGGGGGACCGGCGTCCGGATATCATCTTCCCTGTGCTGCACGGCCCCTTCGGCGAAGACGGGACTATCCAGGGCCTGCTTGAGATTGCCGGCATTCCTTATGTAGGCTGCGGCGTGCTCGCCTCCGCCGTCGGCATGGACAAGGATTTCATGAAACGCCTCTTCCTCCACGCCGGTCTGCCGGTAGTGCCATACTTTGTGGAATCGTCCCGTGGACTGAAGCAGAGGCTGGCGCAGATTCGTTCGGCTGCGGAGAGCCGTTTCGGGTATCCGGTTTTCTCCAAGCCCGCAAACCTGGGTTCCTCGGTGGGAGTCTTCAAGATACACGATGCCGGTGAATTCGATCAGGCCGTGCTCGCCTCTGCCCGGTTCGACCGCAAGGTGGTCGTCGAGAAGGGCATCGATGCCAGGGAACTGGAGTGCGCCGTGCTGGGCAACGAAGAACCGGAAGCTTCGGTTGTGGGAGAGATCATCCCGGCGTGCGAGTTCTACGATTACACCGCCAAGTACCGGAACCCCGACAGCCGGGCCCAGATCCCTGCCGACATCGCTCCCGAAACCGCACGGGAAATCCGCGACCTGTCGCTGCGCGCATTCCGGGCCATCGAAGGATCCGGGCTCGCGCGAGTGGATTTTTTTCTGGATCGCAACACAGGGACAGTCTGGCTGAACGAAATCAACACCATGCCTGGGTTCACGTCCATCAGCATGTATCCGAAGCTGTGGGCTGCCTGCGGCGCGCCTTTTGCGGACCTGATCCGGCGCCTCATCGATCTTGGTTTCGAGCGTCACCGGCAGCGCGAGGGGTTCACGGCCGTGCGGCCGGACGGGAGGGACGGCGGCGGCATGGCAGTGTGATGTCTGCTTGGATTGTATGATGTTTTTTTGCTTATTGCACCGGTAACTTCCCGGTCAGGCGAAAGGAGGGATAGCGCTATGAGCGTTCCTTTGGGTGAGGCAGAACTCCGTCAACAGTTGCTCTCGAGGGACGAGGAATTCAGGAAACTGGCCGCCGAGCATCAGTCCTATGACGAGCAGTTGGAGCAGTTGAGTCGCCGTCATCACCTGAGTGCGGATGAAAGAATGCAGGAAATTACCCTCAAAAAGAAAAAACTGATGCTGAAAGACCAGATGTATTCCATCGTTCAGAGATATCAGAAGGAAACGAATGCCGGATCCTGACTCTCCGGATTCTCCCCTCGAGCGTGACAACCGGGCCGTCGGCCGTCCTGCCCGTGAACATGCGCGGGAACTGCCGGGCAAACCGCAATGGTACACGACGCGTATCGGTTCCTGATCCCACTTCTCGCTCTGTGCGCGCTATGCCTCTACTTAGGGATGGGCGCAGCGGCGGCCGTGATCGCGGTTCTCGCGTGTTTTGTCGCCTATTTCTTCCGCAATCCGGCGCGAAAAATCCCGCCCGGGGATCACCTGGTGGTTTCGCCCGCGGACGGCAAGGTCGTCAGGATCGGGCGTCTTCCCGACGCGGACAAGGAATTGCCGGGCGGGCACGCCATCAGCATCTTCCTCAACATCTTCGACGTGCACGTGAACCGGGCTCCGATTCACGGCGCGCTGGAGCGCCTGGAATACCGCCGCGGCAGGTTCAAGGCGGCTTACGATGACGAAGCGTCCCGGGTCAACGAGCAGAATGTCCTCACCATCCGCGGCCCCCGCTATTGCATTACAGTCAAGCAAATCGCAGGGCTGATCGCCCGCCGTGTGGTATGCTGGAAGCAGCCTGGCAGTGCGGTGGAGCGGGGGGAAGTCTTCGGTCTGATCCGTTTCGGTTCCCGTGTCGATGTTCACCTCCCGCAAGATTTCCGGGTACGGGTTAAAGTCGGGGACCGGGTCAAAGGCGGCAGTTCCGTGATCGCAGAGGTCTCCTGAATGAAGTCCCAGGCCCAGCTCTTCGGAAGCATGATGACGCACCCGCGCAGGCACCTGGGGCGCACCGTGTTCATCCTGCCCAGCCTGTTCACGGTGAGCAACATCTTTTGCGGATACTATGCGATCATCTCCGCCATGCACGAGCATTACGATTTTGCGGCGCAGGCTATCGGCATCGCCATCATCCTCGACATGCTCGACGGCAGAATCGCCCGCCTTACAAACTCCGAAACGGGCTTCGGGCTCCAGCTCGACTCGCTGGCGGACGTGATTTCTTTCGGCATTGCGCCCTCCGTGCTCGCCTTCTGCTGGGGATTGACTGTCCTGAACTACCAACTCGGCTGGATCGCCGCCTTCACGTTCACCATTTGCGGGGCCATGCGCCTGGCGCGCTTCAACGTGCAGGCCGGGCTGTTCAAGCATTTTGTCGGCCTGCCGATCCCCGCCGGAGGCGGAGCCGTCGCGGCGGTGGTGCACTTCTGGGTGGAGCCGGTTACGAGCCCGCTTGCATCCGGCCTGCTGGTGGCGGGAATTTTTCTGCTCGCCTTCCTGATGATCAGCACGTTCCGTTACAGCAGCCTCAAGAACCTCACGCTGGGAAGAAAGTCGCATTTCACGATCCTGATCATCGCCCTGCTCGTCGCCCTCATTTACAACTATTCCGACTGGACGCTGCTGATCATCGCCCTGACATACGCCGCTTCGGGGCCTGTAGCGAAATTCTATTCCATGGCGCGGCACCGCCGGCGTTCGCCGGAAGCGTTGCGCGTCCAGGAAGCCGGAAAGGGAAACTGAGTGCCTCATGGCGCGTAGAGCGGTTCTTCCTCCCCTTGCCCTGCTGGCCTGCGTCTTGATCTCGTGTGCGACGCTCCAGGCGCCGATGCAATCCCCCGTCTACACGCGGGAACAAATGCAGCATGCGGCCCGTGACGGGATCGAGATCGCGGTCAGACCCATCGAGGGTGAGGACGAATACCTGGATTTGTTCGACAACGACTTGCCCGGGATCGGGATGGTTGCGGTCTGGGTGGAGGTGCGCAACACGCGCCCGGACGCGATACAGCTGAAGCCGGATTTGTGGTCGATGCGCACCGGTGCGCGCAGAGTCCCTGCCATGAGCGTTGCCGAGGTGTACGAGCGCTATTACGAGGGGCGCCGGGTGCGCATGTATGCAGTGCGGACCGACGGCGCAGCGCGCTCAAGAATGCAGCAGGCTCTGCTTGCCGAAGGCCGTATCCCTCCCTCCGAAACGCGCCGCGGATTTCTCCTGTTCCGGATCGATCCGGCCGCAGCTCCCGGATGGAGCGGCGGCGCAGTGCTGGTGGCACGCGATATCCTGCCGGATTCCGGAACTGCAACCACGATCGAGATCTCGCTCTCCCATGCCGACCCGTGAGGTAGAGGCCCTCGTACTGCGGCACTACCCGCTCTCCGAGGGCGACCGCATCGTAGTCCTGATGACAAAGGAGCACGGAACACTGCGTGCAGTCGCACAGGGCGCCTGCAAGCCGCGCAGCCGCCTGGGAGGCTGCCTGGAGCCGATGACGCACGTCTGCGTGCAGCTCTACGCCAGGGAAGGGAGCGAACTCGCGCGCATCTGGCAGTGCGAGATCGTTCGCTCCTATCTGGGCAGGAACCCGACTCTGGACCGGGTCTTCGGGTATTCCTACTTGGGGGAGCTCAGCCAGGAGCTGGCGCAGGAAAACAATCCCAACGCTCTGCTGTTCCGGCTTCTCCTCGCGGTCCTGGATGCCGGGGAACAGATCGGCCTGAACCAGGCGTTGCTCCGGTATTTCGAACTCTGGGCGCTCCGGCTCAACGGCTGGCTGCCCGATTATGACTCTTGCCCGGCTTGCGGAAAATGTGTTAAAGATCAGGGGTTTTATGCATGGTTGGAAGCCGGCCAGGGACGCTGCCGGGCCTGCGCGGATCATCGGGGCATCAGGGTCGGCCCCGAGGCCGCCTGCCAGCTGCAGGAGATTCTGCAGCTTTCCCCGGCACGGTTCGCCTCCGGCGCCCATTCCGCTGCCGCGCTGCGCGATCTGGAGCGTCTGGCGCAGTCCTTGATCGAATGGCATCTGGAGAAGCGGCTCAAGTCCTACGGCACACTCAAGGAGGTGCTGGGCGTCGGCGGGCGGCCGGAACTCTGAGACGCCCGGAAGGGCGTCCCGCGGAACCTCGGCGCCGGAAATATCAGAAACCGTACCGCCCAGGCAGGCCTTATGCAAAAAAAGAACTTCCAGCAGATCATTCTCACATTGCAGCAATACTGGGACCGTCACGGGTGCGCACTCCAGCAGCCGTATGACCTGGAAGTCGGCGCCGGCACCATGGCGCCCGAAACCTTCCTGAGAGTGCTGGGGCCCGACCCATACCGGGTGGCCTACGTAATGCCTTCGCGCCGGCCCGCGGACGGCCGGTACGGAGACAATCCCAACCGCGTGCAGAAGCACTATCAATACCAGGTCATCCTGAAACCTGCGCCGCCCGATGCGCAGGACCTGTATCTCAGGAGCCTGGAAGCGCTCGGCATCAGCCTCCGGGAACACGACCTGCGCTTCGAAGAAGATAACTGGGAATCGCCGACGCTCGGCGCCTGGGGCATCGGCTGGCAGGTGCTGCTCGACGGCCTCGAAATCACTCAGTTCACCTATTTCCAGCAGGCAGGGGGAATCGACCTCGACCCGGTGAGCTGCGAGATCACCTACGGGCTCGAACGCATCGCCACGTTCATCTCCGAGGTGGACAGCATCTACGACCTTGCCTGGACGGAAGGGCTGAGTTATCGGGCTGTGCGGCACCGGGAAGAAGTCGAGTTCTCAAAATACAATTTCGAAGCCGGGAACATCCCCATGCTCTTCAGCCTCTTCAACCTCTACGAGGAAGAGTGCAGGCGGCTCCTGGCGCAGGATCTTGTCCTGCCCGCATACGATTACTGTCTCAAATGCTCCCACGCGTTCAACCTGCTCGACTCGAGGGGAGCCATCAGCGTCACGGAGCGCGTCGGTTTGATCGCGCGCGTGCGCCAACTTGCCTGCGAGGTGGCGCGAAGGTATGTGGCAACCTGCCCGCCGCGGGAAGCTCCCGTGCTTCCCGCCGGCGGCCCCAGTGAAACCGCTGCCGGGAACTCCTGAGATTTCTCTATGGATACTGCCGAACTGCTTGTGGAACTTGGTACCGAGGAGGTCCCCGCCTCCATGCTCGAAGATGCCACCCGGCAATTCGCCCGGCTGCTGATCGACGGGCTGCACGCGGAGCGTCTGTCCGCGGAAACCGGAGAGGTCTGGTGCACTCCCCGTCGCATGATCGTTGCCCTGAAATCGGTTCCGAAGCGGCAGGAGGACCTCATGGAAACCATCCTGGGGCCGCCCCGAAAGGTCTCCTTTGACGCGGACGGAAAACCGACCCGTGCTGCAATTGCCTTTGCGGAGAAAAACGGCGTTCCGCTCGCACGGATTCGGATCGTCGACACTCCCAAGGGAGAATACCTGACCGCCCGGCGAAAACAGAAAGGGGAGAGCACCGCGCGTGTCCTGCAGCGGGTCATCCCCGCCGCCATCGGGGGAATCCAGTTTCCGAAGTCCATGGTGTGGACCGCGGACAAGTTCCGTTTTGCCCGCCCGCTGCGATGGATCGTGGCTCTGTTTGCGGGGAAGGTTGTGAGATTCACCGTCGCCGGCGTCCCCTCCTCACGCTTCACCCGGGGCCACCGGTTTACGGGAAAGTCCCGGATCCCGGTGAGCGGCGCCGAGGCACTCCGCGAGTCTCTGCGGGAGAACGGCGTCATCGTGGACCCCGCGCAGCGTGCCCGGATGATTCGCACGGGCCTCGATCAGGCCGCTGCGGAGGCCGGCGGCAGGCTGCTGCCGGACGAAGACCTTCTGGCCACCGTGGTCAACCTCAATGAGTGCCCCTCCGTGGTGCGGGGCGCCTTCGACAACCGCTTCCTGGATCTGCCCGGGGAAATCCTGATCACCGTGATGCGGGAGCACCAGAAATACTTTTCGGTCGTGGACCCGGATGGGCGCCTGCTCCCGTATTTCCTCGCCGTCATCAACACCAGCGGGGATTCTGGCGGCAAGATCCGCGGCGGGCACGAGCGCGTGCTGCGTGCCCGCTTCGCGGACGCCGCCTTCTTCTGGAATACCGATCGCAAGATCCCGCTGGGAGAGCGGGAATCATCGCTGAAGGGTGTGTTGTTCCAGCAGAGACTCGGATCCTATGCGGACAAAACCCGCCGCATTCTCGCCCTGCTGCCCCATTTGACCGGCCCGGCGGGCTGCGGCTCGGCACCTACCGGGGTGGAAACCGCCGCGCACCTGATGAAATGCGATCTCGTGACCGAAATGGTCAAGGAATTCACGGATCTGCAGGGTATTGTCGGCGGACTGTACGCTAGGGCGGAAGGATACCCGGATACAGTGTGGCGCGCGATCTACGAGCAGTACCAGCCGAAGAGCACCGCATCCCCATCCCCTTCCACCCTGCCGGGCGCAGTGCTTTCGCTTGCCGACCGCCTGGACACGGTGTGCGGATGCTTCTCGGTGGGACTGATTCCAAAGGGGTCGAAGGATCCGTTCGCCGTCCGCAGGCAGGGAAACGGTTTTCTCAAGATCCTCCTCGACCACCATATCCGGCTGTCACTGGACCGCCTGATCGCCGCGGGCCTCCAGGCGCTCGACGCCGATTCGCAGGAAACTGCCGCGGAAATCAAGAGGTTTTTCGAGGGGAGGCTGCGATTCCTGTTTGAGGAAGCGGGATTCTCCTACGACTGCATCAACGCCGCGCTGGCTGCGGGATACGATGACCCCGCCGATGCCGCCGAACGCGTGCGCGCGCTGCAGGAGCTGCGCCAGGAACCCGATTTCCTGGCATTGGCATCGAGTTTCAAGCGCGTCATGAACATCCTGGCACAGTCGGAAGCATCGGAGGATCTGCCGCAACCGGATCTCATGAGCGATGCCGCCGAGATCGCACTCTTTCAGCGCTATCTTGAAATCGTCCCGGAAGTGGAAGCAGCGCGCAACAACCGCCAATACTCTGCAGCCCTGCGCCTGATGGCCTCGTTGCGGGGAGCCGTCGATGAATTTTTCGAACAGGTGCTGGTCATGGCCGAAGATCCCGCGCTGCGCAGGAACCGCCTGGCACTTCTCCGCGGGCTTGCCCGCCAGTTTCTCAGCGTCGCGGACATCTCCACTACCTTTGTCCCTTGGCCCGCAGATTTGAACCCGTTTTAGAGCGCGCGGGCTGAAGAGGGTGTCCAACGGTTGCACCACGGCAAGCTGAGGCGCAAAGCGCCGGAAGTGAATAGCACCGCGCGTCAGCGCGGGGTTAGGGCGCGGCCATAACCGAGGCCCGAAGGGCCGGCACATACTGCATATTTTCAGGAATTTAGTGCCGCACCTACGGCGCTCAACCACGCTCCATCTCTATCCCGGCCTGACGGCCGGGCCTGTTTATTGCCGGCCCTTCGGGCCTCGTCGGACCGTGAAACAACCGTTGGACACCCTCCGAAGCCCATGCTCACTTTCCGGGCGTGGCCGGAACCACGCTCTGCTTTTCCCGACTCCCGGCTTCTGACTCCGCCGGACCGAATTTGACAACAGAGTCCGGAGACTGGCCGCAGCAAAACGCTCCGCCGGCCTGCCTCACGCCGTTCGTGAAACCGATTCCTGCGAGCCGAGCGCCGCGTGGGCGGCGGCGAGGCGCGCGATCGGCACACGGTACGGCGAGCAGGACACGTAGTTCATGCCCACCTCATGACAGAAGATCACGGAAGAAGGTTCGCCGCCGTGCTCTCCGCAGATTCCCACCTTCAGGTCGCTGCGTGTGCTGCGGCCCCTCTCGGTTCCCATCTTGACAAGCTGGCCGACACCGGCGCGGTCCAGCACCTGGAAGGGATCGTACTTGAAGATGCGATGTTCAATGTAGTGCGGGAGGAACTTCCCCGAGTCATCGCGGGACAACCCGAAGGTAGTCTGCGTCAGGTCATTGGTGCCGAAGGAAAAGAACTCGGCCACCTCCGCCACCTTGTCGGCAGTGAGCGCCGCACGGGGCAGTTCGATCATGGTGCCGACCAGGTATTCCACGCTCTCCCCTGCCTTGGCAAACACTTCGGCGGCCACCTTCCGAACCAGGTCGCCCTGCATCCTCAGCTCCTCGCGGTCGGCAACCAGCGGGATCATGATCTCCGGCAGCACCTTGATGCCGCGTTTTTTGACGTTGACGGCGGCTTCGAAGATCGCACGCGCCTGCATCTCCGTGAGCTCCGGGAATACGATCCCGAGCCGGCAGCCCCGGTGCCCGAGCATCGGGTTGGCTTCATGCAGGGATTGCACCCGGTCCCAGAGATGCTGCGGGCGGACTTTGAGCTTGCGCGCCAGCTTGCGAGTGTCCTCTTCCGTGTGCGGGAGGAACTCATGAAGCGGTGGATCCAGCGTGCGGATCGTGACCGGATACCCATCCATGGCAGTGAAGATCCCCTCGAAATCTTTGCGCTGGAGCTTGAGCAGCTGAGCCAGGCCTCCCTTGTAGAGCTTCTTGGGTTCGGCAATCTCCTTGCGCAGCTGCCTGCGCCGTTCGTTCAGTTCCTTGCGCTTCCTGGGCGTCAGACCGCGCATCAGTTCCGCCTCGAGTGCGCCGAGCTCCCGCTCGATGCGCTTGTAGTCCAGCGAACCCAGGATCGTCTGGCGCATGGTGTCGATCCGGTCCCCTTCGAAAAACATGTGCTCGGTGCGGCACAGGCCGATGCCCTCGGCGCCGAACCCTCTCGCCACCCTCGAGTCGGCCGGCGTGTCCGCGTTCGTGCGCACGCCAAGCCGGCGGTACTTGTCGGCCCAGGCCATCAGCTGCCGGAAGTCCGAACCCAGCTCCGGATCCACCACCGGGGCCTGACCGAGGATCACCCTGCCTGAAGTGCCGTCTACCGTGATCCAGTCGCCGCGGCGCACCCTGGTCGCGTCGACTGAAAACTCATTCTTCGCATAATTGATGGTGATCGCCCCTGCGCCCACAATACAGGGCTTGCCCCATCCGCGCGCCACCACCGCCGCATGGCTCGTGGGTCCGCCTGTCGACGTCAGGATTCCCTGTGCGGCATCCATGCCGCGCACGTCTTCCGGCGAAGTTTCGATGCGCACCAGGATGACTTTCTCGCCCTTTTCCGCCATCGCCTCCGCCTCTTCCGGGGTGAACACCACCCTTCCGGAGGCAGCGCCCGGACTCGCATTGATGCCGGTGGTCAGCACCTGCAGCGCTGCCTTGGGATCGATCATCTTGTGCAGCAGTTGATCCAGGTCGCCCGGCGGCACGCGCAACACCGCGGTCTTTTCATCGATCAGCCCCTCCCGCGCCATGTCCACCGCGATCTTAACCGCTGCGGGTCCGGTGCGCTTGCCGTTGCGGGTCTGCAGCATCCAGAGCTTGCCGCGTTCGATCGTGAATTCGAGATCCTGTACGTCCATGTAATGCCGTTCGAGCTTGTCCGCCACCGCTTCGAACTGGGCATAGATCTCCGGCATCTCCTGCTTGAGCTCGCTGATGTGCTTGGGAGTGCGGATGCCGGCAACGACATCCTCACCCTGCGCATTGGTCAGGTAATCGCCGAACAGCTCCTTGACGCCAGTCGCAGGGTTGCGCGTGAAGGCCACGCCCGTGCCGGAATCGTTGCCCATGTTGCCGAATACCATGGTAACGACGTTGACCGCCGTTCCGAGATCGTCCGGAATCCGTTCCCTGCGTCGGTAGGCCTTGGCGCGTTCGCCGTTCCAGGAATGGAATACCGCCTTGATGGCTTCCTGGAGCTGCTGCAGCGGATCGTCCGGAAATTCGGAACCCGTCTGCTCCCGTATGATTTTCCTGAATGCGACACACACTTCCTTTAGATCTTCCGCGCTCAGCTCGGTGTCGAGCTTCACCCGGACACGCCGCTTCGCGGCCGCCAGCGCCTCCTCAAACAGGTCGCCATTCACACCCAGGACGATTTTCCCGAACATCTGGACGAACCTGCGAAAGGCGTCGTAGGCGAAGCGCTCATTCGAAGTCAGGCGCGCCATTCCCTGGAGCGTGTCCCGGTTGAGGCCGAGGTTGAGCACCGTGTCCATCATGCCGGGCATGGAAAACTTGGCTCCGGACCGCACCGAAACCAGCAGCGGATTGCCGGGATCGCCAAATCTCTTTCCCGTCGCCGCCTCGACCTTTTTCAGAGCCTCCTGCACCTGCTCCCACATCCCGGCAGGGAACTGCTCGCCGGAGGAGAGATACGCGTTGCAGGCTTCGGTCGTAATCGTGAAGCCCGGCGGAACCGGCAAACCCGCGTTGGTCATCTCCGCAAGGCCCGCGCCTTTGCCTCCCAGCAGATCCTTCATGCTGCCGCTTCCATCCGCTTTCCCGTCCGCGAAAACATACACGTATTGACTGGTCATCGAGACAATCTCCTGAATGACTGTGAAGCCGCCTGGCGCATGCCGTCCGCAGCGCTGCGAGTCGGGAACCCGACATCTTTGTCCTGCCGGCCCAGGTCAAACGGCGCCAATAAAAGAAATCATCGCTGCATACACAAGTCTTATCGAATACTTGAAATCACCCCCCAAAGTCAAGCCCGCCTCGCATGGTGGGTGCGATCGGAAGTGGAACTCACAATCTTCGGTGGAATTCGGACAAAAGGACGCGTCGCGCAGCGATTCACGACAGAATTTATCAATTGTCAATGGTCATTTGTCATTTGGTGCTGCGAGCTCTTGACCTGTGTGGTCGAGGTGCTGCGAATAGGGGCAGGCTCGCGATTCTCCGTGACGAAGCTCCAAATTAATCCAAACGAAAATGACAATTGACAAATGACATTTGACAAATTTCTTTTTGTTGGATTCCACTCCGATTGCAGCCTCGCACGGTTGCACGGTTTCAGAACGGTCGAAATGAGCTTCACCATGGAGAACACGGGGCACGCCGAGAGCAGCACCGGTTGGGCTTTCGGGTATTACCGGTGCATCTCCAAAACAGACTTCTCTGAATCCTCAGTTCTCTCCGGGAATGAGCCGCGCTGCGGTGATGCGCCGGATCGATTGGTGGGGTGGTGGGAACCTCGCAGGCTGGGGGCACCTGGCCGCCGGTCATCCGGCGGGCCTGCGCCCCCAGTCTGAGAGTCAGCTTCTCGAATAGCCTGATAGACTTATCGGCAGGAAAACCCTCGACTGCAGCCGTTTATTCAACTTTGTTCCGCTGCAGGACGCCCCTGAGCCGCTCCAATTCATTCTCGAGGGCGCGGATCCGCCGCTGCATCTCCGGCAGTTTCGGCAGGGCGATGACGGTTCTTCTCCAGAGGGCATTGTCGAATCCGGGCGACCCGGAAAGCACCGCCCCGGCGGCGATTTCTCCGTGCACCCCGCTCTGGGCCGTGATAATGGCGCCGTCACCCACTTCCTGGTGCCCGGCAAATCCGGCCTGCCCGCCGGCCTGCACGTTGCGCCCGAGCCTAGTCGACCCTGCCAGGCCGACCTGGGCTGCCAGGACCGTATTTTCGCCGACCTGCGATCCATGGCCAATCTGGACCAGGTTGTCAAGCTTGGCGCCGCGCCGGATCCTCGTGTCGCCGACAGCGGCCCGGTCGATCGTAGTGTTGGCACCGATCTCCACATCATCCTCAATAATCACCCGTCCCGTTTGCCGGATCTTGTAATACGTGCCGTCTCCGACCGGCGCGAAGCCGAAGCCGTCGCAGCCGATGATACTGCCATTCTGGATGATCACCCTGTGCCCGATCTCGCACAGCTCGCGCACGATGACGCCGGCATGCAGGACTGCGTCATCCCCGATCGTCACGCCCGGATAGAGGATCACGTGCGGGTACAGCGTCGCGCGCGCGCCGAGCCGGCAGCCGCTGCCGATCACCGTGAACGGCCCTACGCTGGCG
The DNA here is from genome assembly GCA_017860135.1 of Acidobacteriota bacterium. Classification (GTDB taxonomy): domain Bacteria; phylum Acidobacteriota; class UBA6911; order UBA6911; family UBA6911; genus JAFNAG01. The sequence continues at coordinate 17,069 of JAFNAG010000016.1, forward strand.
TCCGGCCCGAGCGTCGCATCCGCTGCAATGACAGCGGTGCTGTGGATGCCGCGTTCGGGTTCCACCGGCGTATGGAAGAGCTCCAGGGCATGCGCGAACGCGAGATAAGGATTGGGCGTCCTGAGGCTCGGGACCGCCACCGCGGGCACATCCGGGCCAAGGATGATCGCGGAAGCGCGCGTGTGCCTGATGTGCTGGATATACTTGCGGTTGGATACGAAGGTCAGGTCTCCCGGCCCGGCTTCTTCGATCCCCGCAATGCCCGTGATTTCGACGTCCCTTTCCGCCTCCATGCGGCAGGAGAGTTTTCTGGCGATTTCTGAGAGTTTCATGTTTCCCAGGATTTCTCAGGCAGCAGGCGAGCCTGGATTGCGCCGCGGAAAAAGCCCGCGCCAGCCCGGTCCTGTGTCGAGGAAAGTCATAAAAATCAATGCATTGCCGGTTTGCCAGGCTATGGTAGTATAGGTGCTCGATTCAGTCAAGGAATAGGCCGCGGATTGATGTCCAACCGAACTGGTGACGGTCACTCTCAGATCTCACAGGAGTCATTGCCGCCGGACTCGGGCCGGGGCTTGGCCGGTGCCGCCGGATCCATAAGCGCTGCCACCATGATGAGCAGGATCCTCGCCATGGGGCGCGAAATGGTCATGTCGGCATATTTCGGCGCCGGTTTTGCCACGGACGCATTCAACATCGCCTTCCGCATCCCGAACCTGTTGCGAGATCTCTTCGCCGAAGGGGCACTCAGCTCCGCTTTCGTGCCGACCTTCGTGCGCACGATGACCGAAAAGGGCAGGGAAGAAGCCTGGCTGCTCGCAAACCGGGTCATCAATGCCCTTGTCGTCATCCTTTCGGGAGTCACCCTGCTCTTCTTTTTTGGCGCCCATTGGTTTGTCTACCTTTTCGCTTCGCAGTCCGCCTCGATTCCCGGCAAGTTCGAGCTCACCGTCCAAATGACGCGCATCATGTCCCCCTTTCTGCTCTGCGTCGCACTTGCCGCGGCAGTCATGGGAATGCTGAATGCGCACGGAAAGTTTTTTATCCCGGCGCTGGCGCCGTGTGCCTTTAACATCTGCTCGATCCTGGCAGGCGTGTTCCTGTCCCCGCTCATGCCGCGCTTTGGTCTGGAGCCGGTCGTTTCCATGGCTATCGGTGCACTCGCAGGAGGGGCAAGCCAGTTTCTGGTCCAGCTCCCGTCAGCCGCCAGGATCGGGTTCCGTTACCGGCCCATTCTCAATTTCAAGGACCCGGGAGTCCGCCAGATCGCCGCCCTCATGCTGCCGGCCGTGATCGGCCTGTCAGCCACCCAGATCAACATCGTTGTTGACAGCCAGCTCGCAACCCGCTTCGGAAACGGACCGGTATCCTACCTGAATTATGCTTTCCGCCTGATGCAGCTGCCGATCGGACTGTTCGGAGTCGCTATCGCGACCACCACGCTGGCCGCCGTCTCGATCCATGCGGCCCGTAACAACATGGCCCGCCTGCGCGAAACAGTGGCCGGCAGCCTGCGCCTGGCCGCCTGCCTGACCTTTCCCGCCACGGTAGGCCTGATCCTCTTCCGGCAGGAAATCATCGAACTGCTCTATCAGAGGGGACGTTTCCTGGCTTCCGATACCCTGCAGACCAGCCAGGTGCTGTTCCTCTATGCCTTGGCGCTGTTCGCCTATTCCGCGGTCAAGATCCTGGTGCCGACGTTCTACGCCCTGAACGACACAAGGACCCCGGTGCGCTTCAGCGTGATCACGGTCGCAGTCAAAGTGGCCGTCAACTTCCTGCTGATCATTCCCCTGGGGTTCCTCGGGCTGGCACTCGCTACAGCAGTCGCCTCATGGCTCAACTTCCTGCTGCTGGCGCGCAGCTTCATCAGGAAGACCCAGCCGGGCTGGCAGCCCGCCGACCTCCTGGTCTACCTTCGGATCGCGGCTGCATCCCTCCTTATGGGACTCATCGCGTACGTTGCACATGCGGGCAGCCGGATGCTTTTGCCGGTGCGGGGAGGCGCGGGACTGGCGCTGCACCTCGGCATCGCGATCGCCGCCGCCATGGCGGCGATACTCCCCCTGCTGCGCCTCTTCCGGGTGGAGGAGGAGCGGGAACTTTCCGGGATGGTGAGGCGCCTTGCCGGGAGATTCCGATGAACCGCGACTGGCTGGCGGAATATGAAGTGTATCTGCGCGTCGAGAAGGGGCTCTCCCGCAACACCTTGATGGCATACCGGCGGGACCTCAGCTCGCTGCAGGAATTCGCCGGACGAAGCAACCTGTCCCTGATCGAGGTCACTCGCGACGTCGTCGTCGCATGGAGCCAGTCGATGCGGCGCAGCGGGCTTTCTCCCCGGTCGGTTGCGCGCGCGCAGATCGCCGCGCACGGTTTCTTCCGTTTCATGGTCGGAGACCGTGTCCTGGCCGCGGATCCCACGGAGAACCTGGAATCCCTCCGGCCTATCCGCAAGCTGCCTCGATACCTCAACAAGGACGAGATCGACCGCTTGTTGCGGACTCCCGATCCCTCCACTCCGCGTGGCAGCCGAGACCGGGCCATGATCGAAGTCCTTTACGCCTCCGGCTTGCGCGTCGGCGAGCTTGTCGCTCTCAGCCTGGCGCAGATCGATCCCTCCCTCGGCGTTCTCAACTGCATGGGCAAAGGGAATAAAGAGCGCGTTGTGCCGGTCGGAGCCGAGGCACTCAAGTGGGTGAACCGGTACCTCCGGGAAGCGCGGCCCGCGCTGATAAGAAAAAAACAGAGCAACTTCCTGTTCGTCTCCCGTCTCGGGAGAGGAATGACCCGCCAGGGATTCTGGAAAGCCCTGCGCACCTACGGGCGCCAGGCCGGCATCCGTAAGACGCTGACACCCCATATGCTGAGGCATTCCTTCGCAACCCACCTCCTGGAAAACGGCGCAGACCTGCGGTCGGTGCAGGCCATGCTGGGCCACGCCGACATATCCACCACCCAGATCTACACCCATGTAACCCAGGAACGGTTGCGGAAGATCTACGAAAAATTCCACCCTCGAGCCTGAACCCGGCAAGGCACACAGAACAATGCTTCACCACGGAGAACACTGAGGACACAGAGCAACGATGCCTCAGGATCGGGGAATGAGCCGGCGCTCGCATGATTCGACGCCAGTCAATTCTCTGTGCTTTCAGTGTGCTTTGTGGTGTATTTTGGAGGTGCAATGACCGTCAAGTTCGGATGGTAAGAAGAAGAGCAAGACCCGCAGCGCCAAATAAGACATTGGGCGCCCAGGCGGCCAATAGCGGTGCCAACATCCCATACGCTCCCAGCTGCTCGAACACGCTGAAGATACCCCAGTACGACATCGCAATCCCCACGCTTGCCGTTATTCCGTAAAAAGCACCCCTCCGGCCCATGGAAAAAGCGAAGGGTATCCCCAGCAGCGCCATGACAAAACTGCTCAGCGGAAATGATATCTTCTTGTTGAGCTCTACCTGTAATTCTGTTGCATTGTAGCCAGATTGCTTGAGATAGTTAATGTAATTATTTAGCTCGAGGAAGGTGAGTTTTGCCGATTCCTTGGGTTCGAAAAACTCCCTCCTGAAGTAATTTGCCTGCTCGGGAAACTCGAAGGTACTCCTGGTGATGGGTCTGAAGCCTGCGTCTTGCGAACGGAAATCGCGGACCCAGCCGTTTTCCAGCACCCATTTCCCCTGAGGGGAGATAGTCGCCTGCTGTGCGAAGACCCGCCGCCGGATGGACAACCGGCGCAGGTCGACCTCATAGACATTCAGTCCGACGAAAAGATCCTTTCCGGCATCGAACAGGTCGTAATTGTAAATCCGTCCGGATTCACCGAAAATCCACTTGCGCGGCCTGCGATAGGTCTGGGGAGGCCTCCCTTTGATGATGTTTCTCAGCTCGTCCTGGCGCTGGTTTGCATAAGGGAGGATGTAGTCCTGCATGAAGTAAATTCCGGCACAGATGAATCCCGAAAGGAGAAAGACTGGCATGGCGATACGGTACAGGCTCCAGCCGCCGGCCTTGAGCGCGGTAACTTCCGAACCCTTTTCCAGCACGCCGAACTGGATGAGTATCGCCAGCAGGACGGACATCGGCACGATCAGGAGCAGGATATGCGGCAGCAGGAAGGTGAAATACCGGATCAGCAGGAAAACGGAGGCCTTGTGGCGGATGATGTCATCGAGCAACTCGAACATGGTAAGCAGAATGTACAGTGTCGTACAGACCGTCTGAGCCCAAAGGAAGTAGACGATGAATCCCCGGCTGACATAGGCATCGATCACCTTCGGGAATCGCAGCTTGGCGAGCCTGCCGGTAGAAGAGAGCGCCAGGTCGTCCAGGATCCGGAACACCTTCCGGATCCCCGCGAGGTGGAACCTGACGACGAACGAATCGAACCGAGCCTTCCAGTGGCCGCTCATGGAGCACTGCGTAAGCCACCTGTTCTGCTCGGCGCTCACGAGCAAGAGGACTCCGATCCCGATCAGCAGGATGTCTGGCCCCCACAATCCCAACCAGGGCGAAATTGAGCCGACCTTCGCCAGATTGAATCCGTTCAAGAACAGGACGTAGTACAGGATCACCAGCAGGAGGCCGAGAGCCGAGCCCGAAGTGCGTCCGCCCCGGCGCGAACAGATGCCCAGCGAGAGGCCAAGCAGGGCGAATCCGAAAACCGAGCAGGGAAGTGCCATCCGGCGGTGCAGTTCAATCAACTGGGACTGACGCTGGGCAGGCGTTTGCGCGTTCCTTCCCCGCCACAAATCCGCCGTCGGCTGCTCCGTCGGATCCCTGAAGGACGTGCCTTTTGCCTCGGCGCCTGCGCCGCGATTGAAATCGATCGGAATGTCCGTCGCCCCGAACACGCTGACGTTGTCCTTGCTCGGGTCCTGCTGATTGACCTCGTAGATCCTGCCGTTCTCCAGATGCAGCTGCAGCCGGCTGCCGCCCGCATCGCTGATCCACGTGCCTTTCTCCGCCAGCACGATGCGCGGGGCGCGGGGATCGGAATTGTCCGCCAGAAACACACGGTCCCAGTTCTGCCGGTCGATCGACAACTCATCCAGGTAGAAAACAACATTCGCGAAGTCTTCGTTGAAAACCCGGGGCACGATCTGCGAGGTCGCCATGCGCAGGTTTACCAGCTTCCTGAGGTTGGCGAGGATATCATTCGTCGCCGGAAGGATAACCAGCGACATGACGCCTGTGGCCAGCCCTACTACGACTGACATCGTGAGAACAGGTTTTGCCATGCGCCGAAGCGGCACCCCGCAGGTTCGCAATGCGGTGATCTGCTGTTCACCGGCCAACCCGCTGACACCGATCAGGGTGCCGATCAGGTAGGAGAGCGGGAGAGTCAGGATCATGATCCTCGGCAGTATGGTTCCGGCAATGATCGCCAATGCCCAGAAGGAAGCGTTTTTGGTAATCACCAGTTCCGCCCATTTGCCGATCTCGTTGAGGAAGACGACGAAGGTTAAAACCGTGAGGGCGATCAGGAAGGGCGGGATGATTTCCAGATACAGCAGCTTGTCGATTTTCCGCATCGCCTGAAAAGACTAGCATACCCGCGGACACACAGTAAAGAAAGGCGATGGGAGATTCCAAGTTCAGACTGCAGCAGACTTCAAACCTCCGACCTCTGACTTCGGGCCGGTGGGCGGGGAGAGCAGGAGGGGGCGCGGCAGAGAGCCGCCAAAGGCGTCCGCAACAGCCTCATTCAACTTCCGATAATATATATTATGTCAACTAGAAAGTCACCGGAAAAGGCCCCGGAACGGGACGGCGCAGCATCCCACACCCCGCCCATGCCGTAACTGTAAAATATTGTAAATAAAGATATTAATCGCTATTCTGAGTCTTCGAGTCTGAAGTCTGGCGGTCTGAGATGTGGTCCGGGAGGCGGGGGGATCTGCCGGCTCTCTTTTTCCGGCCTGAGGGGGTGAGCCTGAAAAAAAACGGCCTGGCAGACTTCCCCGCCAGAAGTGAATCTCACATCTTGTACTTGCCCAGATCCTCAGGGTTGAGGTTTTCCAGCCACTGACGGATCTCTTCGGGCGAGCTGCGATCAGCGGACAAGGTAGTCGCGGATGTGCTGGCGGACTTGGTGATCACTTCATCGGTTACAAAGATCGGCGAATCGGTGCGCAAAGCCAGAGCGATTGCATCAGATGGTCTTGAATCCACGGTGATGATCTTTCCTGATACGTCGAGGAAGATCATTGCGTAAAACGTGTTGTCTTTGAGTTCGGTGACGACAATTTTTGTCACCTGAGCATCCAGATGGCCCAGGAGGATCTTGATCAGGTCGTGTGTCATGGGGCGCGGTGTGTCCACTTTTTCGATCTGCAGAGCGATCGCGTTCGCTTCGAAGATGCCGACCCAGATCGGGAGCAAGGTGTCGCTGGTGGTGTCCTGCAAAACGACGATCGGCGAGTTGGTCAGCGGATCCATCATCAGACCTTTAATCTTGAACTCGATCTCTTTCATGCTCCCTCCGTCGTCAGCCGATCCAGGCGCCCTTCAAGCTGTTAGGACTGAATCCAGTGACCTCCACACTGACTATGCTACCCAGAAGGCTGTCCGGACCGTCAAAATTCACGATCCTGTTGTTGCTCATGCGGCCCGAGAGCCGGTAATTCGCCCGCGCGCCGCCCTCGGCAAGAACCTCCACCCGCTGCCCCAGGAACGCCGCATTCTTGTTGAATTGAATCAACTTCTGTTGTTCCTGGAGGCGCATCAGCCTTTCGCCCTTCTCCTCATGAGTAACATCGTCTGACAACATCAGAGCGGCCGTGCCGGGCCGGGGCGAGTACTTGAAGGAGAAGACACAGTCGTATTGTACCTCATCGAGGAGGTGAAGAGTATCCCCAAAGTCGGCCGCCGTTTCCCCCGGAAAACCGACGATGATATCCGTGGAGACTGCGATCGCACGCCCCGACCGCCGGATCTTGTGGACCGTCTCGAGGTACTTTTTGCGCGTATATCCCCGGCGCATCGCCCGCAGGATCCTGTCGGATCCTGATTGCACAGGCAGGTGCACGTGATTGCAGACCTGCGGGCACGACGCGACCACATCGAGCAGCTCATCGTCAAAATAGTTGGGGTGTGGTGCCGTAAAGCGGATGCGTGAAAGCCCCGGCACCGAAGCGAGGTTGCGCAGCAATCCCGCAAAGGTGAGCCCGGCAGGAGACGGATCCCTGTAAGCATTCACGGTTTGTCCGAGAAGCACCAGTTCGATGTAACCCTGGCCGGCCAGGTCGGCGGCCTCACGGATGATGTTGCCGCTTTCGCGATCGCGCTGCCGGCCGCGAGTGAACGGGACCACGCAGAAACTGCAGTTGCGGTCGCATCCCTCGCTGATGGTGATGCCGGCGCGCCACCGGCTTTCGCGCAGCACGAAAGAAGTCTCCAGCGGCTCCGGATCGTCATCCATGCGCAGGTCGACGGCAGGCGTCCGGGTCTCCTGCGCCCGTGCGACCAGGCTGCTCATCACGTGACCCTTCTGCGGCCCGGCCAGCACGTCCACGAACGGAGCTTTCTTGAGCAGCCGATTCCCTTCCAGCTGCGCCATGCAGCCGGCGACGCCGATGATCAGATCCTGGCGCGAAGTTTTCCAGCCCTTGATCTCGCCAAGCCGCCCATAGACTTTCTGGACCGCCTTCTCGCGCACGCTGCAGGTGTTCAGAATGATCACATCCGCTCCCGCGGCATCTCTCGCGGGTTCCATACCCGCGTTCTGCAGGTTGCCGGCGATTTTCTCGGAATCCAGTTCGTTCATCTGGCATCCGAATGTCTCGATGAAATACTTCTTTGCCATGCTTACGCCCGTGATTCCTTCCTGTTCCCCCTGCCGGCTGCGTGCAGGAACATTTCCCTGGCATGCCGCCGTGTTGTTTCCGTGATCACTTCTCCTCCCATCATCCGCGCCAGTTCCTCGACGCGCGCCGCCTCGTCCAGGCGCCCGGCAAACGTTTCGGTCCGCCCGTCCACCGTCTCCTTGGTCACCCGGAAATGCTCCCTGGCAAAGGCCGCGATCTGCGGCAAATGGGTTACGCACAGAACCTGGCTCCCGGCAGCTGCCTGGCGAAGCTTCTTTCCCACCACTTCGGCCACGCGCCCGCCGATCCCGGCGTCGATTTCGTCGAACACAAGGGTTTTTCCGGCTTCGTCCCCTCCGCACAGGGTCTTGATGGCAAGCATGATGCGGGAAAGCTCCCCGCCCGAAGCGATGCGCGCCAGCGGTCTCATTTCCTCCCCCACATTCGGAGCCAGCAGTAACTCCACCTGATCCACCCCTTCGGGTCCGCAATATCCGGGGATGCGGCCCTGCGCCTGGGCTCCTCCCGGCCGGTCTTTCGGGTGAAACCTCACGGACAGCTCGGTCTTTTCCATCGCCAGTGCCTGAAATTCCCTGCCGATTTCGCGCTCAAGGCGCGCCGCATCCTTGCGCCGCTTCGAGGAAAGACGCTCGGCGCGATCGAGGTACTGCTTAAGGCCGGCTTCCAGCTCCGCGGCGAGTTTCGCGGAGCTTTCATCCGACATCGTGAGCTCTTCCAGGCGGCAGCCGGCCTCGTCGGCAAACGCGAGGACCTCCTCGGTGGATTTTCCGTATTTCGCCGTCAACCGCTCCAGTTCGGCAAGCCGCCTTTCCACTTGGTCGAGCCGTTCCGGGCTGAAGTCCATGCCGCCCGCATAATCGCGCAGCACGAAAGACAGATCTTCCATCCGGTACAAGCCCTCCCGCAGAGCATCCAGATGGACAGCCAGGCCGGGATCGAATCCCGACAGCTGTTCCAGGACACGTGCCAGGCGGCCGGTCTGTCCGAGAATCGACTTCTCCCCTTCATAGAGCAGCCCGTATGCCTCGTGCGCCCAGGCAAAAACTTTTTCCCGGTTGCTGAGCAGCGAGCGTTCGTTGTCCAGGAGTTCCTTCTCCCCGGGCCGGAGCCCGGCGCGGCGGATTTCCTCCACCTGGAAACGCAGGATATCCAGAAGCCGGCAGCGTTCCTGCTCGTCCATTGCCAGTGCGTCGAGCTTCCGGGCCGTGTCCTTCAGCCGTGAGTAGTCCGCGCGAAGTCCGCCCACCGCAGCTTCGTTGCCGCCGAAGCGGTCCAGCCACTCAAGGTGCGAGGAAAGATCGAGAAGGGCCTGGTGGTCCTGCTGGCCGTGGATGTCGCTGAGGGTCCCGCCGATCGCTTTAAGGAGGGCCAGCGTCGCCAGGTTGTTGTTGATGAACACGCGGCTGCGCCCGCCGGCAGTGATCTCGCGGCGGATCACGAGCGAGTCTTCTCCGACATCCATGCCGGCGGCACCGAGCTGTTCGCGGATCCTGGGGTTTTCCACGGAAAAAACCCCCTCGAGAATCGCGACATCGCAGTTGGCGCGCACCATTTCCTGGGACGAGCGCCCGCCGATCAACAGGCCGAACGCGTCGACGATGATGGATTTGCCGGAACCGGTCTCACCGGTCAGCACTGTCAGGCCTTCCCCGAAATCGATCCCCAGATTCCGGATGAGCGCAAAATCGCGGATTCTCAGGTATCGAAGCATGATTGTGCCTCCCGGGACCGCACCTGCAGGACAGAAGACAGGCTGCCCGATTTCCGCGGATGGAGTTTTCCGCCCGGCAGCAATGGGGAAAATGACGCAAGCAGAATCGCTTCCATAGGTCGTATAATCGCTCTTTCAGTGTAGCACATCCTGGAAGCCCCGGGCGCTGCCGGCCCGAAAGCGGCAGCAATCGGAAGTGAGACTCAACCCAGGAGAATCTGTCGATTATCATTTGTCAAATGTCATTTGGGGGCCCGGCAGGTTGGCTCTGTGCTCGGGTACTTCACGCGCTCCGAACACGATCAGGACGGCACGGACCGAAGGTTTGCAGCGGCCAGATGACAAATGACCATTGACCATTGATACATTCTTTTATCGTTGATCGTTGCGCGACCTGAATTTTGCGAGCATTGAGCCTCACACTTCCGATTGCACCCCCCGAAAGCGACAGCGGCGGGAGCCGGGCAAGGGCCAAGGAACCGGCATCGAAGTGGCCATTGACCCGCGGCCGGATTTCGATATCCTGTCAACTCAAAGGCGATAGCGATCGCGGTACCGATGCCGGAGTTCGCGTCGGCTTCCGCCGGTATCGCGGAGTTCTGCCTTATAGGTTTGACATCACCTGTAAGCTGTGATACTTCTTCGCGTTACCGTATTGCTGACGCTGCTTGACACGGGAGGATCTCATCATTCCATACCTGACCTGGTTCCTGGCATTTCAGGCCGACGCCCCTGGCGCCGGCAGCATCATGGATCTGGTTTTCCGCACAGGTCCGTTTGCATCCGCAATTCTGGCCATCCTGCTGCTCTTCTCATTGATCTCCTGGACCATCATGGTGCGCAAGTGGCTCAGCTTCCACCAGATCGACAACCAGAGCCGCGGCTTCGTCGCGGTGTTCCGGAAAAGCTCGCGGCTGAGCGAGGTGAGTACAGCCTGTGAACACTACCGCGGGTCACCCCTGTCCGGGATATTTACCGCCGGATACCAGGAGCTCAACGCGCAGCTTCAGAGTTCGAAGCCCAGGGAAACCGCCACGAATCCGGGTCATCCGGTTTTGACCGAGAGGAACATCGCCGGGATCCAGCGTTCCCTGCAGCGGGCGGCCGCCGCCGAACTCTCGGTCATGGAGCGCAACATGAGCTGGCTGGCGACCACCGCGTCGGCCACCCCGTTCATCGGCCTGCTGGGAACGGTGATCGGCATCATCGACGCATTCATGGGCCTCGGATTCGAGAAAACCGCATCCATTCAGGCGGTGGCGCCCGGGATCGCCGAAGCGCTGATCGCCACGGCGGCCGGCCTGTTTGCCGCGATCCCCGCGGTTGTGGGGTACAATCAGTTTGTGCACAGGATCAAGAATGTCGCCTCCGAGATGGACGACTTCTCGACTGAGTTTCTGAACCTGATTGAGAGGAGCTTCGGATAATGGCATTCACGACCCAGCAGGGACGGACCGCGACGTCGTTGTCGGAGATCAACGTCACCCCGCTCGTGGATGTCATGCTCGTCCTGCTCATCATCTTCATGGTGACCGCTCCCATCCTCCAGACCGGTGTGGACGTCCAGCTGCCGGAGACACGGACCGCAACTGAAACCAATCCCGCTGAGAACGTCGTCCTTTCCATCAGCCGCGAAGGAATCCTGTACTACAACTCAGATGTCGTAAACCTTTTCGATATCGCCGCGCGTCTGAAGAAGGACATGAAAAGCCCGAAGGATCCAGTGTTTTTGCGCGCCGACAAGGACATCACCTGGAAGTCGATCGTGTCGGTGATCGAACAGGTGCGCGGTGCCGGGTTCACAGAGCTGAAACTCGTCACGAAGCCTTTTGTAGAGCCAAGGAAGAGATAGTAACGGAGCCATGAACCGTAACCCGCCGCGAGGAACATTGCTGCAGTTGCCCCTCATGCAGGAGCGCTACGGGAGCGCGTTTCTCGCATCCATCTGCGTCCACCTGCTGCTCCTGTCCTTCGTGCTTTTCGCACCGCTGCTTTTCCCCTCGCGCACTCCGATCCTGCTCGGGACCGGCCCGGGAGGAGGCTCGGGCGGGGATTCCTATACCGTGGGAGTTGCCGACGACCTTGGCGGAGGAGCCGGCTTGTTCAAGCCGGCGCTGACACCGCAGCCCCCTGCGCTTCCCGTCGAAAAGCCTGCCAAGAAAGACACGAGTCAGGACCTCGCCAGGGCAGTGCCCATCCCGGACGCGGCCAAGCCGAAGAAATCGACCGCACCGGCCGCGGCGAAAGCCTCCAAGGCAGTGGAGCCGGCGGCCTCGAAAGTCATCCCGGTCGAAGGGGCCCAGGGGGCCGGCGGCTCCGGCGGCAGGTCCGGCGGATCGGGCGGCGGCGCCGGGGGGGGCACCGGCGTTTCGATCGGATCGGGATCGGGCGGACTGGTCGATTCCTGGTATGCGCGCGTGGTGGAGGCTCGGGTTAGCCAGGCCTGGATCAAGCCGGTCGGAATCCAGCAGCGCATTGAAATCGTCTACAGCTTTCTGGTGGCGGATACCGGGCGCATTTACGACATCAAGCTGGAAAAGACTTCGGGGAACGAAGCGCTGGACCTGGCGGCCCGCCGCGCCATCCTTGCGTCGGATCCGCTGCTGGCGCCGCCGCCCGAATTGCGCGGCAGGCCATTACAGTTTGTATGCCAGTTCGTCTATCCGCCTAACCTGTGATCATCATGAGCAAGGAGTGAGATGCACGCGAGAAAACTGCTGATTGCAGCCCTGTTGTTCACAACCGCCCTGATTCTCCATCACCGGCAAGGGCAATCCCAGTTCACAATCCGGCCGACGGCACAGGAAGAACTGATCCTGGCCGTGCCGGATGTCCAGCCATCGCGGCCCGAGCAGGCGTCCGATCTGGCCCAGGTGCTGAAGACGTTCAACGATGTGCTCTGGGCTGACCTTAAGTTCTCGGGTTTTTTCACGATACCGAGCAAGAGCTTCTACCCGCCCCAGCCGATCGTGCGCACCGAAGACATCAACTATGACGCCTGGAGCGTGCTGCCGTTCCAGCTGAGTTTTATGGCTGCAGGAACCCTGGAGCTGGATGGGGGAATCCTGCGCGCCGAGCTGCGCATCGTAGATATGAAGCAGCGGTCGATGAGTTTCGGACAGCGCATCTCAGGCGACTCGGACCAGGTCCGTTCGATCGCGCATCGGTGGGCGGATGAAGTCGTGTACAAGCTCACGGCCGGGGCATCGCGCGGCATCGCTTCAACAAAGATCGCGTACACATCGCGCCGCGGCGCGGCCAAAGAGATCTACACGATGGACTACGATGGCTACGACACTCGCCCCTTCACGCGCAACGGATCGCTGAATCTCTTCCCGTCCTGGGCGCCGGACAATTCCAAGCTTGCATTCGTCAGCTATCGGACGGGCAAGCCGCAACTCAACATTCACTCCTATGTGGATGGATCACGTCTTCCCTTCCCGATTTTCAACTCGATGACTTCCACCCCCGTCATTGCGCCCGACGGCAACCGCCTGGCCTTCACCATGAGTGATGCCAAGGGAAACCTGGACATTTACATTTCCAGACTGGATGGCACCGAACGGCGCAACATCACCAACAGCCCCGCCGTCAATACTTCGCCGACCTGGGCGCCATCAGGCAACCAGATCGCTTTCATTTCCAATCGCGGAGGCACCCCGCAGATTTACATCTGCGACACCGACGGCGCCAATATCAGGCGCATCGTCAAAGAAGGGGGTGACGCCGATTCCCCCGCCTGGTCGCCCGATGGGAGGCTGATTGCCTTCCACTGGAAGCCACGCATGGCAGAAAACTACGACATCTTCATCGCGGAAGTCAGCAGCGCCAGGATCTGGCAGCTGACGAGCGATTCGGGAAGCAACGAGTCCCCCTCCTGGGCTCCGGACGGCCGCCACATCGCGTTTCAATCGAGCCGGAGCGGAAGCGATCAGATTTACATCATGCTCGCGGAGACAAACAGCCGGGAAATCCGGATGGTGACCAGCCAGGGAGCCAACACGAGTCCGGCTTGGGGAGGCTACGTGCGCAGAGATTGAATCTTGCGTTGCTTTTGGGCTGAATTCGAGTGCTTTATTGACATCGCAAAAGACGCGTGTGCTATATTATTTTGTGGGGCTCATGCATATTCCGTCGCTGCGTAGAATTTAGACATTGAGACACTTTAAGTATCCGAAGGAGGCCCATCTGATGAAAAAACCTCTGTACACGCTGGCCGTCATCGCTCTCCTGCTCGCGGGCATCGCCGTTACCGGCACCGGGTGTGCCAAGAAAGCCTCCGCCCCACCGCCGGCAGCAACGTCCACGACTCCCGCGGCTGACGTACCGGCAACCCCTCCGGCGCCGACCATCAGCCTGACTGCCACGCCGGCCGCCGTAGAACGCGGACAGTCCACAACGATCTCCTGGCGGACCACCAATGCCACTGAGGTCTCCATCGACGGCGGGATCGGGACCGTGGAAGCGAGCGGGACGCGTACCGTCGCACCGTCCGCGTCGACGACCTTCCGCGCACGCGCGGCAGGACCGGGCGGCACCGCCAACGCCGAGGTGCGCATCACCGTCACCGAACCTGCGGATGTAGTTCCACCGACGACCCGGAAACTGACCGATGCGGAGTGGTTCCCTTCGACCATCAAAGATGCCTTCTTCAACTACGACGAGTACGACATTCGCCCGGACGCGCGGGAAGCCCTGATCGGCAACAGCCAGGCACTCGGCGAACGGCGCAACATTCCGGTGCTGATCGAAGGGCATTGCGACGAGCGCGGATCCGAGAAATACAACCTGGCCCTCGGAGAAAAACGCGCTTCCGCCGCCAGGGATTTTCTTGTTGCGCGGGGAATCGATCCGGCCCGGATCGAGACGGTCAGTCTCGGCGAAGAGCGTCCGTTCGCACAGGGACACGACGAAGCCTCGTGGCAGCTGAACCGGCGCGCGCATTTCGTGATGCGCTGAGGATCGTGCGCAAACTGCTGCAAACGGCCGGAGGAGGATGCGGTGGGGCACCTGTCTCCGGCCTTGCTTTGTCCGGCTGCCTGCAGCACACTCGGGCCGGAAAAGAATTATAAATCGATCATTCCGGGAGGGTATCCCATGAAGCGAACGACCCAAATGATTCTGATTGCCATCCTGGGAGTAGGATCCCTGGCATATGCCATCACTTCTTCCGGGATTCCATCTCCATCGCCTGACGGCACCAAGGAAGAGATCATGCGCCTGCAGGCGGATGTCCTGGCGCTCAAGAACCAGATCAGCCTGCTCGACAAGACCTTTACCGAACGGACCGACAGCATCCGCAGCCTGGTGGTCCAGCTTAACGACCAGGTGGGGAAATCATCGATGGTGCTCGGCAAGGTCATGACTTCGCTGGAAACCCAGTCGTCGGGCGACACTTCCATGCAGCAGTCCGTGTTGCAGGAGATCAAAGGACTGTCCTCCAAGATGGACGATGCCAACACGCGCATCTCCGCGCTCGCCCAACAGGTTTCCGACATCCAGGTGCAATCGAAGCCGATCACGCAACGACTGTTCCAGACCGCCAGCGACAATCCCGACATGCTGGCCATGGCCGCCGATCAGATTTACGGCGAAGCCTACAATGACCTGATCCAGGGAAACCTCGAGCTGGCGATCGAGGGCTTCAGCGCGTTCCTCAAGGACTTCCCGACCAACGAAAAGGCGGACGACGCACAGTACAGCATCGGGGAGGCGTATTACGCCGGCAGGAAATATCAGGACGCCATCGAAGCTTTCGCCCGCGTGATCTCGAACTATGCTTCCGGGGGCAAAGTCCCCAGCGCCCTGTACAAACGAGGCAAGGCGGCGATGGCTCTGCAGCAGAAAGACGCCGCCGTCGCCGACTTCAAGAGCGTTCTCGAGAAGTACCCGACCGCTCCCGAAGCCAATCTCGCCCGGGCCGAACTCGATAAACTCGGCATCGACACTTCCAAGCTGGCGAAACCCGCTGTCAAGCGCAAGTAGACGGCTCGCAACACAACCCGAAAGGCAGGCCGCATGAGTTCCCTGAACAAAGCAATGCTCATTGGACGCCTCGGCAAAGACCCCGAGATCCGCTACACTCCGGACGGCTCGCCCGTCGCGAACTTCAGCCTGGCCACCAGCGAATTCTGGATTGACAAGAGCGGCGCGCGCCAGGAAAAGACCGAGTGGCACAACATCGTGGCGTGGAAGAAACTCGCCGACCTGAGCAAGCGCTACCTCGCCAAGGGCCGGCAGGTATTCGTCGAAGGCAGAATCCGCACCCGCGACTGGGATGACCGGGATGGAAACAAGCGCCGCACGACGGAGATCATCGCCAACCAGATCGTCCTTCTCGGCAGCCGGCCCGAAGGGATGGAAGCCGGGGCGCCCCCGTCGCAGCGCGGCGCGGCGGAGCCTGCCGATCCGGGCATCGCCGACATCGAAATCACCGACAACGACATCCCGTTTTAAGCCGCAAGCGCCTGGAAGAGACGATCCTTCGCCGAGGTCGTGTTCCAATCCCGATTGAGAGGCGCGGGCCTGAGAACACTGGGCGCGGGCGAAAGCCCGCGCGCTTCAGTTCTCCTTACGTCTCCATTCTCATGGGTTCACTCGTTTTAAAGCGCACGGGCTGAAGCCCGTGCTCACTCTCGAATTCCGAGGGGGCGCGGGCGAGAGGAGAACCAGCGGTGTGCGGGGCGGTGGTCTGCCCCGTGAATCCCCCGGCCCGATCTGTCACCTCGGCCTGCGGGTGGCTCTCTCGGACAGAAAGCGCCTCAGCGCGGATTCGTAGCTCGTGCCGGTGCCAACCTCGACCCAATCCACCCCCTGGCTGCGCAACAGGTCCGTGAAGCGGGCACGTCGCTCCTGCGCCGTTTTTTTGAAAGCTTCGCGCGTTTGGCCCTTGCGCATGCTGATGGTCTGCAGCCGCCCGGTCTCAGGATGCCGGATGCGGACGCGGCCGATCGGGGGCAGCGCCCATTCCCGTGGATCCGAGGCCAGGATGAAGACCATTTCGTGCTTGCGACAGGCAGCGGAAAATCCCTGCCCCGGCTCCAGCGGAGCCTGAAAATCGGTGAGAAAAAACACCAGGCTGCGCGGAACGCCCGGCGAGTTGGCGAAGCTCCAGAGGGCATCCAGCCCTGCAGGCGACCCGCCCGGCTCGAACGACGCCAGCTCCCGCACCAGGCGCGCAGCGTGGTTCCACCCTTTGGCCGGAGGAACGAATCGCTCCACTCCCGTGCGCACCAGCGCCAGGCTGACGCGGTCCTTGGCATAGAATCCTGAAATCACCAGCAGCGCACCGACCTCCACCAGGAGATCGAACTTTGTGCGCCGGACGGTTCCGAAAGCCAGCGATCCGGAAGCATCCATGAGCACGAGCACATTGCGCTCACGCTCCTCCGCCATGCGCTTTACATAGAGCGACTGGTGCCGCGCCGAGACGTTCCAGTCGATAAGGCGGACTTCATCTCCCTGGGCATATTCGCGCACTTCGGCAAACTCCATTCCCTGCCCGCGGAATGCGCTGCGATACAGGCCCGAGTATTGCGATCGCGCCAGAAAGCGGCTCTTCAGCTCCAACCGCCGCGCCCGGGCCATCAGGTCTTCCAGCTCCATACGCGTCACCAGATTTTCGCCACAGAGAACACCGCAGACACAGAGAAAGGCATTGGCCGGCCCTTGGTGTGTTACCGCTGCATCCCAAACATGAGATTCTCTGTACTACTCACCTGAAAATCCTCGCCAAAAAGGAAAGGATTTTTCAGCACCACGGAATATCGGCCGGTATCGGCATCGGGACCGCAATCGCAGTCGCAATCGCTATCGAAAACGGTGCATGATCCGACGCCTCCGTGCTGAGGTTTTTCAGGGAGCGGGGATCTTCTGCAGGATGCGATCCACGATGTCCTGGGCATGGATTCCCTCCGCTTCCGCTTCGTAGGTGAGGAGGATGCGGTGGCGCAGCACGTCGGGGGCAACTTTCTTCACATCGTCGGGCGTCACAAAACCGCGGCCCTGCAGGAAGGCCTGCGCGCGCGCCGCGCACAGGATGCCGATGCTGGCACGCGGCGACGCTCCGAACCGGATCAGGCGTCCGAGGTCCAACTGATGGTCCTGCGGGTTCCTTGTGGCAAACACGATGTCCAGGATGTAGGTCTTGATTCGCTCGTCGACGTAGATCTGCGCCGCGATCTGCCGCATGCGCAAGATCCGCTCGGGCAGAAGCACCTTCTTGAGCGGGACGCCTCCCCCGCCGGCAAGGTAAGAACTCCCTTCGGCGGCTCCCGCCCGGTTCATGACCTCGCGCTCCTCCTTGCGATTCGGATAGCCCAGGAGGATTTTCATCAGGAACCGGTCCATCTGGGCTTCCGGCAGAGGATAGGTCCCCTCCTGTTCGATCGGGTTTTGGGTGGCGAGAACCATGAAGGGCTCGTGCAGCATGTAGCTTTCGTTGCCCAGGGTAACCTGCTTCTCCTGCATGCATTCGAGCAGGGCGCTCTGCACCTTCGCGGGCGCCCGATTGACCTCGTCCGCCAGAAGGAAATTCGTGAAGATCGGTCCCGGCCGCGGCACGAAATCGCCGTTCCGTTGATCGAACACCATTGTGCCGACCAGATCCGCCGGCAGCAGGTCGGGAGTGAACTGGATGCGCCGGAACTTGACATCGATGGTCTCGGCCAGGCTTTTCACCGCCAAGGTCTTGGCAAGGCCGGGTACGCCTTCGAGAAGAAGGTGCCCCCCGGTAAGCAGGGCGACCATCAGCGAGTCCAGCAGGTGGGCCTGCCCGACGATCCGCTTCTGCATCTCCTGCTGCACGCGTTCCAGATAAAAGGTCTCTTCCTTGACAATCGGCGTCAGATTATCAGCGTGAGGGTTCATGATCAGAATCTGTAGTTTGCCTGTTTGATTTCGTGCCGGAAGTCTTTCCCTTTGACCTCGACCACCTTGCACATCTCGTACAGCCGGGAGCGCAGGCGCACCCCGATGCGGTCCGTCAGCGTTTCCTCTCCGGCGCGCCCGGCGCCGTCGGGATAGTTCGAGGTGAAAACCGTCAGCTTCCGGTCGTTGTAGCGGCAGTTGATGATGTGGGCGATGGTGTCCCGCACCCATTCGGTCGGCTTGTTCGCGCCGAGCTCATCGAGCACCAGAACATCCGCGGTCAGAACCGGGCGCAGGACTTCGAGTTCGGATGCCTGTGACACCGAATTCCAGCTGCCCTGAATCTCCCGCAGCAGGTCGCGGAAATCGTAGAAGAGCCCCGAGTCGCCCTTCTCCAGGATTATGTGCTTCAGCAGTGAGACTGCCAGGTGCGTTTTCCCCACACCGCACGGCCCCAGGAAAAGCAGGCCGATATCGATCAAAGGGTACTTCTCGAGGAAGCGGGCCACGTCCGCCTTCGCCTTCTTCTGGGTGGGATCGCCGGGCAGGTAAGAATCCAGATCGCAGTGCTCGTACCGCTTCGGGATGCGCGCCTCCCCCAGCATGCGTCCTGTGCGCGCCGAATCGAGGCATCTGCAGCGCCGCACGCTGATGGTCGCATCGTCGATTCGTTCCCAACCCGAGCCGCCGCAGCGCGGGCAGACATCCTGATCGTTTTCCGACATGTTCATCGCGGCACACCCCGCTTCTTCACGCCGGCCTTGGCAGGAACGGGCACCTCCAACGCCTTGAGCTCCGCGTACATCTTCTGCAGGTTGGCGGCGAAGAAATTCCTGAATCCGAAGGTAGAATAGCGCGCCGGGAGCCGCAGATCCGAGACTACCTGCTCCAGCGTGTCTCCACGCTTCACTGCCGGCCCCACCAGCCCCTTCAACTCCTCGAAGTAGTTGAGGAACAACTCCACGTCACTTTTCGTCCCAACCGGACCGTGTCCCGGAACATAAGTCCTGACATCCAGCTTCAGGACTTCCTTCAGGGTTTTCATCCAGTCCAGCACGCAGGCATCTTCGACATTGGGCAGCGCTCCGTTGAAAAAGAGGTCGCCCAGAAACGCGATCTTCGCTTCGGGCAGGACCATAACGATATCCCCGTCCGTGTGCCCATCCCCCAGGCAGAGCAGCCGCACTTCGCGCCCGCCGTCCATGATGTTCAGGCTGTCGTCGAGAGTCATGACCGGCGGCAGGATCTTCAGGGCGGACATGCGACGGAGGAAAGCCTGGCGCGCACCCAGTTGGGCACGCAGCGCTTCCTGCAGTTTCGCGTTGGGCTCCTTTGCGATCTCCCTGCTCAGCTGTTCCACCTGGGCGAGCGCGATCGTCTGCACCTGGTTCAGCGCGGGGATATCCTCCTGCAGCATATCCCGGCGTGTGTTGCTGCTGCCCACGATCATGCGGGCCCCGGCGAAAGCCTGATTGCCGTGCGTGTGGTCCGGGTGAAAATGGCTGTTGATGATCAGCCGGACGGGAAGGGGCGTGAGCGACTTGATCCTGCTCATGAGCGCGTCGCCCGCTTCGGGAGTGAAGTGCGTGTCAAAGACGAGTACGCCGCTTTCGAGGATGACCACACCTGCGTTGCCGACGGCATCGCTGTCCGGGCTCACGATGCGGACGTAGACGCCCTCGGCCAGCCTGCTCATGTCGCCAGGCGCCGGCGGCACGGCAGGATCGGAAGCCGCTGGGCGCTGCTGCGCCCATGCGGTTTCCGCAAGAAAGACTGCCAATATCCAAACCGAAACGTAAATGGCAAGACTTCTGGATTTGAGCATGCGGCTATCGGAATTCCCCGGCACCTCTTGTGCCAGTCTGGATCCATCGTCTGCTGCGCTTGCGATGGGGCTCATGAATTGCGCCTGTGGACTTCCGCATGTCAGCCTGGCAAAAACTGCTAAAGCACCAAACCACGAAATCCACGAAAGGCTTTCATGCATTTCGTGGTGCCGGCCGGCGCCGCCCTTTCAAGGCGGCTCTCCGGTCAGCGCACTCTTCGCGGCTGCTCCATCAGCTCAATCTGCTTCTGGGTTTTTATGCTGCCCCGGTAGAACGTCAGGCGTACCGAATCTCCGGGCCTCTTGCTCTCCAGGAGCAGATCCAGATCGTCCATGCTGCGGACGGGCTGGCCGTCAATCTCCGTGATGATGTCGCCGCCAACCATCACCCTCTGCATCCGGAGCCGGATGAAACTGGTCGCGCCGCGAAGTCCGGCAGCGGCAGCGGTGGTACCGGGTTGAATTCTGGCAATGAGGATGCCGCTGTCGACAGGAAGATCCAGCGCAGACGCCAGATTGGCGGATATTTCATAGCCCTCCACACCCATCCAGGGCCGCAGAACCCTGCCCTCCCGGATCAGATCGGTCACCACGCGCCGCACGGTGTTGACCGGAACCGCGAATCCGATCCCGACGTTGCCGCCGCTTGCACCGCCCGGAGAGACAATCATGGTGTTGATGCCGATCATTTCGCCGGCGCTGTTCAGAAGCGGCCCGCCTGAATTTCCCGGATTGATCGCCGCGTCCGTCTGGATGACATTGTCGATCAGATTGCCGTTGTCGCTCCGGATCCTGCGCCCCAGCGCGCTCACGATCCCCGTCGTCAGCGTGTTCTGCAGCCGGAAGGGATTTCCGATGGCAAGAACCTTCTGGCCTACCCGCAGGGCAGACGAGTCTCCCATCACTATCGGGTGAAGCCGTTCTTTGGCAGCTCCGACGAGGCGGATGACCGCCAGGTCGTTCTGCGGGTCGCTGCCGACCAGTTCCGCGCGATAGGTGGTCTGATCCGGAAGCGCGACTTCCAGGCTCTGCGCGTTCTCCACCACGTGGTTGTTGGTGACAATGTTACCGTTCAAATCCAGGACCACACCGCTTCCGGCGGATGGGCTGGCAAACGGAGTGAAAAAGAAATCGAACTCGATCGCCGTGGACGTGATGTTTACCACACCCGGGCTGGCTTTGCCGTAAACCTGCAGGTTGACCTGCTCATCAGCGCTGAGCGGAGGCTGGGACGGAGTGGCTGCTACCGCCAGCTCGACTTCTGGCCTGGTACCTTTTCCACCGAATTCCGGCGCCAGCCTCCAGCGCAGCAGCAGGTGCACGGCTGCACCGGTCAGCAGCGCCGTGACAAGAATGAGTCGAATAGCGGATCGTTTCATATATCAACAGGGGCGACGGGGCTTCGGCCGCCGCGAGAAAAACTGCGATGCTGTGGCTGTCCCGCCTGCGACGGGCACCAGTGTCACGTTCGCCACTCATCACCGTTCCATGGCCCACAGGGCCTCGTCAGCCTCACAGAAGCGGCGGGACCGCCCGCGCTCCACAGCGGTTTCCGCAAGGCCCGCTATTTCCAGGCGAGGCTGATGGACCCCTGGCCCGTGAACGTAAGCGTGAGCGTCAGCGCCGTAACCGGCGTCTTCGCGATTGTCACATCCGCGGTCATCTGGATGCGTGAAAGAGTCAGTTTGTAATCTCCCGGCGGAATCGGGCTGCTGAACCTGCATCCTCCCCTGACACCTGCATCATCGGTCATGATGGGAGTCGACGTAAACGAACCGTTGGCACCAATGAGGGTTGCGTTGAAACCGTCAAGCCGATCCAGCCGTACCTGGCTGCCCGAAGCCTTGACCAGGTTGAGCGCCAGAGTCTTGGGGGAGTTCTTGAGCGCCTCGGCCTTGTTCAGGTCCTCGACCTGCCCTTTCACATCCTTCATGACGCTCTGGAACCACTTCTCACGCCAGGCTTCCAGAGACCCGGCGCTTTTCAGCCGCGCGATCGTCTTGTTGATTTCCACCAGCAGCTTGGCCTCTTTCGGGCGCACCACGACTGCGAATTGGTTCTGTGTCAGTTTCTCGAACGTGGGAATCAGGTTCGTGGAAAAACTCTTGTAGATGCTGTAGGTAATGATCGGCTCGTAGCCTACAACCGCGCTGATTTCGTTGCGGTTGAGCGCGCCCAGCGCGTCGTCGAGCGTGGGGAACTTGACCAGCGAGACGTTCGCGGCCACCGTCTGCGTCGACATGAAACGGTCGCCGGACCGTCCCTCTTGCACTCCTACCTTCTTGCCCGCGAGAGAAGCGAGACTCTTGATTTCAGTGTTGTCGATGCGCCTGGCAATCGTGTTCCCAGTGTCGAAGTAGGGGTCGGAAAAAGCAAACTCCTTCTTGCGCTCCTCCGATATGGCGATCGTCGAGATAACCATTTCCACTTCGCCGTTTTTCAGGATCTCGAAGAGGCGGTCGAAAGGAATCTTGACCCATTTCGAAGGTTGGCCGAGATCCTTCGCGATTTCGTTGCCGAGATCCACATCGTATCCCTGGACGTCGGTTCCCTCCCCCATCTCGAAAGGTATGTTGGTCGGGTCGGTTGCGATGCGAACCATCTTGTTTTTCTGCATCGAAGCCCACGCATCCGGGCCCGGCGGTTCCCCGCCGCATTGAACAAAGAGCACCGCCACAGTCGCTATCAAGATGCTGATTTTTCCATTCCGCAAGGCAAGTCCTCCTCATTAGGAAACAGGAGTTTCAAGTTGTAATAATTGCGTGCCGGGCTATTCTAGCTAAAACTCGAGTTCTTCCAAAGCAATTTCCCGCGCCGGATTCATTCGCTGACATCCAAAGGGATCCCGCATCGGGATTCCCGCCAAATCCCTCACAGGAACCGGCTCTTTCGGAACAGTTTCGCTGCGATACCGGAAGATCCTCTGGCGTGAGTAAACGTCAACCGCGCAACACTCTATCTTACAGCAAATACGATCAAGCCTCAAGCAACCAGAGGGACCGGACTATGATAAAATGTGTTTGCACACCAAGGTAGCGTGTTTTGCGTATTGCCCGGGAATCGCGGGACGGAATTCTGGCACAGTGCCGTATCGGGAGGATGCATGAAGGCTCAGTCCTGGCAGGAACTGGAGTGGGAGGTGGTAACAAAGGACTTGTCGCGGAAGATCGTTACCGGGAAGAATGTCATGGTCGCGCAGATCCGCCTTGCAAAAGGCGCACTTGTGCCCGAACACTCGCACCCGAACGAGCAGATCAGCCAGATACT
>JAFNAG010000339.1 GCA_017860135.1 Acidobacteriota bacterium
TTCTTCTTCGAGATCCACGATCATCCCGAACGCGCGCTTTCGGATGGTCCGAACGCACTCGGTCTTCGCCTGTTTCCCAGGCTGGTGCAGGAACTGCTTGAGATCCGTGCTGCCGGCCGGAGGTCAACATGAACGTCAAGTCGGATGCCACGCTCTCGACGGCGATACGGGTCCTGGAACTCGAAGCCCGGGCCGTGCACTCCCTGATCGAGCGTCTCGACACGTCGTTCCCGCAGGCAGTTGCCGTCGCCGCCTCCTGCACCGGCAAGATCGCAGTCACAGGCGTGGGGAAGTCCGGGATCATCTGCAAGAAGATCGCCGCCACGCTGAGCAGCACCGGATCGCCGGCGATTTTTCTCCATGCCGCCGAAGCCCTGCACGGCGACGTCGGACTGCTGGGCCCGCACGACGTCATCCTCGCCGTTTCCAAGAGCGGCGAGACCGCGGAAATCCTCCAGATTCTCAACGTGAGCAAGCGGCTCGGACTGCCGATCATCGCCATGTCCGGCGCGCCGGATTCGACGCTGGCGCGCCTCGCGGATGTAAACCTGGATGTCAGCGTCGCGGACGAAGCCTGCCCCTTCGGGCTTGCCCCTACGACCAGCACGGCGGCGGCGCTCGCCATGGGGGACGCGCTCGCGATGGCCCTGATGGAACATAAAGGATTCCGGCTCGAGGATTTCGCCAAATACCATCCGGCAGGCAGCATCGGCAAGAAGTTGCTCCGGGTCGGCGATCTCATGCATCGCGGCGACGAGATCCCGCTCGTTTCGGAGTCTACGCCGATGAGCGAGGTCATTTACGAGATGTCCCGCAAGACGCTGGGAATGACCGCGGTGGCGGATGGCGACGGAAAACTGGCCGGTGTCATCTCCGACGGCGACCTGCGGCGGATGCTCCAGCGCTCTCCGGAGCCCCTGCGACTGAAGGCCGCCGACTGCATGAGCCGCGCACCCAAGACGATCTCGGCCGGGCAGGCAGCCACCGCCGCACTGGCCATGATGGAAGAGCTCAAGATCACAAGCCTGGTGGTCGTCAACGAAACCCGGGGTGTAATCGGCGTCATCCACATCCACGACCTCTGGCGCACCCAGATGTTTTGAGACTCTGCGGCGCATCCTCGACCGGCGCCCACCCATTCGAAGCCCTTGAAAAAAACCGCATTCAACGCTACAGTGTTCCCTGTGCGGGAGTAATTCAGCGGTAGAATGCCAGCTTCCCAAGCTGGACGTCGCGGGTTCGATCCCCGTCTCCCGCTCCACAAAACACCAAATTCCACAACAACTTAGTGGAGCAGGAAAAAGCGGAGTGCGAATTCCCTAGTAGTCCGGTTGCGCCTGGGTTGCACGTTTGGTTATGCCTCGGCGGCAGGTTGCGCGGGGGTCGCGCTTTTCATTCCCGGAAGGTTGTTGACGAACTTGCGATTTGCCCCGGGCTGCAGGTGCCCGTAACGCCTTACCGTGAGTTCAATTCTTGAGTCTCCCATCTGCTCGCTGACGTACGCGATCGGCGCGCCGGCCGGGGCTCCCCCGCGCATCACCAAGCCCCCGAATGATCAAGAACGGAGAAATCTCTTGACGCGCAAGACGGGGGGGCGAGTCGGCTCCAGTCATCGCGGGGATAAGAGATTGCCCCCGCTCCGTTAAGCGTTTGCATTTCATTCTTTCTGGAACACATACTGATGATTGCCGGCGTCCCGATCTCGGAAGTTGTGCGGCCATCGCTTTTGGTCACCCGGCTGTCTGGTCGGCCAAAACCGGCAAGGCGACCCGGGTTTATGCTCCCAAGCGTCCTCTTTGCGGGCTCTCGGTAATTTCATCGCCGGCATTGTGGGAGGCGACATCGGTGTGGCGGCAAACGGAGAGAAGATAGCGCATCCCGCCACACGCGCCACCTGCGCCGTTCGGAACGGCGCGGCTACGATGCCTCTGTCTGAAGGCCAGACGCTCCCCCCCGTGGAAATGAATGTGGCAGCCACTTTTGCATGCAGGCAATGGATTACTTCTGATAGAATCGCACTGTCTGCCACCGCCAGAAAAGCGAAATGGCGGCGGAAGAGAGATGGCAGGGGGAAAGCGCAAAAATGCCTGTAGTCTACAAAGTCATGCTTCGATGCCCGCAGACCGGGGAGCCTGTCGACAGCGGAATCCGCACTACGGGCAGGGAAACCGTCACCGGCGGGCTTGTCCGGGATGGAATCGTGCGTTGCTCCCACTGCGGCACCATGCACTCACTCGGCAGCGATTGCTATCTCGATGTGGCACGGATCACTTCCACAGATGCGCTCTGGCGACCCAACAGGTGAGTCGGCCTGAGCAGGGCAGGATGTCGGCATGTCGGCGCTCGCCGGTCCGGTTTCAGGGCATTCCAATCGCGTTGCACGGATGCGAGGGCCCGGCATGCATTCACAAACATTTCCCCGGAAGCAAACGATCAAGGAGGTTTTCATGCCCAAGTGCGGCAGTTTGCCGATTGCGGCCTTCGTTGCTGTTCTTTTCCTCGTTCCGTGCGTCGTTCTTTTTTCAAATCCCTTTGAAACCCAGAGCCAACAGGTGTCTTCAGTTGCCGTCGACACCCTGGTCCAGGATCTGAAGAGCCCCGTCACTTCGCGGCGCAGGGAAGCAGCCAAGCTTCTCGGAGACACCAGGTCGCAGAGCGCCATTCCCGATCTGGTTGCCGCGGCTTCCGACTCCGATGTGGGGGTGCGAAAGGAAATCGTCATCGCACTGAACAAGATGCTGGACGTCCGTACATTGCCCGGATTCATCAAGCTCTGCCCGGATCCGGACAAAGAAATCCGGCAGCGGTCCATGGAAGGCATTCTCACGCTGTATCTGCCCCGCGAGGAGGGACTGGGCGCCACGGTGAACAAGGTCGCCAACTTCATAAATCCATGGAGCGACGAAGCGGGAGAGACGGTTGTGGAACCGGGCATCAAGGTGGACCCCGGTGCAATCGCCGCTCTGAGCGACCGGCTGCGGGATGTGGATCCCGGCATCCGGGTGCAAGCCGCCCGCGCTCTCGGCATCCTCAAAGCGCGGCCCGCTGTTCCTTCCCTTCTTGCCTCCCTGAAGGATCGGCAGACCAATGAATTCCACTTTGAGGCCATTCGCGCGACGCGCAAGACCGGAGATCCATCGGCAGCACGCGACCTGATGAACTACCTGAATTACAGCGACAGCAAAGTGCGCAACGAGGCCATATACACCATCGGCAGGCTGCGCTACCGGGGGGCCGTGCCGGAATTGACACGCCTCTACGAAAGGGAAACGACCCTGCCCGCCAAAGTGACGGATAAGGCCTTTAGCGAATTCCTGCTCGATGCCCTCGCCTTCATCGCCGACCCGGCCTCGAAGCCGCTCTTCGAAAAGGAGAAACAGAATCCGGCAGAAACCCTCCGGCTCCATGCCTATGAAGGCCTGGCGCGGCTGGCGGACTCCTCGATGGTGACGAAT
Organism: Acidobacteriota bacterium; assembly: GCA_017860135.1. Classification (GTDB taxonomy): domain Bacteria; phylum Acidobacteriota; class UBA6911; order UBA6911; family UBA6911; genus JAFNAG01. The sequence goes on from JAFNAG010000339.1 coordinate 3,456, forward strand.
GTTACGCGGGCGTGGCTCAATGAGAAAGAGCCCCGTGTCAGGACCGCACAGGCCTATGCGATCTTCCGCATGGGTAGGCGGGAGTTTCTGGATGAGGTGGTGAACTGCCTGAATAGCCGCGGGACGAGCGCGGAAGCCCGGATGTACCTGCTGGAGCTGAAGCCGGAGGATTTGCCCGAACTGTACAGCGAGACGAAAAACAACGAAGTCAGCGTCCGGGAGGCCCTGGCCGAGATCTTCGGCCTGATCGGCGACCGGGGCGCCATTCCGGTCCTGCAGAATCTGGCAGCGGATACGCGGGGCCAGATCGCGGCAAACGCCACGCAGGCGATGCGCAGAATCAGCGCGCGAATGGCGACGCAATAGCCCGGTGCACACCGGTGGGTGGGGAGCGTTTCGGGAAGATGCGTGTCCGGGAGAAATTGGTGGGCGCCACAGGACTCGAACCTGTGACCCCTGCGGTGTGATCGCAGTGCTCTACCAGCTGAGCTAGGCGCCCTTCGGTGCGGCATTATGTAACATGACATGGGTCATTTGTAAATAGCGATCAGGGGGATGAGTCATGGGAATCACGAAGAAGATTCTTCCGGTGCTGGGGATCATTCTGTGCTTTGCAGCCGCGCGGGCCTGGGCGCAGGAGGAAACTCCGGCGGAAACGCAGTACCGGGAAGACTACGAGCGCTACCAGAAAATCGCGGCAATCAAGGAGCCGATGAAACGCGCCGATGAGCTTCTGCAGTTTCTCAAGGATCGCCCCGACTCCAAGCTGAACGGCACCGTGCAATCCGGCTATCTATATGTCGTGCAGGAGCAGGCGACTGCAACAAAGTGGGATGTCGTGATTGCCCAGTCGGAGCGCTTCATCAGGGTTCGCCCGAAAGTCGGGGAGACCTACTGGTTCCTCGGCCGCGCTTACTCCGAGCAGAAGAAGCTGGACGTGGCCATGATTGCCCTGGCGAAGTGCTATCTCCTCAAATGCCCGGTTTCCGCCAAGGCGAAGCAGTATCTCGACTACCTTTACAAGGGGCAGAGGGGTAACCTCGTCGGGCTGGAAAAGATCATTCAGAAGGCCAGAGAGGAAATCGGCGGATAGCATTGAAATTCACGGATGCGGGAGCTACCCTACTTGCAGGTGGCGTATGTTCTGGTTGCTTGCTTTGGCTGCGTGGGCTCTCGCCGAGGCGATTACGGTCGTGGGCCCGGCTTACCCTCCCAACGCCGTCTCCGGCGGCACGGTGACAGCCCTGCTTCATGTGTCTGCCGGCGAAATCAGGGGGATGGATATCCTGCAGGGAGACGCGCCATTCGTCGCCCCGACACGCTCGGCTCTCGGCGCCTGGAGATTCAGGAGTTCCGACAGCGGGGACTATCTCGTCGTGGTGAATTTCCGCTCCCCGACGCTCTATGCAACCGGGCCGGCCGGGCGCAAACTCTCCGCCCGGCCTGACTCGGCGGAGGTCCCGGGAATCAAGAGCATCGTGGAACCTGTCTACCCCGCAAACTCACTGGGTGAGGGAAGCGCCGTATTCCGGCTCGGCATCTTGGCATCCGGAGCCGTTTCGAATGCGGTCGTGGTCCAGGGCCTGGGGGATCTGACCAGTGCCTGCCTCGCTGCCGTCCGTCAATGGCAGTTCGTCCCGGCTGCAACGGCCGGGAAGAACCCGGGATCGTCCGAGGTGTACGCCGTCTGCGTGCTTCGCCGCCCGGTCCTGGGAAAGAGCGTCCCCTGACAGGCCCTCCGTGTGCTGCCGCCGTCTTCTGCCAAACCCCTGAGGACGGACGCCCGGGTACTCAAGGTCAGCCGCTATTACTACTATCCTCTCGAACCGGTTCCACGGCTTACCTTCGCGAAATGACTGCAGGCCAAAACCAAGCCTTCCAGGCGTGGCAGTATGCTCGCGGATGCATCGTTGACTTGCGCCGAAGGAAGGAAACTGGTGGATGGTGGGGGGATCGAACCCCCGGCCTCCGCATTGCGAACGCGGCGCTCTCCCAGCTGAGCTAACCACCCACT
>JAFNAG010000340.1 GCA_017860135.1 Acidobacteriota bacterium
TTCAATACACGCTTACTTAAACAATTGTTTTTACTTGAGTTGCCTGATCTTGATGTTGCGGAACCAGACGGGAGCCGCTTCTTTTCCATGGAGGCCCTGGAATCCGATGGGGCCGCTCCTCGAGAAGTCCTTCAGTGCGGTCGAGAATTTATTCCGGGTGCCATCCGGGTTCTTATTGGGTTCGGTCCAATCTTCCAGGTCGAGGTTCAGCACCTCCTCGCCATTAAACACAAGGGTGAGGCGGCTGCCCTGGCAGGTGATCGTATATCGATTCCACTCCCCTGCGGGCTTGGACACGTTCTTGCTGGGAGGCTTGGCGTCATAGAGAGCTCCGGCCATGCCGTATTTGGTGCCGTCGGTTGTCTCGTGAATCTGTATTTCGAGTGCGGACAGGATGTTTTTGACATTTCCGGTCCTCAGGAAGACCCCGCTGTTGGCGGCAGGAGCGAGCCTGAACTCGAAATCGAGAACAAAATCTCCATAGGCTTCGCTGGTCCAGATGGTTCCCCCGGATTTAGCGATCAAGATCCCTTCTTCGACCACCCAGCCGCCCGGGCCGAACACGGCGTTGGACAGGTCGGCCTGGAACAGGCTTTTCCAGCCGGCGGTATCGGGGTGGCCGCTCTGCGCCGCCGCCAGGCATCCAGGAAACCCGAAAAACAGCATGACAAATCCGAATAGCAGGCATGCTCCCGATATCAGTCTCTTACCCATTTGCGTTTCCTCCCACGATTGGCGACTATTCTTCTATCATGCTCCGGCGAAATCCGCTCCTGGTTTTTCGCGGAATCGTCAACGGCATCGGAGGCGAAGCAAATTTCAGGGGAAAGGTCGACTTGTAACCGCGAGGTTCGCGGAGCGGTGGATCGCAGCGCGAGCTTGCTAAAATCAAGTCCGGTCTTTACGTATCATTAAAGCTCTCTACTGTTATCACGGAAGTTCCCGGCGCGACGGCTTGCCGGGGTTGGCGCCTCTGCTGTGCAGAGGAGACGTCTCTCCATTATTTGTGAGAATTTTCTTGCAACCCTATTCTTCTGATATTAACATGGCCTCATCTTAATTAGGATTGTCGGATAGAATTGGACCGAATGTTTTAGGGCGTCATTCAGGGGGAGAAAGGGCTCAGCTACGGGATGTATTTCAGCCGGCAAACTTCATCACGGGAGTCGGGACCGGTCGTCCTATCGCGTAGCTGGGAATCCCCCTCGTTTCAGCGGGTTCCCTGGCAGTCCCGGCAAATTCGGCTGTTGAATCCGCGTCCTTCTCCCGGTCTATCGCGGGGGTAGGCAGATTCGCGGTGTTGGTCTCTCGCTCGAAAAACCAAGAAGACGGGAGTAAAGCGGCATTCTCGCCCGGCTTTGAGGCGCAACAGCTCGATCCGGATTGGGATCGGGAGAATGGATCGTCAATATCAACGTTATCGAACGATAGAGGTGTTAACTCACTCAACGCAAGGAACCTTTATGAGACATTGTCTATTGAGGCTTTCAACAACGATGCTTCTCCTTGCCGTCGCGTGTTTGCCGGGCTATGCCCAGGGCGGCGGCTCGTTGGCTTCTCTGATTGGAACTGTGGTCGATCAGTCCGGCAGCGTCATTCCGGGAGCGGATGTCAAGATCAGAAACAACGCGACCGGCGCCGAAGCCACGACGATCACAACGGAGCAGGGGATTTTCAATATCCCGTCACTGAGCCCTGGCACCTACACAGCCACCGTTTCGATGGCCAGTTTCAAGCAATCGGTCATCCAGGATGTAGTGCTGGTTGCCGGGACGCCGACAACGATCCGGGTCACGCTGGTGGTGGGCGGTTCCAGTGAAACGGTCATCGTGCAGGCCGGCACCGAGATCGTGCAGTCGAGCACGGCGACGGTCGCGACAACGCTGGCGATCAGCCAGATCGCCAACCTGCCGATGGCAACCCGCAACGTGATGGACTTCCTGGTCATGCTGCCGGGGGTGAACACGACCGGCGGCGCCCGGAACTCGAGCTTCTCCAACATGCCCGGCACGGCCGTCAACATCACCGTGGATGGCGTGAACACGAAGGACAACATTTTCGCGGACAGTTTCTTCAGCTATATCAGCCCGCGCCAGGACGCCATGCAGGAGGTGACGGTATCGACGGCCACACCCGGATCGGAGAGTTCCGGAACAGGCGCGGTGCAGATCCGCTTCATCACGCGATCGGGGAGCAATGACTTCAACGGGAGCGTGTACTGGTACCATCGAAATCCGTCGCTGAATTCCAACTACTGGTTCAACAACCGGGATTTGACGCCGGTGTACTCCGACGACCCCGGAAAAGGCCAGCCGTGCACTGCGGAGCAGGTGGCGAACGAGTTCGACAAGTGCAAGGCGCCGCGCACGCGGGTGCTCTTCAATCAGCCGGGCTTCCGCGTCGGCGGCCCGATCATCATTCCGGGGTTGTTTGACGGCCGCGACAAGGCGCTCTTCTTCCTCAACTATGAGGAGTTCCGCCTGCCGGCGCAGATGAGGCGCTCGCGGACAATCTACAATCCGCTGGTGGACGGCGGCACGTACGTGTACCTCTACCAGAAGAGCGGGCAGCCCGACGAGGTCCGCACGGTCAACCTGCTGTCGCTGGCAGCAGCGAACGGGCACACGTCCACGATGGATCCCACGGTGCAGAAAATGCTCGTCGACATCCGCAACTCTTCGAAGTGCAGCTACTGCACGGTGCAGTCGTATCCGATCGTGAGCAATCCCCTGTATGAAAACCTGCTCTTCAACGCCGGCGGCGGGCAGGTGCGGAAATTCCCCACGGTGCGTCTCGATTTCAACCTGACGACCAAGCATCGGTTGGAGGGGAGCTGGAATTACTCCTGGTACGATTCGAAACCGGACATGCTCAATAGCGTGGACCCGGCCTATCCCGATTTCCCTAACACCGGCAGCCAGACGTCGAACCGTTTTTCAACGTCCGTCGCTTTGCGTTCGACGTTGACGCCGCGCCTGGTGAACGAAGGGCGCGTCGGTTTTAACGGCGGGACGGTGCTGTTCAGCCTGGGAGTGGAAGCAGCGAACTTCTCGGGAGATGTGGCTAACATGGACGGCTTCGGTTGGGGCCTGAGCGGCATTACGACTCCGTACGTGAGCCGGTCTCCCAGCCGGCGCAACTCCCCGGTCACGATGTTCGAGGACACGCTCAGCTGGACCAAGGGCTCGCACAGCCTGAGCTTCGGCGGCACCTGGACCAACTACGCCTCGTGGATGTGGAATCAGACGGTCGTGCCCACGGTCAGCTTCGGCCTGCCGAGCGCCTACGATCCGGCGTACATCATGTTCGACGCGACGAACGGGCCCAAGAACTTCCCGGGCGCCACGACCAGCCAGATCAGCACGGCGGCCAGCGTTTACGCTTCGCTGACGGGACGTGTGACCTCAATCGGCGGCACAGCCTATATCAATGAGGAAACCGGCAAGTACGTATACTATGGAGAGTATATCCGGCGCGCGCGACAGCGCGAGTTCGGTGTCTTCGCCCAGGATTCATGGCGGATGAAGCCGGGCCTGACGGTCAACTACGGCGTCCGTTGGGAGTTCCAGCGGCCATGGACGCCGCTGAACAACAGTTACTCGTGGACGACCCCGACGGAAGTCTGGGGACCCTCCGGCGAAGGCAATCTCATGAAGCCGGGATCGACCGGAGGCGTGCCTTCGGTGGTTTATCTATACAACCCGGGCGATCCCGCCTATAACCAGGATTGGGGATCGATATCGCCAAGCTTCGGATTCGCCTGGACTCCGGGCGCGCGCGATGGCGCCCTCGGCCGGATGCTGGGCGGCAGCGGGCAGACCGTGCTGCGCGGCGGCTTCGGGATTGCCTTCCATCGCAATTCCATGGGAACCTATAATGACATATTCAGCGGCAATGTGGGCGGCAGCATCGGCGCCAACCGCAATGAGACCCTCGGCAACCTGATTCCTCCGGGGGGAAGCTATCCGCTGTTGTTCCGGGACAAGAGTCTTCTCGGTGCGCCGGATTTCCCGGAGGAGCCGGTGTATCCCATGGAAGTGGGAATCCAGAATTCCATCTATGCAATCGACGCCGATATTCGGGTGCCCTACACCTTGTCCTGGACCTTCGGCATTCAGCGCGAGATCACCCGGGATACGGCGATCGAGGTCCGCTATGTCGGCAACAAGACTCTCCAGGGCTGGCAAAACCTCAACTACAACTCCACCGAATACAACATGCTGGAGAACGGCTGGCTTGACGAGTTCTACCTGGCCCAGAAAAACGTGTACGCAAACCTGGCTGCAAATCGCGGGAAAAACTTCCGCTATTTCGGAACAGGGACCGGAACATACCCCTTGCCGATTATCATGGCCTACCTGAGCGGCGGCCTGGACCCGAATGATCCGGCCAACTACACCGCGGCCAAGCTGGGAAGCGCCCAGTACGGGTTCTTCACCAACGCCACCTACAACAACTACCTGAGCAGCTACAGCCCGGCCCCGAGCAGCATGGCGAGCACCCTGCGGGGCGACGCCGTCCGGCGAGATAATGCTCTGAACGCCGGCTTGCCGGCCAATTTCTTCCGCCTGAACGAGACCGTGAGCGGCGCCTACATTCGCACGAATGGCGGCTGGAGCAAGTTCGACTCCATGCAGGTGGAAGTGCGGCGCCGCATGTCCAAGGGGCTCATGGTCTCGGCGAATTACGTCTGGGGCAGGGGCTTCGACTCGGACCTGCTTTCGTTCCGCCGGCCGCTCGACAGGAACCTCGACGGCTACCTGCCGCACGCTTTCAAGGCCAACTGGATGTATGAGCTTCCGTTCGGCCAGGGGAAAACGCTGGCGAACAGTGTCGGCCGCACCCTCGACCGGATCATCGGCGGCTGGGAGTTCCACGGCAGCACGCGCATCCAATGCTGCAACCTCCTCGACTTCGGTGAGACCGTACTCCACGGCATGACCGAGCAGGAGCTGAGGGATTCCATCGGGATCTGGTACGATGATGCCAATAAGAAAATCTATTACTATCCGAAGGACATCATCGACGAATCCTACAAAGCCGCCAGCTACGACGTCGTCGGCTTCACGCGCGGCACGCCCACCGGGCGTTACCTGGCGCCTGCAAACAGCGGCGGCTGCTACGCGGTCGTCGAAGGCGACTGTGTCAACCGTCACCTCTACTTCCGCGGCCCGAGTTTCATGCGCTTCGACCTGAGCGTCGTGAAGAGGATCCGGTTCACGGAAAAGGCGAACTTCGAGCTGCGGGGCGAGTTCCTGAACGCCTTCAACAACGCGAACTTCTACGGCACCAGCGGCTGGGGCGGCCTCTCCAGCGGCCAGATCACCTCGGCCTACACGGATTCGAACCAGCAGCAGGATCCGGGCGGCCGACTCATCCAGATCGTGATGCGCTTTAACTTCTAGAGCGACTGTCACAATCACCGCAGAAACACCAAGGCCCCGGAGACCCGAAAGGCGCTCCGGGG
>JAFNAG010000341.1 GCA_017860135.1 Acidobacteriota bacterium
GAAGATCCTGCCCGAAGCCCACGATGGGCTCGAGCAGTGCGAACCTGCGGCGCTACTCCCCACTCAAAAACTGGTCGGCCGAGATTTTGGCGAACCACAAGAGGCACCTTCGGCGGCAACTATGTGGCAATAAAAGGTCTTTGCGGCAGGTCGGGCACCAAAGCCTCGCGAAGCCGCACCGTAAGTCGCCACAGTCGAGGAACTGGTTGACGGCCTGGCGGACGACGGGTCGCCAGAATCCATACTCGCGTTCGCAGCGCTCGTCCCATACGCACTCGAGCTCGTCGAAGTGGTCCTCGACAAGGCGATACAGCGGGGAGGCCTGGGCATTGCGCGGCCGATAGACTCCTTGGGGCAGGCATTGCACATAGGATCTAACTGCCCAGAACCTTCGGCGACCAAACGAAAAGCATGAAGAGATGGCGCATCGCGGTATTGTAGCAAGAACCGCAAATACAAGGAATTAGCTGCTAATTAACGATTCGCCAGGAACAGGATGGCGGAACGGAGGCACGGTACGAGTTCGCGCCTGGAGGGTCTATATATCCCCCAGGAGGATGAATCCGGCCCAGAGAGACGGGTCCTCCGGAAGAACAAGGTCGCCAGCCGGCGTGTGTAGGATGACACGGCCGGCCCGCAGATCGGCGAGCAGGCGCAATTGAGCCCCGCGGAGCGCTTCGACGCGTGACCGGCCCTTGAGCCACTCTGAGTAGAAGCTTGCAAGCAGGCGGGCGGCAGGCTGGTCCGGCACATCCCAGCGCGACGCAATGATGGATGGGGCGCCGGCATAGAAAAAGGCCCGTGCAAGCGCGGAGATTCCCTCGCCTGTCACCTTGCCTCCCCCCGACCGGCACGAGCTGAGCACGACCAGATCGGCGTTCAGGTCCAATCCGTAGATATCCTCGGCTGCCAGACGGCCGGTGCCCTGGATTCCCACGGGTCGCGCCAGGGCGAGATAGGAATCGAGCGGTTGATCGTCGATCATGACCGCATGGGTCGCGAAATGAAGCACCGACGCCCGCTGCAAGGAAGACAGGACGGCGGATCGGTCGGCCTCCCGGCCCTCCAGCACCACAGCGGTGCCAAAAGGAATCATCTTCGCGATCGCGCGCACCTCGGCCCGCGCCCCCGGAAGCGGGGGCATCGAGGATTCCCCTTTGCGGGCAGGGGGGAGTTCGGGATCCGCCACAAAAAGGTATTTACGATTGCCTGTAGGCCGCGGCAAGGATCTTGCCGAGGTGAAATCCAGCAGCGCGGCCGCCGGAATGTAGTGCAGCGCGTACTGTTCCACAAGGTACCGGCCATTCGCGTCCGCAAGGGCTGCAAACGAAAGGCGCATGAGCGGACCGTGCGGAATGATCGTCAGACAGCCCCCCGCGGGGGGCAACAGGGATCGCACCGGTTCGATCAGCAGGCGATAGAGCTCCTGCCACTCGCTTGCGGCTCCCGACTTCCCCGCTCGGCCCGTCGTTCCGCGCGGTACTAAGGCAGCGACGGAACGATCCGCCGCGGGATTCAGCGTGGCGTCGACCAGATCGGACAGACGACTCAAAAGGACATTCGCCCGCCTCAGTTGCACCGCCCCTTCCGGCCTCACGACGCCGATGAAAACGGCGTCTTCGGCGGTCCAGTAGCTGAGGATCGTCGAACGCAGCCGCCGCGCGGTGGCAACAAGCTGGCTGGCGGTTTGCGGCCGCACTGAGACAAAGCTCTGAATTTGAGGGCTTGCCTTCTGCCATGAGGCCAGGAGCGCGGCAGTCTCGGCGTCCAGATTTCGGGCGGCCGCGCCGGCAGCGACCGCCTTGTATGGATCTACACCGCGGCGGCGGAGTTGTTGTTCGGTTCTGCGCAGTTCTTCGACCGCGGCGTCACTGGACTGCTTCAGTCGGACATCCCGGGTAGCGAGCAAGTCGAGGAAGGCTCGCGCACGGGCTTCCTCGGCGGCTTCGATGGCCGGTTCCGGTTGTCCCTGGCGTTCGTATAACTCGATCATGGTCGAGTAGATGTGCTGGTACTGGCCGCTGAATCCCTCCTTCATGAAATCGAGGGGCACGAGTTTGGCCCGGAGTTCCTCGATCAGCCGAAGGGCCTCGCGGATATCCTCCATGGCGTTGCCCGATTCGCTCATCCGCCCGCGAACCGCGGCTCTCCAGAACAGAGCCGTAATGCGATATGAAGGTTTGTCCACGGAGAGCTTCACTGCCTCGTCGGCATGAAGCCAGGCTTCGCCAAGACGCCCCGTGCGCAGATAGGCCCGAGCGAGCTGAGCGTGCCGCAGGGATGTATCGGGATCCACGCCGCGGCGCAGCACATCCTCCAGGAGTTCAGCGCTGCGGGCGTATTCCCCGTCGTAGAAAAGCGAAGACGCCAGATTGGCGAGGATGAAATCTATGACTCGGGGCGAGTTTGTCCTGAGCGCAAGCTCGTATGCCTGCTCGTACAGCTCGCGCTCACGGCGCCGGTTCCGGATCACTCCGTATGCGACTGCCATGGCGTTCAGGCTTTGAATCACACCCACTTGATCGCCCGTTTGTTTTTGAAGCTGCAACGCGCTCTCATAAAGCAGAATCGCGGCCTCGGGCCGCCCATGCAGGCGGTTCAGGCGCCCCATGCTCGTATAGACCCGCGCCAGGTCGATGTTGTTTGTCAGCTCGCGGTACAGCGCGGCTGCCGACTCGAGCTTCTCCATCGCAGCTGCGTAGTCCCCGCTCGTGGACAGATGATCCGCCCAGCCGTGCAGCGCACTGGCTTCCAGGTCCTTGTCCCCCAGCGTGCGGGCGATTTCAACAACTTGGCTAGATATGGCCAGTTTTTCGACCTCACCCACCACATTCAACATAGAGAGATTGTTGAGGGCCCTTGCCTTCAAGAGCATATTGCCCGCGGAGTCAGCGGACTTGATGGATCTCTCGTACCAGGTCCTCGCTTCTTTTGCCGAGCCCAGACTAAATGCGATGATCCCCATGGAATTCGCTGCTTGGGCGGCCAGTGCGTGATCGCCGGCAGACTCTGCAAGAGCGAAGGCGCGCTCCTGATATGGCCGGGCTTCCGCGTATTTCGTCTGGGCACTCAACAGCCTTCCAATCCGGGTGAGTGCTTGCGCTTCCAGAGCCGGGTTATGTTCGCTGCGCGCCCGCGCGGCGGCGGCCTCGTAGAGCTTGATTGCGCCTGCGGCGTCCCCCTGCTTGGCAACCGCGTCAGCATTCTCCAGATCTTGCATCAGAGTTCGCGAGACCGGAACCGGCGGCTTCTGTACCTCCTGACTCACGAGCGAGGCGGATGCAGGCAGTGCGACACACGACACGGATAGCACAAGCACCTGCAGGATCAAGGGGGACACGAACATGCCTTCGATTGTAAATCAGTCCGGAAAGAAATGCTATCGTGTAGAGGCGGGGCTCTTGAGTGCCTCGAGCGCAGCGCGGGCACGTGTTGCGTACGGGCTGCTGCCAGCGGCCAACGATGTCAGCCGGGTTTGCACGTCGGCGATGCGGCCGGATTTGAAATAGGCAAGCGCCAGGTACCAGGAAACATCGGCAGAGAAAGAATCTCGGGCAAGTCCATCGGCTTTCTCGAGCGCCTTGATCGCAGCTTCATGATCCCCGAGAAAAAGGCGGCTGACGCCCAGATAAAAGAAGATCTCGACAAAAGCGGGGTATTTTGCGGAGAGCTCTTCCAACTGTCGGGCCGCATCCGCAAAACGGTCCGCTCTATAAAGGTCGAGTGCCGGACCCACATCCGCGAGGAACTGCTGGCCGTTGCTGTCGGGTGCTCTCCAGGTCATAACGGCAAGCGTCAGTTTTACATCCGGCTTGTCCAGTTTCAGCGCTTCAGGCACCTGCATGGCCGGCGCCTGACGGGAAACCGTGTCTGTCGGAAAGGTCTGCCGCCCGGTTTGGCGCACCTGCTGTACTATGAGCATGGCGCACAACGCCAGAGCCGCGGTCGCAAACGCAGTCCGCCACGAGAAGAACCGCCACAGTACGGACTTCTCTTCCGCTGGGGCATCGCGGCGCACGCGGGAGAGGATGCGGCGCGTTTCTTCCCGAGTGATTTCCGCCGGCGCGCCCACATCCTCGAGATCCGCCTGGAGGGATGCACAGGTCCTGCAGCCGGCAACATGACCTGCTACTGCTGCCTGCAACTCATCCGGCAACGCTTCCGCCCGGGCAGCGCGGATCTGACGGAACGAGGGACATGTCCCCCGCTGCTTACGAAGCGCCTCGACTTGGTTTTGTGCTTCCGCGAGCCAATCCGCTTCAAATGGTTCCAGATCTTCGATCCTCATATTCGCGTCTTTCCTTGCCTGCCATGGACTTGCGCAGAAGCTGCAACGAGTACTGCAGGTGTCCCTTGACCTGAGTTTCGGTCAATCCAACCTCCTTGGCGATTTCGGAACGGGTCATCTCCTCCCTGAATCGCAGAATGAGGCAAACCCTGTGAATCGGCTTCAGACCGGGATCGTCGAATACGCTATCCAGGTCCTGGTCCCCGGAACTCGATACGGGGACCTCCAGCGTTTCGAGGTAACGCTGCTCGGTCATATTGCGCCGCCAGTAGTCCCGCGCGCGGTTTCGGGCGACGGTGATCAGCCAGCCGGGGAGCTGTGTTTCGTCCAATCCGTCGAGATTTCGCAGAAGAGCGATAAATGTATCGCTGGTAATCTCTTCGGCGATTTCCCTCCGCCCCACACAACTCAGCGCAAATCGGAAGACCGACTGCACGTGCTTATGGTAGATCTCCTCGAATTTCCCCATCATGAATACGCGCAAACACCCGTCTTTGGAAGAACCGTTTCGTCCGGGGCCGGCAAGGCGGCACCCTTTTCCAGTCTATGGTCAGCGATGATATGCGCAAACCCGTGTCAGGTCAATGAATTCCCCATTCGTGTCGACAACACCCGGAGGGCGAGGCCCCCTCTGTGCCAATAAATGTGAAACACCTACCCCAGGTTAATTTAATGTAGAGGGTAGGGAGAAAATCCAAGATGGGAATAGCAGAGTTGAAGAGAGAAATGGGGATGGACGCCCCGGAGCGGAATGAAGGCGAGCGTGGCCAGACTTCATGGAGAGGAAGGGCATCCATCCCCGCGGCAGTACCGGCAACCAGGGTTCCGCGCCTTGCCAACCCTGAGGTCAGCGACAAAGCCGTGCCGAGGCGTTTCACGGCCGAGTACAAGCGGCGCATCCTGCAGGAGGCCGACCAGTGTGGGTCTGGCGGGATTACGGCACTGATGCGGAGCGGGTTTTGGCAAGGGGCAGCCCGGAGCATCGCTTGCACCTTCCTAGCCCGGATTATTCATGAAGCTTCTACTGCGGCGGCGGATCCGGGCATGTCTACTGCGTTGCGCTTGGTCGGATTTCTCGACGTACTGTCAAGTACGCCTGCGGAATCCTCCCGTCGCGCGCCTTGTAGCCATGCCCGTCTGCGCCGCCTCGCTACGAACCTTCATGAATAATCC
>JAFNAG010000703.1 GCA_017860135.1 Acidobacteriota bacterium
CGCCGTTAGAAGATCTTCCTGGGTCACCCCGGCCAGGCCTATGTCGGCCAATGTTGTCGGCAATCCGACGGACTCGCAGAATCCATAGACGGTGTCCATTTCCTTTGGATCCGCGTCCGTCAAATGCAGGCCGGCCAGCGCACCGATCGCGACTTTTTCGCCGTGGTAGTAGGCATGCGTCGGCGCCAGAGCCGTCAGGCCGTTGTGAATGGAGTGAGCGGATGCCAGGCCGGAACTTTCGAAGCCGAGACCGGACAGCAGCGTGTTGGCTTCAACAATGCGCTCGAACGCCGGGGTGACAATGCCTGCCTCGTTTGCCTGCTTCGCTGCCACGCCGTAGCCCAGCAGGGTGTCGTAGCACAGGCGGGCCAGTGCCAGGGCGGAAATGGTGCTGAGGCCGCGGCACTCGTTGACTGAGGACGTCCGTTCACAGCTGCGTGCTTCAAACCATGTCGCGAGGGCGTCACCCATGCCGGAGACCAGGAATCTGACCGGTGCTTTGGCAATGATCCCCGTATCGACTACCACCGCATCGGGGTTGCGGCGTTGGTAAGTGACCCTTTCGAACACGCCCTGATCCGTGTATATGACCGCACAGGCGCTGCAGGGAGCGTCGGTCGACGCGATGGTCGGGGCGATGACAACGGGCAGGCGGGCGCGATCGGCGACAATCTTGGCGGTGTCGATTGTCTTCCCGCCGCCGACCGCAACGACGACGCGCGTACCGCACTCTGCTGCCAGGGCTGAAAGGCGGGTCAGTTCCTGCTCGCAACACTCGCCGCCAAATCGTTCCGCCCGGCTACCCTTCGGCAACGCGTCCGCGATGCTAGGCAAAACCTTCTCAAAGGCGGAAGGTGCGCAAATCACCAGACCCACGCCGCCGAGCGACTGCATCAGCTCCGGCACCGCGCTGGAAGCACCGTCACCCTGCAAATAAAGTCCCGGGAAGATCGCTTTGCGAAACCGCGGACTGTCGGCTGTCATAGGCGCTCCGCCTTTCTGCTCGGGACCGTCCGAACCGGGCAGCCCCCGGATTTGGATACCTGAGGATACCGCATAAGTCACGTTTCAGAGCAGTCATTCATTGCCCTCTTGGCGATGAAGCAGGTCCGGTCTGTCAGACCGGACACTGCGCGGTGAAGGTCAGGGGTCAGGTCTAACAGACCTGACCTGCCTGGGGCCGAATGCGAGCCAAGTGGGTCCGCGCCGCCGGCGCGGACCGTTGCGCGCTCCAGCGAATCGAGGCCACCCGTCTCCGTCCGGGATGAAACCAGTTGACCGCCTCGAATTTCGCTGGCATAGACTGCTTATGACGTGGAATTGAGTGACAGCAACAGGAGCCGGTACCGCGACACCACGGAAGCCGGCGGCTCATTTTCATTCAAGAACGTGCGGGAGGGGCAGTACACGATCCGGGTCCGTTTCGGGGACTTCATCGCAGCGGATGACCATGTCACGGTAACGGCCGGTGCGACTAACTTCGCTGCTGTGATGCTGCCGAAGCGTCGCGCCAAGACTCAGGATTTCAGGGCCGTAACTGCCGACCAACTTGCCTCACAATCCAACGGAAAGCTCCAGAAGAGCCTGCGCAAGGCTGCCAATCTGGTGGCTCGGCAAGACCTGTCGGGAGCAGCACGGCTTTACGAGGAGGCTGCAGCTCTAGCCCCGACTGCCGGCCTCTGGGATACGTTGGGGCTCTTGTACCTTCAAATGGCGAGGAAGGACGACGCAATCAGCGTGTTCGAAAAGGCCATCACACGGGACCCCGAATACCTGCTCCCCTATGCCCATCTGGGTTGGTTTTACCAGCAGGAGCGACGGTACAGCGAATTGTTGAAGCTGGCCGGCCGCGCCTTGGAGATCGACGCTCAGTGGATGACCGCCCATGCCTTCCTTGCGGGGGCCCGGGTGGGCACCGGGGACCCCGGAGCTGCCTTTCAGTCCATCCAAAGGGCCTCCGCGCTGGTCCAAGGCAAGGCTGCAGGACCGTATCTGCTGATGGCAGAGATCCGATACCTGCGCCAGGAATGCGCCGGCGCGCGCAAAGACCTGGAACGCTATCTCGAGTTGAACACGTCTGCGCGAGGGCTGCCGGGGACCGCAAAGCTGATGGAGTTGCTGGGGGCGTGCCGCCCGGAAGCGATCAAGTAGCCGAATGTGAAAGAGGTTAATGCCTGCAGCTCTTCTCCCCCGCCGCAAGTTTCCGTGCCTGAACCGGGCAGTGTCCTCGGAGCTCCGCATATCGTGGGTGTGGCTCTCGCCTTGAACCCTCAAGCATCTGCATCGGTCCCGCTCACAGGAGTTCGCACACAGACGGACGATTCGATGTACAATGCGGCCGCAGGCCACGTATTTTCAGCTCCAGCAGAGCGAGGTCCAGGAGTACCACACGACACAGCCGCGCCGATTGCGGGAGTGCAGGCTGCAGCTGCCGCGGCGTCACAGGGCAACCATCCGTGGTCATTTGGCGAAGTCAGAGAGGAGGAATACATGCAGAACTTTACCTTCTATAATCCAGTGAAGGTGGTTTTCGGGAAGGGTTCGATCAAGCAACTGGCCACGCTAGTGCCGGCCAACCAGAAGGTCCTCATGACCTACGGCGGCGGTTCGATCAAGCAGAATGGAGTGTACGACCAGGTCAAGCAGGCACTGGGCGACCGCACCATCGTCGAATTCGGAGGTATCCAGCCGAACCCGCGCTACGAGACGCTGATGAAGGCGGTCGAGATCTGCCGGCGCGAGCGGATCGGATTCCTCCTGTCCGTCGGCGGAGGGTCGGTGCTGGACGGGACGAAGTTCATCGCGGTGGCGACGTATTTCACGCACGGCGATCCGTGGGACATCCTGGCCAAGTTTGCTCCCGCCGAGAAGGCGTTGCCGATCGGTTGTGTGCTGACTCTTCCGGCGACAGGTTCGGAGATGAATAGCGCGTCGGTCATATCCCGTGATTCGACGCAGGAGAAACTGGCCTATTTCAGTCCGGGCAACTTCCCGCAATTCTCCATCCTTGACCCGGAGACGACACTTTCACTCCC
>JAFNAG010000342.1 GCA_017860135.1 Acidobacteriota bacterium
TCAGAACCTGCTGATCAATACCGTCCTGGCGGAATATGTCGGAGGCGCCGGATATCGGAGTGAGTTGCCTGCGTTTCAGCAGGCTGTCGAGACTCCTAAGAACTCCTTTGTCCGAGCGGCCGCGTCGCAGCATGCCGAAACCGGCTGGGGCAAACAACTCGACGTGTTGCACGTGCGCGAGACCTCAATGGCGAGCGAACCTGCGCCGAAGAAACGCAGATGAGCCGTGTGTGGTGCGCAGAGGTCTTGCAGTCGCATGATGTTTGTGCATAATTGTGATGTAGTAGAGCTACATATAATGGTGGCGCATGGCTGCATCTAAATACCATCGAACACAGCTTTTGCTCGATCCCGAGCAGCATCAGCATTTGGAGGAGATTGCCCGGCGGGAACACAGGAGTTTGTCCGACGTTGTGCGCGAAATGCTCGATGCGCAACTGGCTGAGCGCAAGCGCCGGGACATGGCTTTCGCGGCGCAGGCATTGCTCGCCGACTACCTGGGCGACAAGGAACTCACTGCTTTTACCGCCTTGGACGCGGAGGATGTGAGATGACGCGCGGTGAGATCTGGCTCATCAACCTCGATCCCGCCATTGGCGCCGAAATCAAGAAGACCCGCCCCGCTGTGATCGTCAGCAGTGACGCAATCGGAGTTCTTCCATTGAAGGTAATTGTCCCGCTGACTGATTGGAAAGACCGTTACAGTATCGCCCACTGGATGGTGCCGGTCAAACCTTCCGCGCTCAACGGACTGGATAAGCCCTCGGCGGCGGATGCATTCCAAGTGCGTTCCCTGGCTCAAGAGCGGTTTGCGCGGCGGTTGGGCCAAATGGAGGACGAACAGATGACCGAGATTGCACAGGCGCTGGCATTGGTCCTGGAAATCTGACACCCGTGAAACCCTGAGGGATCCTGGTGTGAGTCTGTGAGGGACTGGCGCAGCAGAAGTTTTTTCCTTCTTTCACAGGCGGGTCACATCGGGTTGAGATTAATAAGTCATTTTCTTCCGGCTATTTGCAGTCAGCTATTATTTTAGGAAAGAAAATCGCTTCCTTGCGGCGCAATTTATGGGAAAATCAATAATTTTGTAGGAGAGTGTGCGCTTGCGTCTGGCTGTCCCGGGGAGTGATCCACCTTCCCTGGCCTGCTTTCCAGGGAAGGAGAGAAGCATCGAGTTTGGGGAGATTCCGCTCGGCTTTCCTCAAACAGCTGAGAAGCGCGCAGATTATTATTTCCGGCCCTGTTTCGCGGGGTGCGGATGTTGAGGTAAGGCTCCCGGAAGACGATGCACAAAGGACTCGACAAAGAAACACTTGAACTGACGCTGCAGGCGATATCGGATTTCACCGCCGCGCGCCTGCCGGAAAAAAGGCTGCTCGAACTCGATGCGACGCATGAGTTTCCCGCTGACGTGGTGCACGACATGTGCGGCGCCGAACTGGGAATTCAGCTGCTCTTCATTCCCGAGGAATTTGAAGGGATGGGAGGCGGTGCGTTCGACGTCTATCGGATCTGCGAGGAAATGGCCCGGATCGACCTGGGGCTTGCCACTGCGGTACTGGCGACTTTTTTGGGCAGCGATCCCATCATATTCGGGGGTACCTACGAGCAGAAAAAGAAGTGGCTGACCCGCATTGCCAGGGAAGGACTGCTGATGGCCTACGGCGCTACCGAGCCCGAGGCGGGCAGCGACCTGGCAGCGTTGCGCACGACGGCGACGCCCGTGACGAGCGACGGCAGGGTGGTCGGGTACAGGCTCAACGGGAACAAGCAGTGGATCAGCAATGGCGGTGTGGCGGATCTGTACAGTGTGTTGGCGCTGACGCCCGGCGGGCCCAGCTGGTTCGTGGTAGAGAAAGGGGCGACGGGCCTGAGTCACGGCAAACCGGAAGACAAGCACGGGATCCGGGCCAGCAACACGTCTACGGTCACACTGGAGGATGTGCATGTGGACACCGATCGGCTGATCGGTGAGCAGGAGGGCATGGGACTCATTCAGGCCCAGCTTGTCTTCGGCTACACGCGGCTCATGGTTGCCGCATTCGGCCTGGGAGCGGGCTGGTCGGCGCTGGACAGGGCGATCCCGTATTCCATGGGCCGGATCCAGGGAGGCGCACCGCTTTCTCAAAAGCAGGGGTACACCCATAAGCTTGTCGTCCCGCATGCAGTGCGGCTCGAAGCCGCACGATCCTACATAGAGGAAACGGCGGAGCGCATCGACGGTGACGGAGGCAACCTGAATACGGAAGGTGCGATTTCCAAGTACATGGCCACGGAAGCCGGGAATCTCGCCGCGGACGCCAGCATCCAAGCCCTAGGCGGCTACGGCTACACCCGGGAATACATTGTGGAAAAAATCAAGCGCGATGCGCGCATCACCACGATTTACGAAGGCACATCGGAGATCATGGAGATGACGATCTGCCGCGACCGCTGGCAATTGCACCTGAAAACGCATGGCCAGTACTATCATGACATGGCGCGAGCGGTCGAGGATCTGCAGGAGCGGCATCCGGAGGCAGGGGCAGGCATCGCGGCCCGGTGCCTTCATGCGATGGCAGAGCTTCTGGAAACGTCACGGGCTCACAGGCTGACCCGCCATCAGCATGTTCTCTTCCGGCTGGGTGAGTTGATTGCATACGCCGAGTGCGCCGGAAGCCTGGCGCGCCGGGCGGTGCGCGCGTCCGAAGATCAGCTGGATGCCAAGGCGAATGCTCGCTTCCCGGCAGCTGCGCTCGCCGTGATGAGCAGGATCTTCGCTCGCGATGCTGCGATGAAAATCGCCGGGGAGGGCATGCGCTGGATAGCCGGCGCCGCGGGCCTTCGGGAAAAGGAGGTCTCCGACCTCGAAAACCGGCTGGGCCTGTCCGCAGTGTACCGCGCACAGGCCGGCCTTCTTCAGGACATGGACCAGGTCGCCGACATCCTTTACGGGCGGAAACCCGCCTGAGTCGTCGCTGGTCTCGCAGCGTTCGGGGTGATGGAGATTTGCATTCTCTGGTTCATTGCCATGCTGAACGGCTGAACCTCCGCCGGTGCGGACAGCCGACTCCCCAGGAAATCACCCGCCCCCCACTGCAGCCGCCGTTCCGGAAGAGGCTGAGCTGCAGCAAAACATTCAGATCCGGAAGGAGCAACGAGGAATGAAAGTATCGGCTCACAAAGCGGTCGCGATTGTCGGTGTGGGAGCGGTTCTGCCGGATGCCCCCAACGCGCGGAAGTTCTGGGAGAACATCAAGGCAGGCGTCTACAGCATCACCGAGGTGCAACGCGATCGGTGGGACCCGGAACTCTTCTACGATGCCGATCCCAAGGCTCCCGACAAGACGTACTCCAAGATCGGCGGGTGGGTGCGCGAATGGGAGTGGGATCCCCTGAAGTGGCGCATGCCGATCCCTCCCCGCGTCAGCCAGGCGATGGACCTGACCCAGAAGTGGGCGATCGTTGCCACGCGGGAGGCGCTGGCCGATTTCGGGTTTCCCGCCCGCTCCCTTGACTCGGAGCGAACTGCGGTGATTCTGGGGAATGCAATGGCCGGTGATAATCATCTCTACTCGGCCGCACGCGTCCTCTTTTCGGATGTGCTGGACGAACTGGGCCGGACTCCGGGATTTTCCAGACTGCCCGCGGACATGCGCAAGGCGATCCTCTCCCAGTATCATTCGAGAATCACCAAGCGCCTCCCCGAGATCACCGAAGATACCATGCCCGGAGAACTTGCCAACATCATCGCGGGCCGGGTTGCGGCGCTGTACGATTTCAAGGGCATGAACTTCGTTGCCGATGCCGCGTGCGCTTCCACAATGGCGGCTTTCAGCGCGGCGATCGGCGGACTGCTCGAGCACGACTACGACGCGGTCCTGACCGGCGGCATCGACGCCAACATGAGCCCTTCTACCTTCGTGAAATTCTGCAAGATCGGCGCCTTGTCCGCGACCGGATCCAGGCCTTTTGCAGCTGGAGCCGACGGATTCGTCATGGGGGAAGGGGCCGCGGTCTTCCTGCTCAAGCGGCTCGGTGATGCGGAGAAGAACGGCGACAGGATTTACGCCATCATCCGGGCGTTGGGCGGATCGAGCGACGGCAAGGGGAAGGGAATCACGGCCCCCAACCCTGCCGGCCAGAAACTCTCCGTCCGGCGCGCATGGCATAACGCGGGAATCGTCCCCTTGCCCGGGAACCTCATTGAGGGCCACGGCACCTCGACGCAGGTCGGCGATATCGCGGAGGTGCAGAGCCTCCACGAAGTGTTCGCGGAATATGGCCTTCCCCAAGGGTCGATTGCCCTGGGTTCGGTCAAGTCGAACATCGGGCACCTGAAAGGCGCAGCGGGGGCTGCAGGTATTTTGAAGGCCATGTATGCTCTCCATGAGAAGCTGCTGCCGCCTACCGCAAACTACGCAATGCCGAACCCTGACATCGATTTTTCCCGGTCTCCGTTTTACGTCAATACGGAACTAAGGCCCTGGGAAATGAAGCCGGACGCTGTACGCCATGCCGGCGTGAGCGCCTTCGGGTTTGGCGGAACCAACTTCCACGTGGTCTTGGAGGAGTACGTCCCGGGCCGCCTCGACACGGAAGGAAAGCTCAGGGTATCCGTCCCCGAGATGGACTGGCGGCAGGAAAGTCCGGCGCCCAAGACCCCCTTTCGCGGCGCTCTGGTCATTGGGTCCGATTCGGAAGCTTCGCTCCTCCTCCGGTTGAACAGCGTTCTGCAGGATGCGATCGCCGGCAAAGCGCCTGCGCCCGCCGTGCCCGCCGAGGCCGACCTCCGGGCGCAGGTGCGCCTGGCGATCGACTATGCCGATGCTGCCGAACTGGCGGACAAGTGCGGGAAAGCGCTCAAGGCGCTCGAAGAGCATCAACCGGGTCGCTGGAAAGCGCTGCGCGCCAAGGGTGTTTTCCTGGGCAGCGGCCCCGCGCCCAAGGTGGCTTTCCTTTTTGCCGGCCAGGGATCGCAATACGTGAACATGCTCCGGCACCTGCGGGACAGCGAATCGGTCGTGGCCGAGACGTTTGCCACGGCTGATGAAGTGATGCTGCCTCTCATCGGACGCAAGTTGAGCGACTGCATCTTCCTCGACGAAGCCGACGAGGCTGCGCTGACTCGTGCGGAGCAGGACCTGAAGCAAACTGCCATCACCCAGCCTGCAGTGCTGGCGGCGGAAACCGCTCTGGCCCGGCTGCTGGGCGCCTTCGGAATTGCTCCTGATATGGTGATGGGACACAGCCTCGGCGAGTATGGCGCGCTTGTGGCCGCAGGAGCACTGTCATTCGAAGAAGCCCTGCGTGCCGTCAGCGCCCGCGGCAACGAAATGACCAAATGCGCGCTGGACGACAACGGTGTCATGGCTGCCGTTTTCGGCCCCGTGGATCAGATCGAAAAGATCCTTGCTTCCATCGACGGCTACGTGGTCATCGCCAACATCAACAGCACGCGATTGCAGCGGTGCGGGATGCCGGATTCGTGGCACGGCCGCTCCAGGTCAGCCACGCATTCCACACCAGGATCGTGGCCCCGGCGAGCGAATCGCTGGCACAGGTGCTGCGGGGCATGAACATGCAGCCGCCGCACATTCCGATCATCGCCAATGTGACCGGAGGCTTCTACCCGATGGGGCCGGGTGTGGTTCCCGCAATGATCGACCTGCTCGGGAAACAGGTGGCTTCGCCGGTGCAGTTCGTCAGGGGGCTGAATGCCCTCTATGAAGCCGGCGCGCGGGTTTTTGTGGAGGTCGGACCCAAGCGCGTGCTGTACGGTTTTGTCGAGGACGTGCTGGGGGATCGCGAAGGAGTGGTTTCGCTGTTTACGAACCATCCGCGCATCGGTGAAGCCGCTTCCGTCAATCTGGCGCTGTGCGGCCTGTACGCGGCCGGCCTGGGGATCGGCAAAGAGCGCCCTGCGGTCGATCGACCGGAAAGGATGCAGCCCGCCCCGGCGGCGCCGGCCGCGGCGGAGATCCGGACAAGCAGTCTTGCGCAGCCACCGGCCAGGGAGGTGGCCGTCGCTCCCGCTCCGCCGCCTCCCGTGCCCTCCGCACCCGCGCCTGAAACCGGAACGCCGCTTCATCTTGCCGCTCCGCCGCAGGCGGCGCCGGACACCCATCGTCTTCTCGAGCTGGGGCATCTCTTTGCAGACTTCCTCGAACGCGGCTTCCAGGTCTATTCGGGAGGGAAATCCCCGCGTGCGCCCGCGCGGGTGTTCGTCACAGGCGCTTCGCTGGGGCTGCCCGGTGTCGATCGCGTTTTCGACGATTCCAACATCGATCGCATTCTCCGGGGCGGTCAGTTCATCACGCCGGTTCCCATGGCATTGCGAAAAGAAATGGTCGAGAAGAACATCACACGCCTGGTGAAGAGCGAGTCGGGCGAGGGAAGGTTCGAGACCATCGAGAATCTCGACGATGTGATCCGGCTCGCCGCACGCGCCCGAGACCTCGACCTGGCCCGCGATTTCGGATTTCCGGAAGACAGGCTTGCCGCGCTCGATCATGTGACACGCCTGGCAATTGGCGCCGGTATCGACGCGCTGCGCGACGCGGGCATCCCGCTGGTCATGAAGTACAAGACAACAACCAAAGGAACCAAGCTCCCCGACCGCTGGGTGCTTCCTGACGAGATGCGTGACGACACCGGGGTGCTCTTCACTTCCGCCTTCCCGGGTTACGACTCCTACGAGGAGATCATCTCCGGTTTCTACCGGGACCGCATCCGGCGCGAGCGGCTGCAGGAACTGCGTGACCTGCGCGCCAGGGCGCTCCAAGCCGGGGCAGGCGGAAACGGCCTCGTCAAGGACCTCGACCGGCGCATGAAGGAGCTGCAGTCGGAGCTCGATGCGAATCCCTACCACTTCGAACGGCGCTTCCTGTTCCGCGTACTCTCCATGGGGCACTCGCAGTTTGCCGAGTACATAGGAGCCCGCGGACCGAACACCGCCACAAACGCGGCATGTGCGAGCGGAACCCAGGCGGTCGGCCTTGCCTGCGACTGGATCCAGGCCGGGCGCTGCCGGCGCGTCATCGTCATTTCTGCCGACGACATCACCTCGGACAATCTGATGGGATGGTTTGGATCAGGCTTCCTGGCGTCCGGGGCGGCCGCCACGGATGAGGTGGTCGAGGATGCGGCGACCCCCTTCGACCGGCGGCGCCATGGGCTGCTGATCGGCATGGGAGCATCTGCTATGGTTCTGGAGAGCCAGGAGTCGGCGCGCGAGCGCGGACTGCAACCCATCTGCGAAATCCTCGGGTCTGTGGTCGCGAACAGCGCGTATCACGGCACACGCCTGGATGTCTCGCACATCTGCCAGGTGATGGAAAAACTCATTTCGGATGTGGAAGCACAGTGGGGCATCAGCCGGTACGAAATCGCTCCGCAGACAGTGTTTGTATCCCACGAAACCTACACCCCGGCGCGCGGCGGCAGCGCTTCGGCCGAGGTGTTCGCCCTGCGCTACGTATTCAAGGAGGCGGCGGACGAGATCGTCGTGGCCAACACCAAGGGTGCCACCGGACACCCCATGGCGGTCGGCGTCGAAGATGTCGTGGGCGTGAAAATCCTGGAAACGGGCATCGTGCCGCCCGTCGCCAACTTCAAGGAGGTGGATCCCGAGCTGGGAATGCTGAATCTCTCCAAGGGCGGTCACTACCCCGTGCAATACGCATTGCGCCTCGGAGCAGGGTTCGGCTCGCAGATCTGCATGACGCTCTCGCGCTGGACTCCTTCCCCGGACGGAGAGCGACGCAGCCCCGATGCCTTGGGATTCGCTTACCGCATTGCGGATGAAAGTGCGTGGCGCAACTGGCTGAAGCGCGTCAGCGGGCAGGATGCGCCTGAACTTCAGGTCGCGCAACGCACCCTCAGAATCAAGGATCAAGGCTGGGCGGCTGCAAACGGTTTCAGCCAGCAGGCTCCCGCTGCCCCGGAAGAAATGCAAGTGAAACCTCCGGTGGCGCAGGCGGCTGCGGTTGAGGCAAAGGTCCAGCCCGCAGTTTCGGTACCGGAAGCTGTCGTGCAAATGCCGGCGGCGATCCGCGTACCGGGCGCCGCGGCGGAAGAAGCCGTTCCGCCGGCCGCAACGCCTGGTGCGGTGGCGGATCCGGTTCAGGCGGAGGTGTTGCGCATCATCGCGGAAAAAACCGGGTATCCCACGGACATGCTCGATTTGGAACTGGACCTGGAAGCCGATCTCGGCATCGATACGGTGAAGCAGGCGGAGATGTTTGCCGCCATCCGTGCCGCCTATGACATCCCCCGGGATGACTCTCTGAAGTTGCGGGATTTTCCAACGCTGGCCCATGCGGTGAAGTTCGTTTACGACCGCAGGCCGGATTTGAAGACTCCTGCCGTTCCGGCCGGTGTCACTGACGCGCCGCCGGCGGCTGGCCCCGCTGCATCGCTGACGAGCACCGGGCCCGCGCTGCAGGATCCCGTCCGCGACAAGGTCATGGCCATCATCGCCGAGAAGACCGGCTACCCTCTGGACATGCTGGACCCGGAACTGGACCTGGAAGCCGATCTCGGCATCGATACCGTCAAACAAGCGGAGATGTTTGCGGCCATCCGCGCCGCCTATGACATTCCGCGCGATGACTCACTGAAATTGCGGGATTTTCCGACGCTGAGACACACGATTCAATTCGTTTACGACCGGAGACCCGACCTGAAATCGGTTGCGGCGGCTGCCGGCGCGCCTGCGGCACCCGTTTCGCCTTTATTCGAGGCGGATGTTCCTCCGCCTCCCGCCGTCACGGTTGCTCCCGCTCCCGAGCCCGCGACGATCCCTCAACCCGATGCGGCCGAAGATGAAGTGAAGGCGAGAGTGCTGCAAATCATTGCCGAAAAGACCGGCTACCCGGAGGACATGCTGGATCCGGACCTGGATCTGGAAGCGGACCTGGGCATCGACACCGTCAAACAAGCCGAAATGTTTGCCGCCATCCGGTCCGCGTATGACATCCCGCGCGATGATTCGCTGAAGCTGCGGGATTTTCCGACCTTGAAACACACGATCCAGTTTGTCTATGACCGCAGACCCGATCTCAGGCCGGCGCCCGCTGTCGCTGTTCAGACGGCGCCCGTTGCTACGTCCCCCCGCGCCGCTGATCTCCCGGTCCAGGCTCCACCTGCGCCGGCCGAAGATCCGGTGAAAGTGAAGGTGCTGGAGATCATCGCACAAAAGACCGGCTATCCGACCGACATGCTCGACCTGGATCTCGACCTGGAGGCAGACCTGGGCATTGATACCGTCAAACAGGCCGAGATGTTTGCCGCCATCCGAGCCGCGTACGACATTCCCCGCGATGACTCGTTGAAGCTGCGCGATTTTCCTACGCTGAAGCACACGATCCAGTTCGTTTACGACCGCCGGCCGGACCTGGCAATGGCAGGAAGCCCTGCTCCGGCAACTGTCCCGGAAGCGGCTATAACGGTGGCTCCGATCGTGGAGATGCGGGATGCGATCGCGGGCAGCATGGAGGCTGCGGCCGCGATTCCCCGGCGAGTTCCGGTGCCGCGGTTGCGGCCGGCGCTCGAATTATGCAAGCCCTCAGGGGTTGCGCTGGGGCAGAGCAGCCGGATTGTGGTTTTCCCCGATCAGGGCGGAGTGGGAAAAGCGCTGGCCGCTAAACTGGAGAA
>JAFNAG010000103.1 GCA_017860135.1 Acidobacteriota bacterium
ATGCCTCCTCTGTTAATGAACGCTAAAGCCATGGCCTCGGGCCGTGCGACCCTGGAAGGCTCCGCCTTTCCGGCGAGCCGTTACTTACCGGTACTAAAGGATGCGCCTCCCCCCTGGGAGCGCGGGCGTCTTGCCAGAAAATTCCAATGAACTTGGTAAAATCGTACAAAAACACGCATCCTCGCACCCCGGGAACCACCCACGCTCCAACCTTGAAGGGGTCGAGCAGGACAGGCCGGCGCGCGACCTCTGGCGGCATCGACGCCCAGGATGCCGGCCTGGAAATGCCGAAGCGGCCTGCACCGCCCTTTCAGGGCGGACATCCGGATCTGACACGGTTCCCAGGGCTTGCGCCCTGGGCCTTCCTGCCGGACCCCTGCGGGGTCCCTTTCAGTTGCCGGACCTGGTGCGTTTCCTGACAGCCTGCGAGACCGTCTACGCACAGTGTCCCGTGTGTCCCGCAGCCGGCGCTTTGCGGGGCTCTGCCTCAGGTGACGCTCCAGCAGGTTCGCGGTCACGTTGCGCGCGATGATCTCCTTGCAGTCATCCAGCATATTCAGGTATCGATCGCCGAGTGCGGCGGCGATCTTGTAGCCGACGTGCAGCAGCTGGCGCAGGTTTGGATTGAAGCCCGGGCACTTCGGATCGTGGCGCAGGGCGGCTGTAAACTCGCCCGACGACCAGGAAAGGACCGCCTGCGGGGAAGGCAGTCCCGAAACGTCGATGTCGATGACGGCGGAGTAGGGTGCGCACAACTCTTCGCGATGAGCATATGCCTGGGCATATATCTCCTCGGCCAGTGCCAGGGCTTCTCCGCCGGCTTCCGCCAGGCCGATCAGCTCCTCCAGCCAGGTCGTGCCCGCCGTCTTTACGTGAACGCCGGCGTCAAAGTCGCGCAGGCTGCGGCGGATCGCCGGGTAGATGGAGAACTTGTCGCTGCCGGAGTGCACGCTCAGTTTCAGATTGCAGGGAAGATCGTAGACGCGCACGGCGTGCGCGATGACCGCGAGGTCGTTGCGGAATTCGCTTTCGAACCGGTTGCAGTCTCCCACGTAATCGACCCCCTTGTTGAACCGGCCGGTGAACTTGGGTGCAATCGTCTGAGCCGGAACACATTCGTCGGCAAGCGCAGCCAGAATCAGCAGCAATTCTTCCGGGGTTTGAGGTGCATCGGTCTCATCCATCGAGACTTCAGTGATAAACCGCCCTTTGCCCTTCGCTGCTTCGATGCGGCGATAGACGCGGCCCGCTTCCTGTGCCGCAAACAGGTACTTTGCAGCCGTCTGCCCGGCCGCATCCCGGGAGATGTTCAGGGGAATTTCAAAGCCGGGCAATGTGACGGGGTTCAGGACCTCGGGATGGCGTGCCAGAAAAGATTCCGCCGCTCCGGCTGCAGCCGGCCTTCCGATTGCTGACGCGACGTCGAGCGTGTAGTAATCGCTCGACTCGAGAAAAGAGTCGACAGTTTGCAGATTGATATGGTCGGCGTCGACGTGGAATGGGCCCGACCACCCGAGTTCTTGAACGGCTGCCCCGGCGGCGCGGCGGACATCGCCAGGCTTGGATCCGACGATCAGATGCTCGCGGTTCGACTTGTTCCAGACCGGGACGACTTCGATCCCGTCTTTTGCAGCGAGCATGCATGCACGCAGCTGCGCGGCGGCTTGATGAGCAAAGCGATCACCCACGCCGAACGAGTACTTCGCGAGTCTCAAGTCCTGCCCAGTGACTGAATCCGATGCGGAAAATGACGGCATACCGGTTTGCCCCCCATCACTATACACGGCGACATAAGTTCTGACAGCTGTTTGGACCGAATTGCAGTCGGAAGAAAAGTAAAAACGAACCACAGAGACCGCGGAGACATCCAGGCCTTCCCGCCGCTCCCGGGCGTGAATGGCGCAACGCGAAGCGTTGGCCCCCGGGCATGAATTGCGGCATCGCCCCTCTGTGATCTCCGTGGTCTCTGTGGTGAAAAGGGGAATGATTCTGTTTGCGGCATAGGCATACAGGTTCTCAAATCTTGTGGCTCACTTTTAACCCTGTGGTCAGTCACAGCTGCAAAACCATCTGACTGCCCTTCCTGATCCTGGACCTCGATGTGGCTATGTGCGAATCAGATGCTTCAATGGCTGATGACTTATTTGTTAGCAATGGCAAGCTTCGTAAAAGACGGTTCAAGTCCGGGTCGAAGTCCGGGCGCTGCAATACGAATGATGCTCAAGACATACGTGTCGCACGACAGATACTGACTGGTGTCAGCGCTGGATGCGGGCGGATCCTCCCCTGGCGAATGATCGGACCTGGTCGATAGTTGCCATGGTCGTGTCGCCGGGGAAGGTGGTAAGGAGGGCGCCATGCGCCCAACCCAGATTGACTGCCTCTTCCGGCTCTTCGCCGGTGAGCAGGCCATAGAACAATCCGGACGCGAACCCGTCGCCGCCGCCGACACGATCGTATATTTCCAGGTCACAGGACGGCGATGCGCAGGTCCTGCCGTCGATCCAGGCTACGGCGGCCCAGCCATGCCGGTTGGTGGAATGCACCTCCCGCATCGTCGTGGCGACGACTTTGATCTGCGGGTACTGCCGGATTACGTTATCGATCATTCCGAAGAACGCACTCGGGTCGAGCTTGGACTTCGCGGCCACCTCAGGACCCGCGATGCCGAGACCCTTCTGCAGGTCTTCCTCATTGCCGACGAGGACGTCGACCTCGCTCGCGATGCGTCCCAGGGTCTCGGCCGCGCGCTCCCGGCCGCCCCAGATGTTCCAGAGCTTTTCGCGGAAGTTGAGGTCGAAAGAAATGACCGCACCGGCGGCCTTCGCAGCCCGGATGCCTTCGAGAATTACCTGGCCGGTGGTCTCCGACAAGGAGGCGAAAATGCCGCCGCTGTGAAACCATCGCACGCCGCCGGCAAAGATGGAAGGCCAGTCAAGATCTCCCGGTTTCAGCAGCGCCGCGGCCTCGTTCGCGCGGTTGTAAAAGACGACAGGAGCGCGTACGCCGTGGCCCATGTCGCTGTATACCGTGGCCATATTGGGGCCGTTGACGCCGTTGTGTTTGAAACGCCTGTAAAAGGCCCGGACTCCCATGGCCTTTACACGCTCGGCGATCAGATCACCGATCGGGTAATCGGCCATCGCGGTCACGATGCCGGTGTGAAGGCCGAAGCAGTCGGCCAGGTTGGCAGCGACATTAAACTCGCCGCCACTGACATGGATCCGGCACTCTGTCGCCTTGCGAAACGGGATGATTCCCGGATCCAGGCGATGTACGAGCGCGCCAAGGGACACGAAGTCCAGTGCGCCCTTTTGCGGAATAGTCAAACCGTATTTCATTCCATTCTCCACAATCACCATTCGGTGTGAAATACGCCCGGCTTGTCCACGCGGCGATAGGTGTGGGCGCCGAAATAGTCGCGTTGCGCCTGCGTGAGATTGGCGGGCAATCTCTCGCTGCGGTAGGCGTCAAAATAGGCTAGTGAGGCGCTCGTCGCCAGGACGGGGATTCCCAGCCCGATGGCCGTCTGGACAAAGAATCGCCATGCTTCCTGGCGCTGCGCGATTGCATCGCGGAATGCCTCGTCGAGCAGCAGGTTCACGAGCGCAGGATCGCGCCGGAAGGCCGCCATGATGTCACCGAGGAGGCTTGCGCGGATGATGCAGCCGGCGCGCCAGATTTTTGCGATGTCACCCGGCCGGAGCCCGTAGCTGTATTCCTCCGAGGCGAGGCGCAGCAGCCCCAGTCCCTGCGCGTAGGAGGTGATTTTGCTGGCGTAAAGCGCGCTGCATGCCGCGTCGATCAGCCGTTGCCGGTTGCCCGCATACATTGGCGCAGGCCCCGGCAGAAGCCGGCTGGCCGTCACACGTTGCGGCTTGAGAGCCGAGATGATCCGGCTTTCGACCGCCGCGTTGATGGTGGGGATTGGTGCGCCGATATCGAGGGCGTTCTGGCTTGTCCACTTCCCGGTTCCCTTCTGTTGCGCTTCGTCGAGGATGACGTCTACCAGGGGCCGGCCGGTGTCGGGATCGATCCGGGCCAGCACCGCGGCGGTGATCTCGATCAGGTAGGATTTGAGCTCCTGCTGGTTCCATGCGGCAAACAGGGCATGGAGATCTCCGGCCGTCATCCCGAGGCCGCGCGACAGGACGTCGTAGGTCTCGGCGATCAGCTGCATGTCGCCGTATTCGATCCCGTTGTGCACCATCTTGACGAAGTGGCCTGCGCCGCCCGGTCCCATATATTCGACGCACGGCTCACCGTCCTCGGCTTTCGCGGCGATGGCGCGCAGAATCGGAGCGAGAGCTTCCCAAGCATCCCGCTGCCCGCCCGGCATGATGCTGGGTCCCAGGAGTGCGCCCTGTTCCCCGCCCGAGACTCCGGTGCCGACATATTGGAATCCCTCGGCGGCGAGCTGCTTGCCTCTTCGCTCCGTATCGAGGAAGAAGGAGTTGCCTCCGTCGATCAGGATGTCCCCCGCCTCCAGGTGCGCCTTCAGGTGCGCGATCGCGCTGTCGACCGCCGTACCTGCGGGAACCATCATCAGAATGCGGCGCGGCTTCTTCAGGACTGCCATGAGCGCTTCGGGTGATCCGGCCAGCTCCACGTTACGGCCCGCCGCGGGCCCGCTCAGGAACGCCTTCGCCTTCGCAACATCGAGGTCGTAGCCGGCGACCCGGAAGCCGTTCCGCTCCATGTTGAGGGCCAGATTGCCCCCCATTACCCCCAATCCAACCACACCAATGTCACAATCCATTCTCTACCTCGCTAAATGCAGTCGGCAATCGGCAGTGAGATCTATAATGATCTGTGCTATACCCCTTGCCCACTTCCTACTGCTTCACTCGGTACAATGTTTCACCGGCTCTCGGCACGACGAGGATGCCTTCGTTTTCGCGGCCCATCCATTCCTCGATTCTGATGCCCTCGGGATTCAAGTAGCCGAGATTGATGCGGCGGCAGCGTTCCTCCGGAATTCCTGTCGCCAAGGTCACCCGGATGCGCGGTGTTTCCTCGCCGGTGGTCGCGTTGTAGCATCCCAATCCCTTCACATGGGTGGAATGGGCAAGCACGCCGCCCGGGTAGTGCTTGAAGCGCTCCCATTGCTCAAGAAAATAGTCCCGGCAGTGATAACCGACGTCATCGAGAATCCTGCCGTGCGTGTAGCTGACCTCGGTGATGTGTGGCGCATAGATCACTACTTCGCCGCCGCCGGCAATCGCCGGCTCGAGCTTGTACATACCCTTCGCCGCGGTCCACAGGTCGTCATACATCTCCGGCATGATCGAGAGTACCCGGTGAAACGGGCGCTCCACCATTACAATGTGCTTCTGCGCGGAGAGATCCGCCGCTTTGCGCCATGCTTCCTGTGGCGAACCGAAATAGAGACCTGCCAGTCCTTCGTGGGTGACCACGAGAGCCAGGCAGGCGGTCGGACGATCCACCATGGCAGCGGCCCGATCTATGACGGCGCGCACGGGCGTGTATCCTGCGCCGATCACGTGATAGCTGGTCATCAGGGCGCCCAGCCAGTGGGTGAAGTTGATGATCTCGGGACCCGCAATACCGGGGAAAAGGTATTTGTTGCCGCCGGAGAAGCCGACCACTTCGTGCGGGAAAACCGGCCCGCATATGAGAATCTGGTCGTAATCGAAGATCCGCCTGTTGAGCGAAACAGGGACATCCTGATCGAGCATTCCCCCGGTGAGTTCACGGATCTCCGCCGCCGGGATCGTTCCGAGGGGAGCGAAGGTTCCGGCTTCTTCCCAATGGTGGTTGAAGATCCGGCTCCGGCCCGTGCGCCCGCCCTCGACCTGCCTGCCGATCAGGCTGCTGAGCTGCGGATCGGACATTGGCTGATGGGTGCCCAGAGCGACCAGGTAATCGAGCGCAGCCAGGCGCGAGCCGGCCGCCGCATCGATGGCATCGAACATCAGGGACATCGGCATCGTGCGCGTTCCATCCGGGATGATCACCAACAGACGCCTGCCGTCGAGTGCCAGGGTGGCCAATCCCCGGCGTACGATGCTTCGAGCATCGTCAGGCGTGAGGTATCGCTCGCTGGATCCCATGCCAAGGACGACGGATGAATCTGTAGCGGTATCTTCCATTAAAAGCGGAGCTCCAGGAAACGAGTCGGCAGATGTTGTCCGCCGCAAATAGGTATTACGCCCTGCTGCACCTCGAGTCAACAAGATACGGGAGGGATGAGGCGAATCGTGGTCACGAGGCTTCCATGCCGCGCATTTCGCAATGGTCTTCGGAAACGACCGGACCTCAAAGCGCCAAGGCATGGGTGGGCAAGGCTTGGATCACGTGCCCTCCATGCAGCTTAGCGATCAGGCAAAACGCCGGAACGCCCCGAATCCTCGCTCGGGGTTGCCAGGGCTGGTCCACTGGAGTGTCCGGCCTGCGGGTGTTGCTCCGCCAAGCGGCCCGGGTCAGTCGAGGTGGAAGACTTCCACCAGCTCCTGCATGGACTCGTCGGCATGAGCGCCGTTAGGATTGTCAACATACGGCGCCACAAGTTCCTGCCACTTGTGGTTGACTTCTTCCTTGCTCATCCTCTCCAGGGCGTCCCCGAAACTCTCGGGCGTTTCAAAGTACCCGAAAAGCAGGCCGTCCTCCCCCATGAAGAGCGAATACCGGCTCCAGCCGTTCCGGCGTAATGCGTCCATCATTTCGGGCCAGACGGCCCGGTGAAGTTCCTTGTATTCCTGAACCTTGTCCGGACTGATCTTAAGGATGAATCCGACGCGTTTCATGACGAGCGCCCCTGGAATTCGGTGGTCGTGATGCCGTGGGCTTTGCGGCCCGAACCGATAGAGAGGGCACAAACCCCTCCGGACGAACTCTTCGGGGCGGGCCGGGCAGCGAATGCTGCATCCCGGCCCGCCTTCGGTAGTCTTCCGTGATCCGGAAGCAAGCTGAGACTGGAGCCTACATGAGGAACTTCAGGCTCAGCTGGATCCGTCGCGAATAATTGAAGGTCGACGTGACCTTGCCGAAATTGGCGCTAGTGGGGCTTGCGTCCGGCGCAGCGAAGTTCGGGTTGTTGAATGCATTCAGGGCTTCGCACCGGAACTGTATGGTCTTGCCTTCCGTGATCTGGGTATTTTTGATTATGGAGATATCCCAGTTGTTGACGATATCCGAACGTACGGAGCTCAGGCGCAGGGGGAAGGTCCGGACATTTTTGTCCAACTGCTGGGCCGAAACCCTGTTGAACCCGGCATCGATGTTGATCCACTTGTCCGGCGACCGCACGTCGGGGTCAAGTGTGATGTCATCGAAGTTTCCGGTAAAAATGATATTACCGAATCCGATCGGCCGGGCGCTCTGCATCTGATAGCTGGCATTGATCTGCCAGCCCCCTATGATCCTGTCCACAACGCCGTTCGCACTGTTGAACAGAGCGCGGCTTCTGCCGAAAGGAAGTTCCCAGATGCCACTCACCGTAAAACGATGCGGGGTGTCCATGTCCGAGATCACCTCGGACGGCAGAGGATCGGCGGGACTCAGATACTCAGTTGCCTGCATGAACTTTGAGTAAGTGTAGTTGCCGGCCAGGGTGTATCCGGCCGAAAAGCGCTTCTGCAAGCCTGTCTGCACGGAGTGATACCACGAGTAACCCTGATTGGTGGTCGTGTTGACAGTCCCGAAAAACGCATAGGGGTGGCTCAACCCTTCCCGCGTAATCGTGTTGCTGCCGCCGATTGAGGTCGTGACCGGGATCAGGCCGTAGAACGGATTGGCGACCCTCCCGTTCATGTAACTGATTTTGGCATTGTCACGGGTGGGACTGGTGCTGAGGTACTGGTTGGGGGTTGCGTTGAGGTTGCGGCTTATCTCGATGTTTGTGCCGCGGTTGCCGACATAGGCGAGGTCCCAAACCCAGGCTCCCGGCAGCTCATACTGGAGCCCTAGCTGCCAGCGCTGGTTGTACACCACTTTC
The DNA here is from genome assembly GCA_017860135.1 of Acidobacteriota bacterium. Lineage (GTDB taxonomy): Bacteria > Acidobacteriota > UBA6911 > UBA6911 > UBA6911 > JAFNAG01. The sequence continues at coordinate 7,958 of JAFNAG010000103.1, forward strand.
GGCTCGGGATTAAAGAAGGTGACGTTCTGGCCGACGAAGGTCAACGTGCCGTCGGCAGCGCCCTTCGGCTCCACTACTCCGGACTGGAACGGATTCGACAGCGTCTCCTTCCATGTCAGCCCGTTGTCAAGGGTTGGCACCAGGGCAGTATTCTGGCTGAAACCGTCCTGAACAACGTCGCCGCGGCGCTGGCCCAGGAACCCGTAGTTGATCCCGTAGCCGCCCCGCAGGACCATTTTGTTGGTGATCCGGAAGGCGAAGCCGACCTGGGGCAGGAAGCTCGTCTTGGGTGTGTCGTAGAGCCCGCGCGGCTGCCCGTTGACACCGGCAAACAGGTACCCTCCCTGGACCTCGAAGTCCGCCGGTGCAACCAGCAGCGGGTTTGCGGTGCCCAGAGCGGCGTTATATGTGGCTGTGTAGTTGGCCAACGCCTGAGGCTGAAACGGCTGAACGGCATTGTAGTCAAAGCCGCGAACGCTCCGGTTGTACCGTTCGGTCAACGCCCCTTCATATTCCCATCGCAGGCCAAGATTCAGAGTCAGCCTGGGGTTGACTTTCCAGTCATCCTGGAAGAAGAGGCCCCAGTTGGTCGACTGTTCGGCATAGGTCGCCAGTCTGGAGATGTAGCTGTTTCCCGCGGACGGCAGACCGAGGAGAAACGCCGCCATCGACTGAGCGGTTCCGGCGGGCGCCGAGGATGAGTCGCTCCTCGGACCCTTGGTCCACTCCGTGGTGAAATCGAAACGGCTGGTCAGGTCGCTGTGTTTCGTCCGGTTGTTTTCGCGATAGGCGCGGAACTCGATCCCGGTCTTCAGCCCGTGCTTCCCCATCATCTTGTTGAGCGTGGCGCCCACCACGTGCGTGTCAATCGGCCTGACGAAGTTGTCGTGCCGGATGCTGATATAGCCGGTGCCGCTGCTTCCGGTGGGGAAAGTGAAGCCCGGAAAGCGATGGACATCCGTGGGACTCAGATCGTCGACGTAAGCGGGGAATCCCAGCGTGGTCAGGTCCATTCCATAGGATCCCGGATTCCCGTCGGAGGACCGGACAAACCGGTTATACCCGTATCTGAGATTGAGCACCGTAGTCGAGTTGAGCGCGTTGACATAATCCACTCCACCTGCCCTCGACAGGAACTGGAACCACTCGCCGGTCGCGATGCTGTTCAGATAGTTATTGTAGTTGCTGTCCCGCTTATAGAAGCGGGCGGTGACCCCCAACCGCTGCCTGTCATTCAGCACCTGATCGACTTTGAAAGAATGGGTGTAGTAGGTGATCGTCTCCGGCAGCGTCAGGTCATATTGATTGACCTGGCCGAGCGCGTTGCCGGGGCTGGCCGGCGTTTTCGGGAAGTAGTCCTGCAGGACTTTCTGGGCTATGGGATTGATCAGGTTGGAAGGAATGATGTTGTTCAGGAAAGGATCCTGCTGATAGATGCCGCCCCCGATCGCCCGTCGTGTATAAGGATTGTAGATCTGATAGGCGGAGCCGCCGGCGGCCAGCTGCTGGGAGAAGTCCCCTGCTATGTTGGCCTGCGTGGGGATTGTGCAGTTGTTTCCGCAGTTGTTGCGCGGCCGCGTTTCGTGGATCCCCTCATATCCGTACATGAAGAAAGTCCTGTCCCGGCCGTCATAGACTTTCGGCAGCATGAACGGCCCCCCCAGGGATGCTCCCCAGCGGTTGTATTTCCAGTCGGGCAGAGACGCTCCGGTCCTGTTATTGGCCCATTCGTTCGCGGCCAGCGCCTTGGCCTGGTTGGCCCAGTAACCGGTACCGTGAAAGTTGTTGGTGCCCGACTTCAGACTGATGTTCGTGACGCCGCCTTCCGTGTTTCCGTAACTGGCGTCGAAGGCCGCGGTCTGAACCTTGAATTCCTGCACGATGTCGACGGGCGGCACGTAGGCAGCAATCACTTCGTTCGCATTCGCCGTGGCCGTGCTCGGAACGCCGTCGATCATTACATCCATGCGATTCGCACGGGAGCCGTTAATGGCGTAGCCGACGATGTGCGTGGGCTCGAACGGCCGATTCAGAGTCCCGGAAGTGTGGCTCCAGGAAGCGCCCGCGGCCAATCCGATCAGTGCGTACGGGTTGCCGTGCGGGAGCGGAAGATCGGCAACCCGGCGGGCATCGACGATCTGTCCCAGCGTCGCGGTTTCCGTAATGAGAATCGCCGCTTCGCCGCTTACAGTTACGACCTCGGTCTGCTGTCCGATCTGAAGTTTGATGTTCACCTCCAGGCGGTCGTTCACACTCACCTGGATGTCGTCGATCACGGCTTTCTTGAAACCCGCCACTTGCGCCGTGACCTGATAGGTTCCGGGATTCAAATACGGGACCTGGTAAAAACCTTCGCTGTTCGATATTGCAGCCACTTTTGTGCCCCTGGCCTTGCTGATGACTTCGATCGTGGCTCCGGGTACCACCGCATCGCTCGGGTCGGTCACCTTTCCCACGATCGTGCCACGCGCTTCCTGGGCATAAAGCTGCTGCTGCAATGGCGCCACCAGCGCCGCGCAGGCCAGCAGTAACAGCAGTAAGACATAACTTGCTCGCAATCGCATGGTTGCTCCTCCATCTCGTTCCGTTGAGCGCCGCTCCGTGCGCATCGGCGCGACACACGGGGCGGGCGCAGACATTCACTGCGGATGCCGATCCTCTGCTCCGGATTGCCAGGGGGCCTTCAAAAGACATCCGGATGGTTTGATACATGCCAGGTCCGTGGGTCCGAATCTGATCCCACAGAGGCAATCCATGCTTCAGACGCCAGCGCCACCCTTCCAGAAGGCAGGGGAGTTTCGGAACAACGCAGACCATCCCCGCCTGTGGCACAGCAATGCCAGCCGTTCCGCGTGCGTGCGCGAGCATGGAATCATCGCCCCGGAGAGGAAACCGCGCAGCACTCTCGAACGGCCACAGCGTCAGTTTTCCAGGGTTCGCCTATGTCGTATTCTGCGAACGTGCCGCCGCGGATGTAAAGCAGGTTCTGATATTTTATACGTGTTTTGCTGTGTATAACTTCAGCCTCCGGTCGCTTCCAATGGGAATCTATTGAAACAGCACTACTTGCAGTGGAACAGACAAAAAGCCGGCCGCTCCTCTTGCCTGCCCCGGATGCTGCAGTCGTATTGCAGTCAGGAACTCTTGCCGGAAGGTTGCTTTCTGTCTCCTTCCCCGGCGAGGCCCAGAAGGCCATCGTTCGGGTAGAGATGATCGACGTTTTCGGGGGTGATGAGCTGGTGTTTGATAAATACTGCCGGCGGAACCATTTTTTTGGCCAGAATATCCAGGGCGAGCGGGATGATGCCCTCCCCATACTTTTCCGGAAAATAGGCGACCGATCCGATCAGGTGCGTGCGGGGCACCCGAAGCTCGCGGCGGGCCTCCGGCTCTCCGTTCTGTCCGACGATGGCGCAATCCCGCTCGCGGCCTGCTTCCTCGAAGGCCCGCAGCGCTCCGAGGGCGCTGGGATCCGTGGCGGCGCCTACCAGCACCCTGCGAGCCTTGGACGCGCGCAGGTATTTGCGCACGCCTTCCAAGGTAACCTGGAATTGTCCGTCGCCGTCGATCTGAGTGGTCCGGCTCTGTCTGGCATCCCGCAGGACCTCATGGACCCCGGCCAGCATGCCGCGGATGCGGGTCTGCGGCACGGAACCGGCCCGTGCGATCTGGATCAGCAGGATTTCATCCACCTCTCCTTCCCAATATTTCCTGGCCCACCGACCGAGATGGTGGCCTCCAATCAGGCCGGCCTCATAATTGTTGGCGCCGAAATATGTCGCTCCCGGATGCGGGATATCGATGGCGATGAAGGGGACGTTTGCCTCCAGGAATTTCGAGGCGATTGCGGGAGCGGCGGCTTCGTCGGCTTGAAACTCGATGATAAGATCGACGCCCTCGCGCAAGAGGTGGTCGGCATTGCGCAGGGCGATTTTGGGATTGTAGCGGTTGTCCACCACAATCAGCTCAATTCCTGCCGCTTCTGCGGCCGCAACCAATCCGACCTGCACTTCGCGGGGGAAAGAAGAATCCTGGCCCTCAGATGCATAGCCCAGCCGGCACCTGTTTTGCCGGTTTAACTGACCCGTGAGGCGGTAGCTGTTCTCCGCTACCTTTTCGATGAAACCGCATTGGTGAAGGGTATAGAGGATCCGGAAGCACATCCCCTTGTTAAAGCCGGTTCGTGAAACCACGTCCCTGAGCCTGAGCACTTCGCCTTGTGAATGGAACGAGGCCACCACCTTCGAAGCGTGCATCAGGGACTTGATGATGTAACGGCTGTGACCCGTGTCTTTCAAGTCGGCTCCAATGGCATCTTCGCCGAAGATTCGGGTAGAGTTTCCAGCACCCCTCTCTTAACAGGACTGCCACAGCAAAGGCAAGCGGCATCTGCATGTCAAGATTTTCCGGCGCGAAGCCGGCAGGAAAGCGCTCATCGAACAGGCCGTCGCGTTTCAGCGATCCTTGCTGCCGGCTTTCATTTCCAGGCACAGCACTGAGTCGTATTCAGCCGGGGCTTTCGCAGGAAGGGTGACAATCACCGAATCGCCGTCCTTCCTAACCGCCAGGTTCCTGTGTGACGGATCGGCCAGCAGATACGCCCGGGCGACGGCTTCCTTGACTCCGCGCAGCTCGAAAGCCTCACCCGGCCACTTGAAGAGGTGGACGTAGAGTTTTCCCGGTCTGGTTGTGCAGCGCCAATCTTCACGCGCCTTGAAGACCGGCTTTCCGTCCTTGTCCTTCTCTGTATCGCTATAGGCTCCCAGCTCATCCCCGAACGGCGTTGCCCCTGCGCCGTATATCGACTCGCCGTTGACTTTGAGCCAGCGGCCCACCTCCCGCAAGTTGTCCTGGCTGGCTTGCGGGATGATTCCCTCGGCTGTCGGCCCTACGTTAAGCAGATAGTTGCCCCCTTTGCTGACGATGTCCACCAGCTTGAAGACAAGTTCCGAAGGAGGTTTCCAATCCGTGTCATCCTTCTTGAAGCCCCAGGTGTGGTTGAGGGTCGCCGGCACTTCCCAGTCTTCCTTCAAGACGGTCAGAGGGATTCTGTTATCCCCCATCGAGCGATAGTCCCCGGCCGAGCCCAGCCGCCCGTCGATCAGGCTGGCCGGCTGGAGCTGTCGAAGCAGGTCAATGAAGCGCTGGGAGCGTTCGGCGGTCATCATGCGAGGAGTGTCGAACCAGATCAGGCAGACAGGCCCATAATTGGAGAGCAACTCTCTCACCTGCGGCTCTGCTTTGTCCCGCAGGTACTGATCGAAGTCCTTCTTGTCATCCGGCCCGAAATCCCAGGTGTTGCCGGCCCCGTTGGGCTCGTGCCAGTCCTGGGCCTGCGAGTAATAGAAGCCCAGCCGGATCTTACGCCGGGCGCATGCTGCCGCAAGCTCCTTGAGCGGGTCGCGCTTGAAAGGGGTGGCATCCACGATGTTGTACGGGCTGACCTTCGATGCATACATGGCAAAACCGTCGTGGTGTTTGCTGGTGATGACAATATATTTCATTCCGGCATCGACTGCCAGCTGCACCCACTCATCGGCGTTGAACTTCACCGGGTTGAACTGCGCCGCCAGCTGTTCATACTCTTTCACCGGGATCTTCGCGCGGTTCATGATCCATTCGCCGATGCCCGCGACCGGCTGTCCCTTCCATTCGCCGGCGGGGATGGCATACAGCCCCCAGTGAATGAAGAGGCCGAACTTGGCTTCGCGGAACCAGCGCATCCGCATCCTCGCGGCACGCTCGGCAGATTCCGACGCGGTGCCCCGCTCTTGCGCAGCCGGCGGGCGCGACAGCACCGTTGCAGCAGACAGCAACAGGACCAGTAAAGCGAGTAGAACGCCGTGTTTGGACTTTCCAGGCATGATAACCATTGAATTTCCCCCCATCGAGCTGTTCCTATATAAGGATGGTTCTTAGCATATCCCGGCAAATCATTGATCCAACCTAAAGCCACGGCCTATGGCCGTGGGACCTTGAAAGGCTCTGCCGTTCCGGCGTTTGGTGGAAGCGGCAATATTCGCGCCCTGCCACGGAATAGCGGTCGATATCGGGGTCGCAGTCGCAATCGCTGTCGAAAACAGTGCGGAATTGGAGAACTCTTTGTTAATGTCGGCAGGGCCATGACGTCGATATCGATCCCGATAGCGATTGCGATCCCGATACCGATTCCGAC
>JAFNAG010000104.1 GCA_017860135.1 Acidobacteriota bacterium
TATATTACTGATAGAATCATTCGCGCGTCTGTTCCCTTTTGCTCACGCATCCGGTCAAGATTGCTCATACCTATCTTCTACGTTTTGGTAATTGTTTAGCCAGCCCGAAGAAAACTGCCACGAATTCCACGAATTATCACGAACGCCGCGCGCTATGGCTCGTATCAAGGGAGATAATTCTTCGTGAGAATTCGTGAAATTCGTGGCTGTATTTGCAGACCCTTAACTGTTCCGATCCGGCTAAACAGTTGCAATTTGGGGGCCACGTGACCGGCATTATGCACAAATTCCACGTTCGCAGGATCATTTTGGTGTAAGATCGCCCGTTGCAGGCTCCATGGCAACTCAGGAGCACTCCAAGAAGCTGATAGACGGAATTCAGGATTCTGGAACACTTACAACCCGGAAGCTGGGGAGACGCAACCCGGACTCCGACCTCAAAAGGCATTGTATTCGGACTGTCCGCTATTGCGTCGCCAAGCGGATACGCACCCAAGCATTGAATGACGATGACTCCGCATGCGGCCAAGAAGTCAAAAGGTCTCAGCATCATCGGCTTCTTACGGCCCCACTGGAAATCACTGACGCTGGCCCTGCTGGCAGTGGCGGGCGTAGTCGCAACCGACGTGCTCGAACCTTGGCCTCTAAAGATCGTTATCGATTACGTGCTCCAGTCCAAACAGCCGCCAGACTGGATGAGCGTAATGGTCGGCTGGATCGGGCAGAATAAGCTGGCTGTCCTCAACTTCGCGGTGGCGGCGGTGGCGGTCATCGCCATCGTTGGCGCACTCAGCTCCTTACTGGAGAAATACCTCACCACCAGCGTTGGCCAATGGGTCATGCACGACCTGCGGCGCACACTCTATCACCACATCCACCGCTTATCGCTGGCCGAGCACGACGCGAAAAGGACCGGCGACCTCATCGGCCGGGTGACGAGCGACATCGAAGCTGTTCAGAACTTTATCACCACGGCGCTGTTGGGCATGTTAGCCAGTGTCCTCACCCTGCTGGGGATAATCGGGGTCATGCTTTACCTGAACTGGCTTTTCACGCTCATCTCGCTCTCCATTGCGCCCGTGCTCTTCCTGGTGGTTTACATCTTCACCCGGCGCATCAAAAAAGCCTCGCGCGACGTGAGAAAGAAAGAGAGCGAGCTGGTTTCGATTGTCGAGGAAGTTTTTTCCTCGATCCGCGTGGTCAAGGCCTTCGCCCGTGAGGACTACGAGGAGCGCCGCTTCGAGCGCCAGAGCCTGGAGAATGTCGAGATGGCCCTCGTTGCGCGCAGCATCAAGATGAAGCTTTCACCTATTGTCGAGATTGTCGTGGCAACGGGGACCTGTTTGATGCTCGGTTACGGCGCACGCCTGGTACTGGCGGGCCAACTCACCGTTGGCGACCTGGTGGTTTTTTTGAGCTACCTTGGCAAAATGTATAAGCCCATGCGTGACCTTTCCAAAATGACGGATACGGTCTCAAAGGCGGCAGTGGGGTTCGAGCGGATCCGCGAAATACTGGAGACCGATAGTGGGATGCGCGACCAGCCGGGCGCGCGCCCAGCCACACGCTTCAAGGGCAAAATCGAATTTGATCAAGTCTCGTTTGGGTACAACCAAGACCAATTGATCCTGAAAGATATGAGCTTCGAGATCGAGCCGGGCCAGGTCGCGGCATTCGTCGGCCCGACGGGGGGCGGCAAGACGACCATCGTCAGCCTGGTCGCGCGCTTCTACGATCCCGTCTCCGGGGAAGTCAAAATCGACGGGACAAACATACGCAACTACACGATGAAATCGCTTCGCCAGCAGATCAGTTTTGTGTTGCAGGAGACGCTATTGTTCCACGCACCCGTATGGCAAAACATCGCCTATGGCCGCCCGGAAGCCAGCCGCGCGGAGATCATCCGAGCCGCGAAGCTGGCCAACGCCGACGAATTCATCGAGGAGATGCCCGAGGGCTACGACACGATGGTCGGCGAACGCGGCGTGACGCTTTCCGGGGGCCAGCGCCAGCGTATTGCCATCGCGCGGGCCGTTATCCGCGAAACTCCCATCCTGGTTCTGGACGAGCCCACATCAGGACTGGATGCCGTGTCCGAGCAGGCCGTGTTCGAAGCCCTCGACCGTCTGATGGCAGGCAAGACATGCATCGTCATCGCGCACCATCTGGCGACGATCCGGCGCGCCAAAATTATCTTCGTGTTGAAAGACAGCACCCTCGTTGAGCGCGGCACCCACGACGAGCTGCTGGCGGCAGGCGGACTGTATTCGGAGCTTTACGACATCCAATTTCGCAGGGAAGATCCCCAAGCGGCGGACACGCGAAAAACGTAGTGCTGGGATTCATAAATGCGTGAACGTATGTTTCGGTACACCGATGAACGCTGGCAAACGCGTCCGAGGCTTGCCCGGAAATCCCAGCGGCGTCCGAAGGCAGCGTTCTTCCGCGTCCTATAAAGTACGTCATCCTCAGCCCGGACCGCAAACCTAAAGCAGCTCCCGCGCGACACTGGCGGCCAGATCCCGCCAGAGCATCCATCACAAACTCGGGGCCGGCCCCACGCGGTAGTTCCCCCTCATTACTGGTATGAGCAATTTTGACCGAACCTGTGAGCAGTATTGAACTGACACGCGCAGCACTCCTGGGGGATAAATAAATAAGCGTGCCTCGAACTGCCAGCTGGGAGCTTCTTGGAGTTGGATGTCGGGGGGGGCATGTTCGCGCGAGCGGTTATCATAAGCGTATGGCCTGGTTGCGATCCCACCCGCGCACTCGTTCATCATGTCGCGGAGCGCGTGTGCCAGAATGAAAGGTCGCCAGCCGGAGCCCGCAGTTCTGCGGTTTCGGCAGTCTTACTTTCCGTCCGGGAGGATCCATGAAGCGCCGAATCCGGGTCATTCGTCTTCTCCTATGGCTTTCCCTTTTTACGTTTGTGGCGCCCGGTTTTACGGAACGGGCGCCGACGTCGCAGGTCAACGAGGAGGCGCGCGACTTCAAGATCTTTACCGACCGCGTCCAGGAATACGTCAGGATGCAGAAAGACCTGAAAGCTTCACTGCCAGCCCTGAATCCTACGAACGACGCGGCGCGGATTATCGAACACCAGCACGCGCTGGCCAGGAAAATCGCCGACGCGCGTCGCGACGCACGTCAGGGTGACATCTTCACTCCAGAGGTGGCCGAGCGGTTCCGCAAAATCATCGACAGGACATTTCGCGAACCCGAAGGCCGGCTTGCGCGCGAGACGATCCGCCCGGACAGCTCGTCTAAAGTCGTCGTTCTGCACGTGAACGACGTGTGCCCGGAAGACATCCCGTTGACAACCACGCCGCCGACTTTGTTGCGCATGCTGCCTAAACTGCCCCAGGAGTTGGCGTATCGGATCGTCGGGCACGACCTGACGTTGCAGGACACGGAAGCTCGTTTGATTGTGGATCTCATCCCGAACGCCATTCGTTGAGACTTTCTATTATGCCTGCCATGCGCCGCTCCGTTTTCGTCTCCTGTGTTGCTCTAGCCACCATAGGCCTGTCGCTCTACTCCCAGCAGCTGGCCCTTCCTCTGAGAACGGACTCGGTGCGCTTTGCGGTCATCGGCGATGTGGGAACGGGAGAGAAGCCGCAATATGAAGTGGCCGGGCAGATGATCAGGGAGCGCTTGAAATTTCCCTTCGAGTTCGTGATTACGATGGGCGACAACCTCTATGGCGGGAGCGACCCAAGCGACTACGAAAGCAAGTTCGAGCGGCCCTACAAGCTTTTGCTCGATGCTGGAGTACAATTCTATGCAGTTCTCGGCAACCACGACAGCCCCAACGAGAGGTTCTATCAGCCTTTCAACATGAACGGGCAAAAATACTACACGTACAAGAAGAGCAACGTCCGCTTCTTCGCTCTGGACAGCAATTACATGAACCCGCAGCAGCTCTCGTGGCTGGAGAAGGAGCTGCAGGACTCCGGGTCGGACTGGAAGATCTGTTATTTCCATCACGCGCTCTATTCTTCCGCGGCCTTCCATGGCTCTTCGACCGAACTACGCCTTCTGCTGGAACCCCTGTTCGTAAAATACGGCGTGCAGGTCGTCTTCGCCGGACACGATCACGTGTATGAGCGCGTGAAGCCCCAAAATGGCATCTGCTATTTCATCGAAGGAGCTTCGGGCTCTTTGCGGAAGGGCAATCTGAGGAAGACGGACCGGACCGCGGCCGGGTACGACCGGGACCGTTCATTCATGCTCGTCGAGATAGCCGGCGATGAGCTTCACTTCCAGACTATCTCGCGCACAGGGCTGAGCGTTGATACCGGGGTGATCCGGCGCGATGCCAACCTCCGGAATCACACGGTGGATGTATGGATGCAGCAGTAGATTCTGGCCCTAGGTATCCAGGATGCTGAGCATGCCGATCTCGGCGCCGAGACGCTTGGGGTGGATGACGAGCCGGCTATAGCTTCTGCAGCGCCTCGATGCGCTGCATCACGACCCTGGCATAGCCCTCGACCTCGGCAGGCGAGAAGCCGGCAGCGCGGAAGCAGTCACGGATCTGCTCGGGGGAGAGCTGGCCAAGCCGGTTTCCAAGCCAGCGTGCGTCCGCGATTGGAATGTGCTTGGCCACACTCTCCATCCGCGTACGGTGGAAGTAGTAGGGGAAATAAAAGATGGTAAGGAAAAAGGGCCGGCTGTGCATGACGAAGTCCACGTATTCGGGAGTGACCTTTGTGACAAACCTGGTTTCCTCGTAGTCCTTCATCACGCCGCGGCTGCGGGCGAAGCTGCTGCCGGTGCGGCCGAGACTGGCGCCCAAATCGGAGATCACGTACCGTCCCTCGGCGCCGCCTTCGTCATATATATCGTTATTGTTTTCTTTCAGGTCCCAGTTGTTGATGAGCGCCATCATCACTCTGAGGCCGTTGAACTCCCGCGTGCCCACGAAGGGGTTATCGTACCAGCTCCAGTTCTTCAATTTCTTCCCGCCGTCCTGGCGCTCCAAACGCGCCTCGCGGACAATGCCGCCGTCTGACACGTACTCCTGACCGCGGGAGAGCGGTTTCATTCCTTTTACGTGGATTTGCGGCCGGTAGTAGTCCTCATCGGCATGGTAACCCGCAGCCCACAACAGGCGTGTTGCAGCGGTTTCCGACTTCGCCTCGCGGCCGAGTTTCACCTTCCACTTGGAGCCGTTTTCATCTTCGACCTCAAACTTGGGCGAAGTCCCGCCTATGGTTTCCTTGATGAATGTAAAGTTGGTCCCCGGCTGGCGATTTTTTCCGCCCGGCCCGTCCAGGAGGTCCATAGCCGGAACGTCGCCCCGGTCGCGCCACAGCGCGACGGTGGTCCCAGCCTGCTGAGCGAAGGCGGGCAGCGCCAGAAAAAGAACAAGAAAGATGGAGAAGATCCTCTTATGATATCGCATGGTCCCTCCGCAAGAAAAGCGCCATCCGATTCCTTGATTTGCCGCACAGCGGTCGTGAGCGTGCGTCTGGTGAATCTTGTGGCGAGATAGGCCAAAGTGCCGCCCCATGACCGTGGCTGGCAGCGCGAGGCACACTTTCTTATACCGCAGCGGCAGTTCGCGTGCAGTCCAGTATTGCTCACACATTTGATCAAAACTGCTCACGCCAGTGAATGAGAAGGAACTACCGTGCGGGGACGAGTCGAACTCAAAGCGCGAGGAAAAGGCGATGTCGGCGCACATCGTTGACGATGAGATCATCCTCAATGCTTTCGACCCATACCCTGACCCGTTCCATATACTCTTCCTTGACTTGCAACTTCAAAGATCTTAATCTCAGTCGCAGGGAAGGAGTGAGGTGTTGGTTGGCTTGGATGTGCCTCGCGGCTCGGGTCCCCCAGCGTATACCGAGCCTTTCAGAGGCGAGCAACGGCTTCCGATCCCCAAAACAAGGCCTGATACCCTGGTGAAGCGCCCGTGAAACTGTTAATCCAACCTAACGACGGAATCGCGGCGCTGCTTTCGGGAATCAGACGCGCCAAGAAAAGCATCGAAATCGTAATCTTCCGTTTCGACCGCGCCGAGATTGAGGCGGCGCTGAAGGCTGCGGTCGGCCGCGGCGTTTCGGTGAGCGCGTTGATTGCCTACACCAACCGGGGCGGCGAGATAAACCTGCGAAAGCTCGAGATGCGTCTGCTCGAAGTAGGCGTCGCCGTTTCGCGAACCGCCGACGATCTGGTGCGCTATCATGACAAGCTGATGATCATCGACCGTCGCCTGCTCTACGTCCTGTCCTTCAACTTCACCCACCTCGATATCGACCATAGTCGCGGCTTCGGCATCGTCACCAGGAACGCCAGGCTGGTCCAGGAAGCGGTGCAGTTATTCGAGGCGGATACCACACGAAATCCCTATACACCCACACTGGATACTTTTGTTGTCAGCCCCGCCAACGCCCGCAAACTGCTCGCCGCGTTTATCCACAAAGCCAAGAAGGAGCTTCTCATCTACGACCCCAAGATCACGGACATGGAAATGCTGCGCGCCCTCAGCGAGCGGACCAAGGCGGGGGTGGAGATCAGAGTCATCGGCCGCGTCGGCAAGAGAAGCCCTGCACTGGAAGTCCGGAATCTCGTCAAGCTGCGCTTGCACACGCGCACGATCATCCGCGACCGCCATCAGGCCTTTGTAGGCAGCCAAAGCCTGCGCCAGGCCGAACTGGATTCGCGCCGCGAAGTCGGCGTTATTGTCCGTGAACCGAAAGTGGTAAACAGCTTAATCAAAACTTTTGAAACGGATTGGGCGATGAGACCGGTCGGAGAGGACCGGCCGTCCGAAGCCCGACCCAAAGTCCTCAAGAAGGCGCTGAAAGCGCTGGTCAAGGAGCTGTCGCCGCTGAATCCCATCGTGAAAGAAGCGCTTAAAGAGGTGGCGTCAGAGACCGGGAGCGCGGGTCTGAATCCGCAAGAAGTGAAAGAGACGGTCCAGGAAGCGGTGAAGGAAGCGGTCCGGGAGCGTGTCGAAGAAATGCTGAAATAATCACCGGGAAAATTCTGACGGGCATATTGCCGAGACACGGCTATCGCATTCTCGGTCTCACGGCGGTTGCCATCCCAGCCGTCAAAGGAGTAGAACCTGCGCCACGCTTTTTGGTGCGCGGTACTCGCCGGTCGCGAAGTGCAAGCGCCGCGTGGTCTCTTGAGAGGAATCATATGCGTTCAGTTAGTTCCAATCACGAATATCCGGACAGGATGATTCCTTACTTGGGCCACTCTACCGTAGTTAGCTCGAGCCGCCATACCGGTCCATTCAAGAACATGGCGCCTTCGAATCTCACGAACGCAGGAACATCCCCTGTGACGAGCCAGTAGCGCAGGTCAGGCGGGCTTTTTCCGACCAACGAGGCGATCACGCCGGTGAGTCCACCGATCTTCAGCTTCACCAGCGAGCGCATGGTTTTCATGGCTCTACCGCCCAGTAGCACCTCTTCCTCTCCTTCCCAGCTCCACTCCATCTCGATAAGGCGCGGCTCCGGCGTGAAGACAGCCATGTGCACCGTCGCACCGGCACCCCCTGGAAGGTTCTTCAACAGCATCAGCGCCATGCCGTTGTACAGATCGGCTGGCATCTCGAAGCTTCCGCCGGCCACCTCTTGTTTGTCGTCCTTTTCCGCCTGACTTCGGGCCTTGTATTTCCCGCTCTTGCGATCGAACGATACCTCCAACGTCGGGAAAGACGGGCCGTGTTGCACGAGACGGTAGCCCTCAAGCCTGAAAACGCTCTTCTGCGAGAATGTCGCCGACTCATCGTATAGCGAACCATCCTTGAATCTCAGGATCGTGCGACACTCGACCAGGTTGCCCGTGGGCTTCTGGCTCATCTCGCCGTAGCCGATCGCTGCCCCGTCCAGCGATTGGAGCACAAGGAATCCTCGAAAGTTTCCCTCGATCAGCCGGACGCGAATCGGCCCAGCTTCAACAGCGCATGACCAGACCAGCGCACCGATGACGACGAAGAGTGAGACCGGCTTTGCATTCACGGGTGGCATCCTTGAAGATTAGTTTAAAGGCGGCGGTGTCGTTGTCCATCACGATACCAATGCGCCGTAAAGCTGGACCATCCGCCGTTCGCCATCCGGGTTTCTACACTTTTTGCCTCGCGCCTGCTACCAGCAACGCAACCCCGCCAATCAGTGCGATTCCTCCGAGTATTGGAGGAAGGGGAATCCGCTTTTGCGTTTCGGTAGTCGCATGAATCGGTCCCACGTCAAGCAACTTTTCTGTACGAGTGTAACTGATACCCTGAAAGGCGAGCGCCAGCGCACCCAGCACCACCAATACAATTCCAATCAAAACGATCGGTTTCATTTGTTTATCTCCGTTATCAGGCAATCCCTCTTCGGCCTTGAATCAAATGAATCAAGACCATGACGAAGGCCACCGCCACCAGGATGTGAATGAATCCACCTAGGGTGTAGGAAGTGACAAGTCCCAATAGCCACAAAGCAATCAGAACTACAAAAAGTGTCCAGATCATACTGATCCTCCCGTCCGGAACCCGCTTCCCACAAGATTGTGGTTGGCAGGGCAGACTCACACATTATTTATACCCGCCGGCAATCCATGTGTCAGTTCCGTACTGCTCACACGTGTGATCAACATTGCTCATCCCAGTCAATAAGGGACAATGTGAAGAGGAATAAACCTGAAGGATTACACGGAATAACGCAGCCACATTCTCCGCGCCGGAGAACGACACGGCTGCCGCTTTGCCTGACAATAGAAAAACCTGGACTCTGGAAGACTCTGATTGTCTCTTGGCCTGAATAGCGAGGCAGATCAAGCATTAACCGCCGCCTCCAATAGAGCAGGCGCAAAGCCTCGTCCCTATCTTGAGCGTAGGAGGCCGGCGGAAACGGCAGAAGACGGCGGCTCTTGCCGCTTCCGGCAAGATTGCGTGACGTGGTCTGCGTGCCGGCGCGGCGGAAAATGCCCGCAATGGTAACAGGCTGTCCCTTGTTAAAACGAAATTATCATTGAAATTTTATCGACAACTGCTAGTAATTCTAGGATAATTGCCTAATGATCCTGCGCAAACGATATCTCGATCGCCTAAGGCGGCGCCTCGATCAGTTCCCGGTTGTGGCCATCCTCGGGGCGCGCCAGGTCGGCAAGACGACCCTTGCACAGCAAGTTTCGGAAGCTTCCCTGAAGCCCGTTGTGCGATTCGATCTCGAGGATCCGGACACCCTTGCCCTCATGGCCGAGCCAAAGCTCGCGCTCGGCGAACTTCAGGGGCTCGTCGTCATCGATGAGATCCAGCGGCAGCCCGGCCTGTTTCCCGTCCTGCGCGTGCTTGTTGACCGGCCGGGCAACCCGGCGCGGTTCCTCGTCCTCGGGAGCGCATCGCCCGATCTCCTGAGGCAGTCGTCCGAGACGCTGGCCGGCCGGATCGCCTACGAGTATTTGGACGGATTCGATCTCGACGAGGTTGGTGCCGAACAGCGAGACCGGCTCTGGCTGCGCGGCGGATTTCCAATGTCATTCCTTGCCGCCGAGGAGGCCTCCAGCTACGAGTGGCGCCGCAACTTCATCCAGACCTTTCTCGAAAGGGACATTCCCCAACTCGGCTTTCGAGTTCCCGGGACAACCCTGCACCGCTTCTGGCGTATGTTGGCGCACTATCATGGCCAAGTCTGGAACGGCTCGGAACTGGCGCGCTCATTCGGTGTCTCCACTTCGAGCGTCCGGCGTTATCTGGACGTGCTCGATGGATGCCTGGTGGTGCGCTTGTTGCTGCCATGGCATGAAAACATCGGCAAGCGGCAGGTGCGCGCCCCGAAGGTCTACGTTGCCGACACCGGGCTTCTGCACACCCTCCTGGGGCTTGAGTCTCGCGACGCGCTTCTCGGCCATCCCAAAGTCGGCGCGTCATGGGAAGGCTTTGTGCTGCATGAGGTGATCATGCACCTTGGTGCCCGGCCGGAGGAGTGCTTCTTCTGGGCTACGCACAGCGGCGCCGAGATCGACCTGCTCGTGGTCAGGGACAACCGCCGGATCGGCGTCGAGATCAAACGCACGACGACGCCGCGGACCACCCGCTCGATGCACGCCGCGCGCGAGTCACTTCACCTGGACCAGACCGTGGTCATCCACGCCGGCGATCAGAGTTTCCCTCTCGCCGAGGGTATCCGAGCCGTCGCCTTCGCGCGGTTGCGCGATGATCTCACTCCGCAGGCCGGTCATTCCGGCGCATGACCTGACCAACCAGCCCAATGCTTCCAGGTCTCCCATGCCCAATTCTCCCGATGTTAACCCAGCGCCGTCTGGTGCTCCAATGCGGCGGTGCTTTGGCTGGGGGCGGCGTGGATTCTCACCTCCGCATTGTGTTCCTGCCGGTCGTCAACCAGGGGGATGGCCTGGTCGTCCTGTTCCGTGCCATCCACGGTCACGGTCATCCCGGCATGCTCGGCGACCGTTTGCAGGACGGCGATGTGATACACGGTTTCCCGATAACGGTAGTGTACCTTGAACTCCTGCCAATCCGCGGGGAGGCACGGCGCGAAACGGAGTTTGTCCACTTCCAGCCTTAGTCCCAGGAGTGATTCCACAATGAGCCGGTACATCCATCCGGCCGACCCGGTGTACCAGGTCCAGCCGCCGCGGCCGATGTGCGGCGCGAGCGCATAGACATCGGCCGCGACGACGTAAGGCTCTACCCGGTAGTTGGCGACCGCCGCTGGCGAGGCCGCATGGTTGACCGGATTGATCATTGCCAGCAGTTCCCACGCGCGCCCGCTGTCGCCTAAGGCAGCGAACGCCATTGCCGCCCAGACGGCTGCGTGCGTGTACTGCCCGCCGTTCTCTCGAACGCCCGGGACATACCCCTTTATGTACCCTGGATTCATGTCCGACTTGTCAAACGGCGGGTCCAGGAGCTGGATCAGCGCATGATCGCGGTGAACCAAGCGCTCATCCACTGCCTCCATAGCCATGCGCGAGCGCCCGGCATCGCCCGCCCCGGATATGACCGACCAGCTTTGGGCAATGGAATCGATTTGGCATTCAGGGCTATCGGCCGACCCGAGGGGCGTGCCGTCGTCGAAATACGCGCGGCGGTACCACGCGCCATCCCAGGCGTTCCGCTCGATATGCTGGCGCACCCGCGCAGCCTCCCACTGGCAATGTTCTGCAAAGGGGATGTCGCCATGCCTGCGGGCCACCTCCGCAAACCGGGTCAGCACTTCATAAAGGAAGAATCCCAGCCAGACGCTTTCGCCTTTGCCTTGTTCCCCTACCAGGTTCATGCCGTCATTCCAGTCACCGGAGCCCATGAGGGGCAGGCCGTGCTCGCCCATGCGGAGACCTCGCAGGATGGATCGAACGCAATGTTCATACAGACTGGCCGCTTCTTCCGACCGGCCGGGCAGATCGTAATACGAGTCCTCCTCGGCTTTTAGCTGGCGGCCTTCAATAAAGGGAACGGGTTCATCCAACACCCCGGTATCTCCTGTGCCGAGAACATAGCGGCTCGTCGCCAGCGGCAGCCAGAGGGTATCGTCCGAACAGTGCGTACGCACGCCCCGGCCCGAGGGAGGATGCCACCAATGCTGGACATCTCCCGCCTGAAACTGGCGTCCCGCGCAGAGGAGCAGGTGTTCGCGCAGGAGCTGGGGCTCGGCGTGGAGAAGAGCCATCGCGTCCTGCAACTGATCGCGGAAACCGAAGGCGCCCCCCGGCTGGTAGTATCCGTGCCGCGCCCACAGGCGGCACGAGAGCGTCTGGTACAAGAGCCAACCGTTGGTCAGGACATTAAGCGACGGGTCGGGGGTTTCCACATGCACCGCGCCGAGCGTGCGCTTCCAGTACTCCCACACCGCTTGGAGCGCGCCACGCGCCGAGCCGGACCCACGGAAACGATGCACCAGGTTGACGGCATCATGGGTATTTCGCCCGACGCCGATCCTGAAGATGAACTCACGCTCCTGCCCGTCGGCGAGCTCGAATAGAAGCTGGATCGCGGCGCAGGGATCCAATGCGGCGCCCACTTTGCCGGAAAGCCGAGAGCGCGCCATGGCCGCCGGACTCCGCAGCGTGCCGTTGCGTCCCAGAAATTCCGTCCGGTCGCCGCTGACGGTCCGAGCCGGATCATCCACGTCGAAAAACGCCACCCGATCGGCGAACTCCGTGTTGTAAGGGTTGCGCGCAAAGAGAGCGCCGGTGTTCGGGTCGACCTCGGTGATCACGTGCATGGCGGATTTCGGGCGCAGATCTCCCAGCACCCATTCCGCATAGCCGGTGGCGGAGAGGCGGCGGGACCGTCCGGATTCGTTGTGCACTTTCAACACCGTGAACTTGACCGGCGCGTCCCTGGCCACATAAACCCACAGCTCCGAGCGGATGCCGCGCTCCTTGTGCTCGAAGACGCTGTAGCCGAATCCGTGCCGGGTGGCGTAGGGCGTTGCTCCGGGGCTGGGCAGCGGCGTGGGCGACCAGAAGTGGCCCGTCTCTTCGTCGCGAATATAAACGGCTTCCCCGCTCGCGTCGCTTACGGGGTCGTTGTACCAGGGAGTGAGGCGGAACTCGTGGGCATTCTCGCTCCAGGTGCAGGCAAGGCTGCCTTCGGAGACGACAGTTCCGAAGTCCGGGTTTGCCAGCACATTCACCCACGGCGCCGGCGTCACCTGCCCGGGCGCGGTCGTAATCACGTACTCGCGCCCATCCGCGGTGAATCCGCCCAGCCCGTTGAAGAAGATCAGATCGCGGCGCGGCAACGGGGCAGCCGCCGGGGGTTCGGCGCGGCGGGTCCGGGTCGGCGCGAGGCGCGGAACCGGCACTTCCACCGGGCCGCGCCCGTTGATCTGGTCCGCCAGCGATCCCCGGCTGTCGCTGACGATGGCGCGAGCGACCGATTGGAGCAGGACGCGATCTTCGTTCGATATCTGCTCCGCAGGCCTGACGAAGATCCCACCCGGCCGATCGGTCATGTTGGCTTCGGCGCCTGCGGCAATCAGCCCCATGATCTGTTCGTGCAGCCCTTGCCGGTAGCCGGCGTGATCTTCGTTCCAGATCACCAGGTCGACCGCCAGACCCTTCAAGCGCCAGTATGCGTGCGCCTGCACGATCTGGCGCACCAGATCGATATTGGCCGGGTCTCCGATCCGCAGCAGCACGATCGGCAGATCGCCGGAAATCGCGTAACCCCATAGTCCGGATTGCCCCCTGCCGTTCTTGATGAGGACGCTCGGATCGGCACGCAGTGAGGAATTGGCGTAAATTATGGAGCCGGCGAGGTGCCCATAGAGTTGCGCGTCGCCTTCGGTGGCATTAAGTTGCCGCAGGAGCACCTGGCCATGTGTCCATGCCAGGTCGAAGACGCGATCGGCCAGGCGCCAATCCTGGTATTTTTCGACGAGGCC
>JAFNAG010000105.1 GCA_017860135.1 Acidobacteriota bacterium
GAACCTTCGACCTTTGGGTTATGAGCCCAACGAGCTACCAGACTGCTCCACCCCGCGACAACCAACCAATGTTACGACCACAGCGTCGCAGTGTCAAGCAGTAGTTCAATGAAATCAACCAACTAGCGCTGATCATTATATTTGCACGCTCGCTCGTTGACTTCCCACATCATTGAATGCTCTCGCTTCCCAGGCGCGTGTTCACCACAGTTACCTCTGATTCCGCCGGGAGGCTTCCTGAGAACCCGGACGGTGAGATAAACCGGTTCCCCTTCGCTGTGACTCTTATTATAGATTTGCATCCGGATCAAGACCTGATTAGCGCCCGCCGCATCGTGCGCCTTGCGGCGACTTCGGTTCAATTGCCCGAAAATCGATTGTGTGTTAGCATGCAATCATCATCCGGTGTAATGACATGATCCGTACGCAGATCCAGTTGGACGAGGCAAATTATCGGAAGCTGCAGAAAATCGCCCGTGAACAGGGAGTGTCGATGGCGCACGTCGTCCGGACGGGAGTAGACCTGGCTTTGGCGCTTTACGAACGCAGCCGGAGGTGGGAAAGAGCTCGAGCTCTCGTGGGCGGATTCACCTCAGGCCGTAAGGATGTCTCTGAGAAGCACGACCGTTACCTCTCCAAGGATCTCAATCCATGAACCTCCTGTTCGCCGACGCATCCGCACTCTACGCCCTGGTCGATGCGGATGACCGGTTTCATGGTGCGGCAGCGGACGCCTTTTCACGAATGTCTCCGGAAAAAACTCTTCTGCTCTCCTCTTCGTACGTCGTACTGGAAACCCTGGCCCTGATCCAAGCCCGGCTCGGATTGGACGCAGTGGCAAGGTGGAAGGCCGATTTCCAGGCGATTCTGGACATTGTGTGGGTGGATACGAGGCTCCACGAAGAAGCCTTGACTGCGCTGGTAGCAGCCAATCAGCCTGCGATCAGCCTGACGGACTGGACCAGCTTCCTGATCATGCGGGAGCGCGGCATTGAGACGGCCTTCAGCTTCGATCCGCATTTCGCCCGCCAGGGATTCCACCTCCTGCCGGCTCCCTGAGTCCATGATCCATCTTCGGAGCCAGCTCCGGGAGGGCCGATGCGCTTTTTGATTCTCACCGATATCCACGCAAATGTTGATGCCCTCGAAGCCATCGATGAATCCTTTGACAGTCTCCTGGTGCTGGGGGATGTCGTGGACTATGGCCCGGCACCGGAAGATGCCATCGGCTGGGTTCGGCAACGATCCGCCGTCTCCGTCCGGGGCAACCATGATCATGCGATGGCCACTGGTGACGACTGCCGAAGCTCGCCGCTTTCCCATGCGCTCTCGGCCGCCACACGAGCTCACTTCCGCCCTTTGTTGAGCGCGGATGCCTTGAGCTACCTGGGGCGACTGCCGGTGCGCCTCTCCCTGGATGTTGCGTCCGCCCGTTTTCACCTCTGTCACGCGACGCCCCGGGATCCTTTATACGAATACCTGGACGGTGACGCATCTGAAAAGGAGTGGCGCGCCGCCCTGGAGGACTTGCCGAATCGGGAGGCGTGGCTGTTTGTCGGACACACCCACCGGCCATTCGTGCGCATGATCGGCAGGCTCACCGTCGTCAACCCGGGCAGTCTCGGAATGCCCGTGGATGGGAACCCGCGCGCGTGTTATGCCGTCTGGGAGGATGGAGACATACGGCTGAAGCGCATCCCGTATGACATCGACCGGGCGGTGACAAGGCTGAGGGCCAGCGGCCCGGCGGAAGAATGGGCCGCAAGGATGGCCCTCGTACTGCGGAACGCGGGACGGAGCGGCTGATCCATCCAGCCTGTGCGGCTTGCGCCGGTTCTCCTGGCATGCATCCGCGCCTGGAAAGCGTGGCTTTGGCTTGCACTGCGGGATACAGCCGCGCCCCCCCCCGGAATCGGGAATCGACATCATATCGTGGCCGGCATCCACGCGGCGGCTCGATTTCTGTTCGGAATTCGATACCGATTACTACCCTGATTCCGCTGGTTGTTCCATCGTATCGGGCGCATCTTTCCACTTCAACAAAACGTCGGAACGGAAGATCTATTCAGAGTTGGGGTGCCAAAAGCCGTGGTTTCAGCCTGCAATGAGGGGGCGGCGGGTGGAGAAGCGGAGGTGTGCAAATCCTCGGTCTGCCGGTTTCCCGTGGGGCCGTGCGTTCGATCAACTTGCGTTCAGCAGGCGGCTGCAATGGCGCAGGCAGCACTCCCTGCCGCTACGGACCGATGCAAGCCAGCCTTGGAATTCCTGCACCTGCTCTTCCACAATCGCTTCGGCCGCGCGCTTTTCCTTTTCGCGGTCTGCCATGCGTTGATCGACGATCGCCTGCAGGTCGTCGAGGTCGTAAACATGGACGTTTTCGATGCAATGCACCTCGGGATGCACATCCCGGGGCATGGCGATGTCGATGAAAATCAGCGGACGGCCGCGCCGGCGTCCCATCATTTCGCGAACCAATTCGGGCCGTATGACCGGATGGGGGGCAGCTGTGGAGCAGATGACGATGTCGGCATCTGCCATGTGCTGCAGTCCCTCTCGGAAGCTGAGCGCCAGGCCGCCGAATCTCGCGGCCAGATCACAGGCGCGCTCGTAAGTCCGGTTGGAGACGATGAAGCTTCGCACCTTGTGGGCGAGCAGGTGCATGGCAGTCCGCTCGGCCATTTCGCCCGCCCCCAGGATCATCACCCTGCACTCTTCGAGGCACCCGAGCACGCGCTTTGCCATCGCGACCGCGAGGCTTGCAACCGAGCCGGCGCCTCGTGCCAAGCCGGTTTCGGTCCGGACGCGCTTGCCGACGAACAGGCTCCGCTGGAACAGCACGTTGAGGAGCTTTCCGGTGGTCCCGGCCGCGTGGGCGGCAACATAAGCCTGCTTGACCTGGCCGAGGATTTCGTGCTCGCCGAGCACCATGGAATCCAGGCCGGCTGCAACGCGAAACAGGTGGCGTGCCGCAGCGGAATCCGGAAACTCGTACAGATGCGTCTCCGGCATGTGATGCTGCAGCGCAGGCCGGAACAACCGGTACAGCGCGGAGGAAATTTTGGCATCGTCCTGCGAACAGAGATATGCCTCGAACCGGTTGCACGTCGACAAAAGGACGATTTCGGCGATGCCCGTCCTGTCCCGGAGGCCGAGAAGCGTCTCACCCAGCCGGTGGGAAGGGATGGCGAGGCATTCGCGCACTTCTATGGGAGCCGAGTGATGATTCAGTCCCAAGGCAAATAACTGCATATATCCTGCACAATGGAGCGCGGGCGTCCCGCCCGCAAAGCCCGCATTCTCTATATCCCCGACGGCAAACTCCTGCCGTCGTCAGCACATTGGTCCCCAATTCTCTCCCGAGAGCGGGCGGCACGACCGCGCTCCCGGCATTTCTCCGACCGTCAGACACCCTCTTCCGCCTGCGTGCTTTTCATCCTCCGCAACCACGACAACTGCAAAAGTCGGTGCCGGCGGCCGCCACCGCCGTCCCGGAAATCAGACGCATTCCCTAAGCGCCGGACTTGATGCGCATTCCATAAAAGGAACGACGCACGAAAAAGACCGAAACCAGGAAAAACACCAGCGACAGCGCATAGCCGAACGCCGGGCCTACGTCGGCCGTCATCTCCACGGCCAGTTCCACCGCCAGCAGCCCGAACAGGGTTGTGAACTTGATCACCGGGTTCATGGCGACGGAGGATGTGTCCTTGAACGGATCTCCCACCGTGTCGCCGACCACCGTGGCGGCGTGCAGTGCTGTTCCCTTCTCTTTCAGGTCCACTTCGACGATTTTTTTCGCATTGTCCCAGGCACCGCCGGCATTGGCCATGAAGACCGCCTGGAACAATCCTAAAATCGCGATGGAAATCAGGTAGCCGATGAAGAAGTAGGGTTCGAAAAAGGCGAATGCCAGCGTGGCGAAAAAAACGGTGAGAAAGATGTTGAACATCCCTTTCTGCGCGTACTGCGTGCAGATTTCCACCACCCGCTTGCTGTCCTTGACCGAGGCTTTCTCCACGCCTTCCAGCTTGATGTTCGCCTTGATGAATTCCACGGCGCGATAGGCGCCCGTGCTGACCGCCTGGGTGGATGCGCCGGTAAACCAGTAGATCATCGCTCCGCCCATGATCATTCCGAGCAGGAATTGCGGATGCAGGATGGAGAGCTTGTCGAGGTTCTGCGTCAGCCCCGCGGTCAGCATGATGATGGTGGAGAAGATCATCGTGGTCGCGCCCGTGACCGCCGTTCCGATGAGCACCGGCTTGGCTGTCGCCTTGAACGTGTTGCCGGCGCCGTCATTCTCCTCGAGCAGGTCTTTGGCATGCTCGAAATCGGCATCGAAGCCGAAGTTTTTCTTGATATCATTTGTGATATCGGGGATCTGCTCGATGACGGAGAGCTCATACACGGACTGCGCATTGTCGGTGACCGGGCCGTACGAATCGACGGCGATCGTCACGGGTCCCATTCCCAGAAAGCCGAAAGCAACCAGGCCGAAGGCGAAGACCGCCGGCGCGATCATGAGCGCGCTCAGGCCGAAGGTGCTCACCGTTGCAGCGATCAACATCAGGATGGCGATGGCGAGGCCGAGCCAGTAGGCGCTGAAGTTGCCGGCAATCAACCCGGACAGGATGTTCAGGGAAGCTCCTCCTTCACGGGCAGATATAACCACCTCCTTCACATGGCCGGATTTGGTGGAGGTGAACACTTTCACCAACTCGGGGATGATGGCGCCGGCCAGCGTGCCGCAGGTGATCACGGTCGAGAGCTTCCACCACAGGCTGCCATCACCGAGATTCCCGATCATGAGGTAGGAAACCAGGTAGGTGATTGCGACCGAGACAATAGAGGTCAACCAGACCAGGGATGTGAGGGGCGCCTCGAAATTCATGGCTTTTGATTCTCCAAACCGCCCCTTGGCAACGACGTGGTTTACCCAGTACGACAGGCTGCTCGCGAAAATCATCATGATGCGCATCACGAATATCCATGTCAGCAGCTGTACCTGAACTACGGCCTGGGGCACTGCCAGAAGGATGAACGTGATGAGCGCCACACCCGTCACGCCGTAGGTTTCGAATCCGTCCGCCGTCGGCCCGACGGAGTCCCCCGCGTTGTCGCCCGTGCAATCGGCGATCACGCCCGGGTTTCGGGCATCGTCTTCCTTGATCTTGAAGACAATCTTCATCAGGTCGGAACCGATGTCGGCGATCTTGGTGAAGATGCCTCCCGCGATTCGCAACGCGGCCGCGCCCAGGGACTCGCCCACGGCGAAGCCGATAAAGCAGGGGCCCGCGTAATCCGCGGGCACGAAGAGCAGGATGCAGAGCATCATGAAAAGCTCGACGCTGATCAGAGCCATCCCGATGCTCATCCCTGCCTTGAGCGGAATGGCGAAAAGTGGGAAAGGCCGGCCGCGCAGACTCGCGAATGCCGTCCTCGAATTGGCAAAAGTGTTGATCCGGATCCCGAACCAGGCCACTCCGTAGCTCCCACCGATGCCGATCAGGCTGAAGATGACGATGATGATCAC
Organism: Acidobacteriota bacterium; assembly: GCA_017860135.1. Lineage (GTDB taxonomy): Bacteria > Acidobacteriota > UBA6911 > UBA6911 > UBA6911 > JAFNAG01. Next base: position 5,534 of record JAFNAG010000105.1, read on the forward strand.
TTTGGACCAATCGAAATGCCGCAGCACTCCGAAGTACAGGACGATGACCGTTCCGATGAAAATCTCCAGCACCAGAAGGAGCTTGCCCTGCTGTATCAGGTAAGTCTTGCAGGTTTCGTAGATCAGCTCCGAGATCTCGCGCATGCAGGCGTGGACAGGAAGATTTTTAATCTGTACGTACTGCACCAGACCGAACAACAGACCAAGCAGGCAGACGAAGAGACCCGAGATCAGGAGAGTGCGCGCATTGATTCCACCGAAATCGACCTGGGAAAGATCCGGAAGAACGAGAGTAGCTTCCCCACCCTGATGTACTGCGGGAACCGGCTGTTCCTGCGGGACCTGTGCGAAGGCCGCCGGTCCACCCAGGCTGGCAGCTGTGAGAACCAGCATCAAAGCCAAGCGAACCAAACAGTGCATACGAGTATACCTCTTTCGTGTTTTACCGCCGGAGGCGGTGGTTTACGGCGAAGAGATCAAAAGGCCACGAGCTCAGTCCGGGCATGGCGGCCATATTCCACGTTGTATTCCTGTGATCCTCATGGCATTTTGCGCAGGCCATGCAGGAACGCTCCTCGATGCGCCTGCAGCACGCAACGGCAACTCCTGCCGTCTCCTCCCGCCGGCGTCCGCAGGCAAGGACCTCATTATGAGTTAAATCCCTCCCGAATGGACAGTGCGATCTTGTAAAACACGGTGACCATCAGGAAACCGATCGCCCAGATGGCGAGGGTAATCGAGACTTCCGGAATGGTGGGCGCGTACTCGGTGACGGCGCCCAGGGGCGAGGGGATGAATCCCCCCACGATGAGTCCGAGCCCCTTGTCGATCCAGAGCGAAAGGAAAACGATCCCGCAGGTCCACAGGAGGACCTTTTCGTTCCTGCGCGCGCCCGGTGTAATCAGCAACACGAGCGAGATCACGGCCAGGATCGCCGAGGCCCACATCCAGGGAACGAGCGAGTCCTGCCCCTCCAATCCGACAAACAGGTACTGAAAGTGTTCCATGTGCTCGGGAAGCCTGCTGTAGAAAGTTGTGAAGACCTCCATCAGCAGGAAAAAGACGTTCGTGATCATCGCGTACGTCACAATCAGAGCGAGCTTCTGGATGGCTTCGCGCCCGACATCGTAATGAGTCAGCTTGCGGATCAACACGCAGAGCAGGATCAGCAATGCAGGCCCGGCCGCAAATGCGGAAGCAAGAAACCGGGGCGCGAGGATAGCGCTCATCCAGAACGAGCGGCCCGGCAGGCCGCTGTACAGGAAGGCGGTGACGGTATGAATGCTGACCGCCCACGGGATGGAGAGCAGGATGACGGGCTTGATCCACGCCGGCGGGGCAACGCCCTTTCGCTCGGCGCTCAGGGTGACGAGTGCGATCGCAGCGTTGAGCAGCAGGTAGCCGCCAAGCGAGAGCATATCCCAAAACATGAGGGAATTGGGCGTCGGGTAGAGAAGCACATTCAGCACGCGCGTCGGCTGCCCCATGTCGACGAAGATGAACAGCATGCACATCGTCACGGCGGAGATTGCCAGAAACTCACCCAGAATGGTGATTTTGCCGAAAGCCTTGAAGTTGTGGAGGTAGTAGGGGAGAACCACCATGACCGCAGAGGCGGCGACACCCACCATGAAGGTGAACTGGGCGATGTAGATGCCCCAGGTCACGTCGCGGCTCATGCCCGTGATGGCCAGCCCTTGGTTCAACTGCCGCAGGTATGCGGCAAAACCGAGCCCGATCACGGCCAGCAGGCACAGGATCCAGATCCAGTACCGGCGTCCCCCGACGACTGCCTTTTCAAACATGAACATGAGCCGCGCCTCACACGAGATAATAGATCTCAGGTTTTGTGCCCAGCTCCGGCCTGCGCCGGATGCTGTACTTCGACCCGAGCAGCTCCCGCACCAGGGAGCGGGGATCGAGAAGATCGCCGAACGCCATCGCCTTTTCCGGGCAGGCTTCCACACAGGCCGGCAGCTGCCCTTTGCCAAGCCGGTCTTCGCAGAAGGTACACTTTTCGACGACGCCTTTGGTGCGCGTGGGAAATGCAGCGGTCAGCTTCTGGACGTGGGGCTTCGGATCCGCCCAGTTGAAGCTGCGCGATCCGTACGGGCACGCCGCCATGCAGTACCGGCAACCGATGCACCGGTGCCAGTCCATCATGACGATGCCGTCCTCCCGCTTCCAGGTCGCCTGCGTGGGACAGACCCGGACGCAGGGAGGGTTGTCGCAGTGGTTGCAGAAAGCGAGCACCGGAGTCTCCCGTATCTCCGCGGCAAGATACTCGTTTTCCTGATCGGGAAAGACCTTGTGGAACGAGTCCTTCCAGATCCATTTCACCTCGCGGGCGCGGTCGCCTATGGCGGGTACATTGTGCGTTGCGTGGCAGGCATCGACGCATAGGGTGCAGCCTTCCTCCCGGGCGCATTTCGCCACATCGATCACCATGGCCCACCGGCCCGCCTTGAGCTCTGCCGCCCGAAGCGCCGGGGCCTCGCCCTGCGCCAGGCCCGGGAAAGCTCTCGTCCTGCTTTCGCCCGCAGCGACCAGGAGCGACGCTCCCGTCACCTGGAGGAATCTTTTTCGACTGATGATCATTCCCCGCTCCGCTGAATCAGTTTTGGGTCGACGTGACAGTCCGTGCAATTGGGGGTCCGGATGCCCACGTAGTTGTGGCAGCGATCGCAGAACTCGGCCTTGTCCGTGTGGCACTGTGACAGGCATGTTCCCGTAAAGCTGATGGTATACGTCTTGCCGTCATAGGCCGTGTAGGTGCGAACGCCTTGCCTGACCCTTTCGTCGCGCCACTGAAAGAGCAGTTTCATGTGCGATGCCTTCATGTATTCGATGGGTGCCACGCACTGCTTTTCCGCAGCCGGAAGCTGAAGCTTGGGCGGTTCCGATGTCTTCCCGGACATGACGTTGTAGGTGATCGGGAAGGTGATGAGCCCGAGGAACACCGCCAGACCGCCGATTATGAGTCCTTGATCACGCATGGGCTTTCTGATCCTTCCGGGTTGCAAGAGGCTCGCCGCGAAGATCGGTTTCCCGCGGCCCCTGGCTTTTCATTACGAGGGCATTGCCGACCAGTTCGTGCACTCCACCTACTTCCACTCCCGGCACCCAGTATTCCAGGAGGGGAGGAAGCGTGGCCTTGTCGATGGCGCAGATGCAGGCAAGGAGGTTGACGCCGTACTTCTCTTTCACGTACTTGACGGCGTTGGCGCGCGGGAATCCTCCCCGCATTCGCATTTCGAAGTTTTCGTCTGTTCCCAGGCCGGCGCCGCTGCCGCAGCAGAAGGTCTGCTCCCGGATCGTGTTTTCGGGCATCTCATGGAAGGAGTTGCACACCTTCCGGAGAATGTAGCGCGGCTCCTCGAGGAGCCCCATGGCCCGGGACGGGTTGCACGAATCATGGAACGTCACCTTCCAGTGGTCGTTCCGGCTCGGGTCCAGCTTCAGCTTGTTGTTCCGGATCAGGTCGGAGGTAAACTCGCAGATGTGCACCATCTTCGTCGAGCGGGCGTTCTCGAATTTCGTCCCGGTGATCGGGGATGCCGGCTCTTCGAGAAAATCGGCGGGCCCGTTCATCGTATCCATGTACTGGTGCAGAACCCGCCACATGTGGCCGCACTCCCCGCCTATGATCCATTTCACTCCCAGCCGCTTCGCCTCGGCGTAGATTTTTGCGTTCAGGCGCTTGATCATCTCGTGGGAAGTGAACAGGCCGAAGTTCCCTCCCTCGGAGGCAAAAGCGCTGAAGGTGTAATCCAGGCCGATCTCATGGAACAGCATCAGGTATCCGAGCAGCGTGTAGTAGTGCGGCGACGCGAAATAGTCGGCGGAGGGCACAACGAACAGGATCTCGGCGCCCTTCCTGTTGATGGGCGCCTCCACGCGGACTCCTATGTTCTCCTCGAGGTCATCCACGGCGAAATCGATGCTGTCCTTGAAGCCGTGCGGCTGGATGCCGAGGTGGTTGCCCGTGCGGTAGCAATTGGCCACAGGTTCCATGACCCAGTTGATGTTGCATCCCACCAGATTCAACAGTTCCCGGCCGATCATGGTCACTTCCGCCGTGTCGATGCCGTAAGGACAAAAGACCGAGCATCGACGGCACTCCGTGCACTGGTAAAAATAAAAGAACCATTCCTTGAGGACATCTTCGGTCAGATCCCGTGCGCCGGCCAGCCTGCCGAACGCCCTTCCGGCCGGCGTGAAGTACCTGCGGTAAACCGACCGCAGCAGCTCGGCGCGCAGCACGGGCATGTTTTTGGGGTCTCCGGAACCGACGTAGAAGTGGCATTTGTCGGCACACGCGCCGCAGCGAACGCAGATATCCATGAACAGGCGGAAGGAACGGTATTTCTCGAGTCTTTCCTTCATGCCCTTCAGGATGATCTGTTCCCAGTCAGACGGCAGTTTCCAATCCTTGTCGAACGGCTGCCATTCCCTCGGGTTGGGAAAGCCCACGTACTCCAGGTTCTTGGGCGCGGCGGCGTAGCAGTACACTCCCTTGCGGAAATCGACCGCCGGATTCATCCAGTCCTTGCCGTCAGGGGCATAGCTGATCTGAACGAGTTGGTCGGGGCTCGGGTTTTGTTCCGCCATCGTCTATTGCCTCTCGAGTGGTAAGCCACATGCAACGAGCTTGTCTCTGAACTCTTCCTCCCACTCCTGGTAGGTGTGGACCGCGACGGGAGCATTCCACGAATTCACGTGCCTCTTCATCCTGTTGTTATTCGCGAGGTTTCGGGTCGGGCTGAGGAACACACCTCCCAGATGCATCAGCTTGCTGAACGGAAAGTAGGCAAGGAGTGCGCTCAACAGGAACAGGTGCATGAAAAACAACGGGTGCATCCCCGCGGGCACCACCGGCGAAAAGGTGACCAGGCCCATGGCAAGCTGCTTGATCTCCACGAGGTTCGTCCGGGTGAAGTATCGCAGCCAGACACCCGAACCGGCCAGCCCGATCAGGAGGAAGAGTGCGAAGTAATCCGCGAACAGGGAGATGTAGCGGACCTGGGAATCCAGGAGCCGGCGCAGAAGCAGGTAGGCCAGTGCCGCCAGGAGGATCAGGTCCGTCAAATACAGCACGGGGGCGCCGATCTGGAAAAAACCATCGACACTTTCCAGAGCTGTCGCGAGAGCGGGGACGGGCTCCATGAAGAACCGCAAATGTCTGACAAAAACGAACAGGAAAGTCCAATGGAAAGCCAGCGCACTCAGCCACAGAAGCTTGTTTTCCCCGAAGATCAGCTTCGGTCCCTGGCGCAACTCGGCCTTCGTGTTCCGGAACAGGGAGCGGAACAGGAGAATCTCCAGTGTCATTCTGGCGACGACTCCCATGACCGTGCTGGGGTTTTCGAGCTGGCCGGCCTTGATCCAGGGAAGAGACTTCTGCTGCCCGCAGGTGGTAGGAATGCGGAAGGGGACCGGGACCCGTGCCCAGCGGACAACGCGGTAGGCGATCCCGGCGAGGAAAATAACGATGGCCGCGTATGGGATCACGACACCGAAGATCGTCTGCAATCCGGCCCAGGATCCTCCCAGGTAGCCCAACATTGCAGCGATGATGGCACCGACCAGAGCATAGAAAAAATTCATGAAACCTCACCTCGTTTCAGCCGGTTGGTTCCGAGGACTTCCTCTGGAAGGATCTTTCCAGGATCGCCACCCTGCGTCTGGCTTCGTTGGCCTTGATTTCATATGTCTGCTGGCGGCATTTCATGAAAACGTCAAATGCCCGCAGCGCAAGCTCGTCGACCCTCGCTTCGAGAGCCGCGGCTTCCTCGGGGAACCTCGTCACATCGCCCCGTAAAACTCCGCGCATGGCACGCTTGAAGAGGAAGATGAAAGCGACGGCCTGGCCGGCACTGAAATCCTGGACGGCGCGCATTCTCACAATCCCATCCAGCGCCTGTGCCGCCTCCGCCGGATCCGCATCACCCATGATGTGATCGCAAAGCGCCGTCAGCCCGGACTTGAGCGTGTTTCCGACGGGATTGCGAAAAGGATCCTTTTCCAGGGACAGGAACCGTGACGCGGATTCAGGATAGGTTCGGAGCGTTTGCTCGAGCCATTCTCCGACGACCTCGCTTTTCCGATCCTTCAACAACGCAGTCAGGGATGGTTCCATGGGCTTCACTGCCATTCTACCGTTCCGCAGATGCAGCGTGGAAATCGCGAGCCTGAGATCCTCTATACGCAGCCGGTCGGCTTGGGAAGGCCTGCGAGCTTGCAGGCGCCCTTGGCGGGTCCGGAAGGGAACAGGCCGTAAATCTCGTTCAATTTGAAGCCGGTCTCCTTGCAGAGCTTCCGGATCATCGGGGCGATGCCGAACTGAAGGTAATAGTTCCTGATGTAGTTGATCACCTTCCAGTGATCCTCGGTGAGCTCGGCCACACCCTCGGTGGCTGCAAAATCCTTCGCAACATCATTGTTCCAAATCTGAGGGTCATCCAGGAATCCATCCTCGTCGACTGCGTAAGACCTTCCGTTGATTTCAAAAGTAGGCATGATGCAGCACTCCTTATGTTACCGGCCGGCTGGCCGGCTGTTTGCAGCATTAAATGAGGTCGATATACCCGCAGGGGCATGCCTCGGCACACTTTTTGCAGCCGTTGCATACCTCCAGCTTGACACGATAATGCTCGCCTTTCGGCAGCCTCACGAAGCAGCTGTTGGTACAGTACATCCAGCAGGTTTCGCAATCCATGCACATCCCGCACGACATGCAGCGTTTGGCTTCCTCCATGGCTTCCGCCTCGGATAGCCCGGATTCGATCTCGGCATTCATGTCGCGTTGTCCGACCGGCAGGTGCTCCCTTTCATGCCGGGCCGCGGGCTTGTACCAGTCGAGTTTCATCTTTTCCAACGCCGCCGGCGGCGTGGACACTGCGGGCTTCTCGAGCTGCTTGCCACGCAGGTACGCATCGATGGCATCGGCGGCGAAGCGGCCCTGGCTGATGGCGATCGTCACCAGGCCGAGCTCCACGTCATCACCTCCGGCGAAAGTCCCTTCCTGCGGGGTTCTGCCGAAGTTGTCCGCCTTGATCCAGTCTTTGCCTTCGTGCAGGCCATCGAATCCGACGAATGCGGGCTCCTGGCTGATGGCCGCGATGATTGTGGAAGCTTCGACATCGAATTCCGATCCCGGCCTGGGGATGGGCCTGCGCCTCCCGGAAGCGTCGGGGGTTCCGAGCTCCATCCGGATGCATCGCATCCCAACGGCGTCACCGTTATTCCTCAGAATGGCCGTCGGCGCCGCCAGGAACTCAATCTGCACGCCTTCTTCGAGTGCGCCTTCGATTTCCGCCGCAATGGCCGGCATTTCGGTTCGTGTTCGACGGTAGAGGATGGTAACTTCGGCTCCCAGGCGCTTGCTGACCCTGGCCGCATCGATGGCGGTATCCCCGCCACCGATGACGATCACCTTCTTCCCGACCTGGACTTCATCGCCGCTGTTGACCCGGTTGAGGAACTCCGTGCCGGTGAATACGTTGGATGCGTCTTCGCCCTCGACTCCGAGCTTCAGGCCCTGGTGTGCGCCGATGCCGACGAAGACGGCTCTGTATTCCTCGCGGAGTTTCTCGAGAGAAATGTCCTTGCCCACGACGAAGTTGCACTTGAGTTCGACACCCAGGTCCAGGATCTTCCGGGTTTCCGCATCCAGCACTTCCCGCGGCAGACGGTATCGGGGGATCCCGTAGCGCAGCATGCCCCCCGGCTGGCTGAAGGCCTCAAACACCGTAACGGGATATCCCCGCCGGGCGAGCTGGTAGGCACAGGACAGGCCTGCAGGTCCAGCCCCGACCACCGCCACCTTCTCGT